>NZ_JADKPQ010000014.1:0-173428 GCF_015350725.1 Flavobacterium sp. CSZ
GCGAAGCCTGCCCAAAACCTCTTTTGCAAAAGATTTAGCGGATAGCCGGGTCCGCCGCAGCGGAGATACCCAAATAAATTTATGTGTAATTTTCTGTAATAATTTCTGTTAAATTATAATCGTTTTTAAGTTTTAAATTATTGTGGGTTAGCCTATCTAAATGTGAATCTGTATTTTTGTATTAAATATTATAATTGAAGTATGAAAAAAAGTATTGTATTGTTGACATTGTTTGTTATTTCAAATTTAAGTGCTCAACAGCGACCTAAGTTGGTGGTAGGTATTGTAGTAGATCAGATGAAAATGGAGTATTTATATCGGTTTTCGGATGATTTCTCGCCAAACGGATTTAAGAGATTAATGAATAATGGATATACTTTTCAGAATATGCATTATAATTATATGCCTACTTATACTGCTCCGGGACATGCATCTATTTACACTGGAACTACACCAGCGACTCACGGAATTGTGGGTAACGAATGGTTTAGCAGAATGCTTGGCAAGCAAGTGTATTGTACAGATGATGCAGGTGTAAAAACGGTAGGTGATGGTACTGCTGAAGAAGGAGCAATGTCTCCTAAGAATTTACAAAGTACTACTATTACGGACGAAGTAAGAATGGCTACTAATTTTGAGGGAAAAGTTATTGGAGTTAGCCTTAAAGATCGTGGTGCAATTTTACCGGCGGGTCATTTTGCAAATTGGGCTTTTTGGTACAGTAAAACGGGTTCTTTTATCTCTAGTACTTTCTACGGAGAAAAATTGCCGGAATGGGTTACTGAGTTTAATAATGAGAAACATTATATGCATTACATTAATAAAGGTTGGGATTTGTATAAACCTGTTTCTACGTATAACGAAAGTTTACCAGACAATAATCCTTATGAGGGTAAATTGTACGGAAGTGCAGCTCCTGTTTTCCCGTATGATTTAAAATCAATGTTTGAAAAGAATGATGCCGGAGTTCTAAGAGCAACTCCTTTTGGAAATGATTTATTGGCTGAATTTGCTAAGAAAGCTATTGAAAAAGAAGAATTAGGAAAAGATAATATTACAGACTTTTTGACTGTAAGTTTCTCTTCTACTGATTATGTAGGTCATTTATTAGGGCCACGTTCTATGGAGTTACAAGATACTTATTTAAGATTGGATCAAACTATTGCCGACTTCTTAACTTATTTAGATAAAACTGTAGGGAAAGGAAATTATTTACTTTTCTTAACTGCAGATCACGCTGGTGCTGAAAACGTGATTTATTTGAAAGACCGAAAATATAATGTAGATAATTATCCGTCTAAAGATGTGAAAAAGAGTTTACAGGATTTCTCTGTTAAAACATTTGGAGTTGATTTGATCTTAAATTATTCAAATTTCAATGTTTTCTTTAATAAGCAAATTATTAAAGATAAAAAGTTAGACTTAGTAAAAGTTAAACAAGCCTTTAAAGAATTTTTGATTTCACAGCCACAAGTTAAAAAGGTTTATACTGAAGAGGAAATATTGGCTAATTCAGGAAATGACTATTATTTAAATTTTGTTGCAAAAGGTTTTGATGTAACTCAAAATGGAGATTTGGTTATTATAGATAAGCCTGGAGATATTGAATATTCGACTACAGGAACATCTCACGGAACACCTTATAGCTATGATACTCATGTACCGGCTATTTTTTACGGATGGCATATTAAAAAGGGAGAATCTTATGATAAGAAAGCCATTACTGAAATTGCTCCAACAATAGCACAGAAAATTAAAGTTACTTTTCCAAATGGGACTGAAGCAAAAGTGTTGCAAGAAGTATTAGATGAGAAAAAATAGTTTTCACTATTCGAGATAAAATAAAAACCTGCCATAATTTGTGACAGGTTTTTTTTATGTCTAAAAAAAAGACTTTTCAATTAAGAAAAGCCTTTAAATAGTGTTTAGTAAGCACTTATTTTAATGTTAGCACTATGCGTTTGCTAACACTAACTCTTCGTTAAAAGGAAGATTCCAAGCTTCAGCAACTCCTTTGTAAAGAATTTTTCCGTTAGCGATGTTTAATCCTTTTTTCAATTCTTCGTTTTCGCTACAAGCTTTTTCCCATCCTTTGTTTGCTAATTGTACTGCGTACGGTAAAGTAGCATTCGTTAAAGCTAAAGTAGAAGTATAAGGAACTGCTCCTGGCATATTCGCTACACAGTAGTGAACAATATCATCAATGATAAAAGTTGGGTTCTCATGTGTTGTAGGGGTACAAGTTTCGATACATCCTCCCTGATCAACAGCAACGTCAACAACAACTGTTCCCGGACGCATTAATTTAAGCATATCACGAGTGATTAAGTGAGGTGCTTTTGCTCCTGGAATCAAAACTGCTCCAACAATTAAATCTGCTGTAGCTATTGCTTTTGTAATATTGTAGTGATTAGACATTTCAGTATTTACGTTTGCAGGCATAATGTCATCTAAATAACGTAAACGTGGCAAGCTTAAATCCATAATAGTTACCTGAGCACCTAACCCAGCAGCCATTTTTGCAGCCTGAGTTCCTACGATTCCTCCGCCTAAAATTAAAACTTTAGCAGGAGGTACACCTGGAACACCACCTAAAAGAATTCCTCTTCCTTTTAATGGTTTTTCAAGATATTTAGCTCCTTGTTGGATAGCCATACGGCCAGCAACTTCAGACATTGGTACCAATAATGGTAAACTACGGTCTGCTTTTTCTACTGTTTCGTAAGCTAAACATACAGCACCTTTCTCAAGCATTGCATGAGTTAATGGCTCTGATGAAGCAAAGTGGAAGTAAGTAAATAATAATTGATCTTTTTTGATTAGTGGATATTCAGATGCAATTGGCTCTTTTACTTTGATGATCATTTCAGCAATAGCGTAAACTTCTTCGATAGTTGCTAAAACTACAGCACCTGCATTTGTATATTCTTCGTCACTAAAACCACTTCCTAAACCAGCAGTTGCCTGAACATAAACTACATGTCCGTGTTTTTTCATTTCAGAAACTCCTGCAGGAGTTAAAGCTACACGGTTTTCGTTATTTTTTATTTCTTTTGGAACACCTATTATCATTTTTGTTGGATTTTTTTGTTTTTGTTGAGATTCTTTTACAAAACTACAGATAGAGAATTTATTATGGATTAAGGACCTATAAATAAGAAAATATTATTTTATTTAATACTTTTACAGAAAAATATTCTATTTGAGAGTGTTTAAACTCGTCGAAAGAGAAAAAATGACTTATTTTTATTAATTACAGAAAACGTTTTCGTTATGGCTTTAGATGAAATTGACAAAAAAATCTTACGTCTCTTACAGGAAAATGCGCACTACACGCTAAAAGACATCGCAAACAAAATAAATTTGTCTTTAACCCCTGTTCATGATCGGGTAAAACGTCTTGAAAAAGATGGAGTTATTGAAAAGTATGTTTCGATTTTGAATAAGAAAAAACTAGGTAATAATCTTACGGTTTATTGCCAGGTTACTTTAACGAAGCAAACTTATGACACATCAGAAGGATTCAATCAATCAATTCTTGATTTACCAGAAGTGGTAGAGTGCAATTATGTTTCAGGAAATTTTGATTATATGCTAAAAATTATCATTCCGGATATGGAAAGCTATCATCAGTTTCATCAAAAAAAATTATCGGTATTACCGGAGGTTTCTCTTATCAATACTGTTTTTGTAATTTCTGAGGTAAAGAGTACAACTGTTTTACCTATATAATTCTACAAGTTCTATTCTGTTTTAAGCCATTAAGATCTTGTTGAGTAGTTTCTAAGAAAAAACCACCAGACATGGCCTGATGGTTTTAGATAAATGGTTGGTTTTGGTTTTATATTAATAGTAAGTAAAACGTCTTACTTTGGCAATGTATTTTGCTAATCTAATTACCTGGTGGCTATAACCGTATTCGTTATCATACCAAATATATAGTATAACATTTTTTCCGTCTTTGGATACAATTGTAGCATTACTATCATAAATAGATGGAGCAGATGTACCAACAATATCAGATGATACTAATTCGTTGTTTAATGAATATTTTATTTGCTCGACCAATTCTCCTTCAAGAGCATATTTTTTCATGATTTTATTAATGGCAGGAATCGAAGTTGCTTTTTTAACTTCTAAATTCAAAACTACCAAAGAACCATTTGGTACAGGTACTCTAATAGCGTTTGAAGTTAATTTCCCTTCTAATGATGGTAAAGCTTTTGCAACAGCATTTCCGGCACCAGTTTCGGTAATAACCATGTTTAAAGCTGCAGCTCTTCCGCGACGGTATTTTTTATGCATATTATCGACCAGATTTTGGTCGTTTGTGTAAGCGTGAATAGTTTCTAAGTGCCCTTTTACAACTCCTAATGTATCTTCAATTGCTTTTAAAACAGGTGTGATAGCATTTGTAGTGCAGGAAGCAGCCGAAAAAATATTTATTTCATCAGGATTATATTGGTTGTGATTTACACCGTGTACAATATTCGGAATTCCTTTTCCGGGTGCTGTCAATAAAACTTTACTCGTTCCTGGTGATGTTAAATGTCTTTTTAAAGCTTCTTCAGTAGTAAAAGCCCCGGTATTATCGATCACTAGTGCATCATTGATTCCGTATTGGGTATAATCAATTTCTTCAGGGGAATTTGCAGTGATAATATGTACGGTTGTTCCGTTGATAATCAATGCATTGTTTTTTGGATCAGCAATCACAGATCCCTGAAAATCGCCGTGAATAGAATCATATCTCAAAAGAGAAGCTCGTTTCTCTAATGTAGATGCATCATTTTTATCACGGGTTACAATCGCTCTCAGTCGCAATTGGTTTCCTTTTCCGGTTTTAGACATTAATTCTCTTGCCAATAAACGTCCGATTCTTCCAAAACCGTATAAGACAATATCTTTAGGCTGGATTTCTTCAGATGATTTGGCTTTTTTCAATTTTTCGAAAACAAAATATCGAGCATCAGGATATTTTTCATCTTCTAAACGATATTCGTAAGTCAGTTTTCCAAGATCTAATTTCGCAGGCGGAAGATCTAATGATAAAATAACTTTTGCGATTTCAACCGAATCAAAAATGGTGATAGGTTTGCCTACAAACTCACCTGCATATTGATGCAAATTGATAATATCGCTGACATTTTTATCCAATAACTGATTTTTGAATAAAACCATTTCAATGGATTTGTCATACCATAAATCGCTTATGATTTTAATTAATTCGACACCAGCTCTTCTTCGGTCGACTTGTAATGATACCTCTTTTTGGTACAAAGATTTTTTGCTCATAATTGATTAAATTGAAAAAATAAATACACGAATATTTTTAAATTTTGCGCAAAAGTATCTATTTCAATCGATTTCGTAAACTATTTTATGATTTATTTTTGAAAAATAAAAAAAGCCACCTTATTGCTAAGATGACTTTTTTTGAGTTTTCAGTGTCAGTCTCAGTGATCAGTTTTTTGCGACTGAAGACTGCGACTGTAAACTGTGATTAAATAATAATTCTAAGGATTTCTCCGTTTTTATTGATCATTTCAAGACGTACACTTTGTCCTTCATCTTTTCTGTTTAAAAGTTTAGAAACGGTCTCGATATTTGTTGCTTTTACATTATCAATACTCAGGATAATATTACCTTGTAATTCGTTTTGATATTGCATTAAATTTTCATTGTTGATATTTCTGATTTTTACACCATAATCAATTCTGAATTTCTTTTTGTCGGCAGCATCAATATTTTCTAATTCAATTCCTTTAAATTCGGTACTAAAGAATTCATTTTTACTCAAAGTTACCGGAACTGTTTTCGTTTTGCCGTCTTTAATATAAGTTACTTTGACAACATCATTTGGTCGTTTTGTATTGATGTATCCTGAAAGATCAGCATATGTTGCAATATTTTGATCATCAAGTTTTACAATAATATCTCCTTTACCAAGGCCTGCTTTTTCTGCACCTGAATTTTTAGAAACTTTACTAATGTAAAAGCCTTGGGTTTCAGTAACGCCTAATTCTTTTGAAGCTGTACTGTTCAATTCTCCGCCTTCGACACCCAGAATTCCTCGTTGAACATTTCCAAATTCCATAATATCTTCGATAATTTTTCGGGCAATATTAGAAGGAACAGCAAATGAGTAACCAACGTAAGAACCTGTCATAGATGAAATCATGGTATTAATACCAATTAATTCTCCTCTCGTATTCACCAATGCACCACCACTATTTCCTGGATTTACAGCAGCATCAGTTTGAATGAAAGACTGGATTCCGTTAGTGTCTAAATTTCTGGCTTTCGCCGAAACAATTCCGGCAGTTACAGTAGAAGTTAGGTTATATGGATTTCCAACAGCCAAAACCCATTCACCAATTTTCACAGAATCTGAATTGGCAAAGGCTGTATAAGGTAGTTTTTCATTAGCATCGATTTTTAGTAACGCGATATCCATTTTAGAATCGGTACCAATTAATTTTGCTTTATATGACTTTTTATTGTTTAAAGTGATTTCTATTTCTGTAGCATCTTTGATCACGTGATTGTTCGTGACAATATATCCATCTTCAGAAATAATGACACCAGATCCGGTTCCAACTTGCTCTTGTTGCTGTTGGCCACCGTAGCCATAGAAAAATTCTAGCATAGGGTTGCTAACTGTTCTTCGCGAAACATTTTTTACGTGAACAACAGTGTGAATTGTTTTATCTGCGGCAGCTGTAAAATCGACCGTTTCAGCAGATAAAGCAACATTTTTTCCAAACGAATTAGGGGCAAGAGTTACAACAGAATTTTGTCTTCCAAAAAAAGAATTGTTGCTTTCAAATAATAACTTGTAAGCACCAAGTGTAGTAGCACCACTGAGTAGTGAAACCAAAAATAAGGTTGAAAGTCTTTTCATAGTTATATTATATGTTTAAGTTGTTATAATTTATGTTTATGTAATTTCATGTAAAAATAATTCAAAAAATTAACGAATAAAATGGTTTAACGCTCTTTAACATTGATTAACATTTCATTAATTTTTTGTTCGTACTTTTGTATTACTAATGTAAAAAAAATGCAAATAGAATTTTATAAATATCAGGGTACAGGAAACGATTTTGTAATGATTGATAACCGTTCAGATTTCTTTCCAAAAGATGACATTAAATTGATTGAACGCCTGTGTGACAGACGTTTTGGAATAGGAGCAGATGGACTTATCCTGCTTGAAAATGATACTGAAACTGACTTCAGAATGGTGTATTATAACTCAGATGGAAATCAGAGTTCAATGTGCGGAAACGGCGGTCGTTGTTTAGTGGCTTTTGCTAACCAATTAGGCGTGATTAAGAACGAAGCTACATTTATAGCAACAGATGGTTTGCATCACGCTTCTGTAGGCGATGATGCTATTATTTCATTGCAAATGATTGATGTTGATGAAGTACAAAAGAAAGAGTCTTATACTTTTTTAGATACCGGTTCTCCGCATCATGTTCAAATTGTTAATGATTTAGAACATTATAATGTAAAAGAGAATGGTGCTGCAATTCGTTATGGTGAATTATATGGAGAAAAAGGAAGTAATATCAATTTTGTGAAAAAAGTTGATGATAGTACTTTTTCACTTCGTACTTATGAAAGAGGAGTGGAAGATGAAACCCTGGCTTGCGGAACAGGAGCAACAGCAGTGGCGATAGCAATGAACGCTATAGGTCAAACAGATAAAACTTCTATAAACTTAAATGTTGAAGGAGGAAAACTTGTTGTGTCTTTTGATAAATTAGGAGATCATTTTACCAATGTTTTCCTTACTGGTCCTGCAAAATTTGTTTTTAAAGGTACAATAGAGATATAAAAATTCAAATTCCAAATTCCAAGAATAATAATCTAAAATCATCAATCTAAAATCTGAAATACATTAATGATCACACTCAAAGGAGAAAATATTTATCTACGCGCATTAGAACCCAATGATCTGGAGTTTGTTTATGCAATGGAAAATGATGAAAGCATTTGGGAAGTCAGTAATACACAAACACCTTATAGCCGGTTTTTAGTTCGTCAGTATCTCGAAAATGCACAACAGGATATTTACGAAGCCAAACAATTGCGTTTGGCAATCTGTCAGGATCAGGATTTTCCGGCGATTGGATTAATTGATTTATTCGAATTTGATCCAAAAAATAACAGGGCGGGTGTTGGAATTGTTATCCAGAAAGGCGAAAATAGAAATCAAAATATTGGTTCTGAGGCTTTAGAACTTTTAATCAAGTATTCTTTTCGTAATTTAAATTTACATCAGTTGTATGCAAATATAGATGTAGGAAATGTAGCAAGTATAGCTCTTTTTACTAAATTTGGCTTTGAGAAGATAGGAATCAAAAAAGATTGGATTTTGCTTAATAACCACTATCGAGACGAAGCAATTTTTCAATTAATTAATAAACAAATTTAAACTTTATACTTTGAGCTTAAAAAAAATCATCACAATAACTGCTGTAGCCGTAATTTCAGTTTTAATGATTTACGGATTTATTTTAATTAGTAAAATATTCAGTGCCAATACTAAATTTGAAGAAAAGGAACTTTACGTTTACGTTCCTTCAAATGCAAATTATACAGATGTAAAGAAAATATTAGCGCCTTACATTAAGAATTTCGACAATTTTGAAATGGTAGCCAATAAAAGAAGTTATCCTGAAAATGTAAAGTCAGGTCGTTTTTTACTTAAAAAAGACATGAATAATATCGATTTGGTTCGTGCAATGAGAGCCAATATTCCTGTAAAATTATCTTTTAATAACCAGGAACGTTTAGAGAACTTTGCCGGAAGAGTAGGTGCAGAGATCGAAGCAGATAGTTTATCTTTAATAAAAGCGATTAAAGACCCGGCTTTTCTAAAAGAAAATGGTTTTAATGAAGAAAATGTTTTTGCGATGTTTATCCCAAATACTTATGAGATTTATTGGAATACTTCTGCAGAGAAATTCCGTGATAAAATGATTAAGGAATACCATAATTTCTGGACGGCTGAAAGGATTGAAAAAGCCAAAAAACAAGGTTTAACTCCGGTTCAGGCTACAATTTTAGCTTCTATTGTTCATAAAGAATCGGTTAAAAAAGATGAAAGACCTCGTATTGCTGGTGTATATTTGAATCGTTTGCGTTTAGAAATGCCATTACAAGCAGATCCAACAGTAATTTATGCTTTAAAACTTAGAGATAATAATTTTGATCAGGTGATCAAGAGAGTTTTTTATAATGATTTGGTTATGAGGTCTCCATATAATACTTACGTAAATATAGGACTGCCTCCGGGACCAATCGCTATGCCTGATATCACAGCTGTTGATGCAGTTTTAAATCCTGAAAAGAATGATTATATTTATTTCTGTGCCAGTATAGATCGTTTTGGATATCATGAATTTGCATCAACTTATGAGCAACATCAAATAAATGCAAAAAAATATTCAGACTGGATCGCTAGCCAGGGAGTTACAAGATAATTTCTTTTCATTATTAATGATTAAAAATAGTAAAAAACCGAGGCATAAAGCTTCGGTTTTTTTTATGCTATATACTTAGGTAGTTTTATTTGAAAAATAATTATTTTTTTGACAAATACAGAAGATTATTTAATTGAAGATTTTCTCAATTTTGATTCTCATTTTTAAAAATACAATCAAAAATTATCAATTAATATTCTCTATTTTATTTATACTTTAAAATTGAAATTTACAAAAGATTATATTTTAGTTTACATAAATTTAATGAAAGAACCAAATTTAAATGGCATAAATTATCTTTAAAAATCCCAAACGTTTGGTAAGTTTAATCTTGCTATTTTAACTAATTTGCTAAAAAAATGATAAAAATTGCATTTTTTAGATTTATATTTTGGTGCTTTTCAAGCAAAATAAAAGTCTTGCTTTTCTCCTCGTAATCTGCATCAATAAAGGGATTAGTGGCTATATTTATATTCTTAAAAATAAGTAACTTGTTGATTTACAGGGTTGTTTTGTATTTCTTATCTTTGCACCGTAGAAATTTCAAAGAGGTGACAGTGATTTGAAGAAAAACAATTTATGATAAAGAAGTGGTATTTTTATGCGAGTTTGATCGTTATTATTACATTTTTAAGTTTGGGTTTTAAACCCTTTAATCTGGAAACCAAACCTTGGTTTTTAATAGAAAAAACAGATGGATCAGAATACGTGTTTCCATCGCAAGAAGAGGATGATTATCCTACAATAAAAAAGGTAAATGTTCTATTTACAGAAAAACGCCTAATCAGTTTTAAAGAAGCGGTAGCCTTTAAAGAATCTCAGGGAAAATACCGATTGGTAAATTCGTTAGGTTATATGGGTAAATACCAATTTGGTTCTAAAGCTTTAAGAGCTGTTGGTGTTAAAAATGACAAAGCCTTTTTAAAAGATCCTGCATTACAAGAAAAAGCATTTATTGCATTACTGTCAAAAAACAAATGGATTTTACGTAATGAAATAGAAAAGTATGAAGGCAAGATTATCAGTGGTATCGAAATTACCGAATCGGGAATTTTAGCCGCTGCACACCTTGGAGGAGCTGGTTCAGTCAAAAACTTTTTTAAAAATAGAGGAAACAGGCATTTTAGAGATGCTTACGGTACTTCATTAAAAAGTTATATGAAAGCCTTTGGAGGTTATGATCTTTCTCGTATCGAAGCAAATAGTGATGCTACAATACACGATCAAATTTAGATTAAGCATAAGCAAAAAAATCCCGAATAGATTCGGGATTTTTTTTTTTAGTCAATTAGAATTTCCAGAATTTTAATAGCCGCTTCGCTAATTTTAGTTCCGGGCCCAAAAACGGCAACCGCTCCAGCATCAAATAGAAATTGATAGTCTTGTGCCGGAATTACTCCTCCCACAATAACCATGATATCTTCACGTCCGTGTTTTTTAAGTTCTTCGATAACTTGCGGGACCAATGTTTTGTGGCCTGCTGCTAAAGATGAAACGCCTAAAATGTGTACGTCGTTTTCAACCGCTTGTTTGGCAGCTTCGGCAGGAGTTTGAAAAAGTGGACCTATGTCGACATCAAAACCCACATCGGCATAACCAGTTGCCACTACTTTTGCACCACGATCATGACCGTCCTGTCCCATTTTGGCAATCATAATTCTCGGACGTCTTCCTTCTTGTTTGGCAAAGGCATCTGCTAATTGTTTTGCCTTTTCAAAATTCTCGTCGTTTTTTATTGCTGCACTATACACACCGCTAAAGGATTTAATTTGCGCTTTATACCTGCCAAAAATACTTTCGAGAGCATCACTGATTTCGCCTAATGTTGCTCTGTTTCGAGCGGCTTCAATAGCAATTTCTAATAAGTTTCCTTGTCCGGTTTTAGCACAAAGTATTAATTTTTCCAGTGATTGATTTACTTTTTTAGTATCTCTTGTTGCTTTTATTTGTTCCAGTTGCGCTAATTGCTGTTTGCGGACCATTTGATTATCCACATCTAAAATATGCAAAGGATCTTCTTTTTCCAGACGATATTGGTTTACTCCTACAATAATATCTTGTCCGCTGTCAATTCTTGCTTGTTTTCTGGCTGCAGCTTCTTCGATTCTTAGTTTCGGAATTCCCGCTTCAATGGCTTTTGTCATTCCGCCAAGTTCTTCAACTTCTTCGATCAGTTTCCAGGTACTTTTTAGAATTTCATTTGTCAGGCTTTCAACATAATAACTTCCTCCCCAAGGATCAACGGTTTTGGTAATTTTAGTTTCTTCCTGTAAAAAAATCTGTGTATTACGGGCAATTCTTGCCGAAAAGTCTGTTGGTAATGCAATCGCTTCATCAAGTGCATTGGTGTGTAGGGATTGAGTTCCTCCAAAAGCTGCTGCAGTTGCTTCGATACAAGTTCGGGCAACATTATTGAAAGGATCTTGTTCAGTTAAACTCCATCCACTGGTTTGGCAATGTGTTCTTAAGGCTAATGATTTATCACTTTTAGGATTAAATTGCTGAACTAATTTTGCCCAAATCATACGACCGGCACGCATTTTGGCAATTTCCATAAAGTGGTTCATTCCAATTGCCCAAAAGAAAGAAAGGCGGGGAGCAAACTCATCAATCGTCATTCCTGTAGAAAGTCCGGTTCGAATATATTCTAAACCGTCTGCCAAAGTATAAGCCAATTCAATATCAGCCGTTGCTCCGGCTTCCTGCATATGATATCCCGAAATAGAGATAGAATTGAATTTGGGCATTTTTTTGCTCGTAAATTCAAATATATCGGCTATAATCTTCATAGAAGGTGTTGGCGGATAGATATAGGTGTTACGAACCATAAATTCTTTTAGAATGTCATTCTGGATCGTTCCTGATAATTTCTCTATTGCTACACCTTGTTCTTCGGCAGCCACAATATAAAAGGCCATAATGGGCAGAACAGCTCCGTTCATCGTCATCGAAACCGACATTTCGTCTAGCGGAATCTGATCAAACAAAACTTTCATGTCTTCGACAGAATCGATAGCAACACCGGCTTTCCCGACATCTCCAACCACTCTTTCATGATCTGAGTCATAACCGCGGTGTGTTGGTAAGTCAAAAGCGATAGAAAGTCCTTTTTGTCCTGCTGCAAGATTTCTTCTGTAAAAGGCGTTACTTTCTTCTGCAGTAGAAAATCCGGCATATTGTCGAATCGTCCACGGGCGTCTAACGTACATAGTAGCATAAGGGCCTCGCAAATTGGGCGCAAAACCTGCTCCAAAATCAAGAAACGCTAAGTCTTCGATATCTTTTTCAGAATAAGTTTCTTTAAGCTCGATTCCTTCGGCAGTAGTGAAGTTATGAGTTATAGCTTCGGGGTTATGCGTCGGTTCGCTTAACTCATGACTTTTAAATTCTAACTTTATATGTTTAAGGTCTTTTCTTATCATGGAAATACTCTTTTGAGTAGTTTATTAATTACTTTGAAAAATGATTATTCAAGTTCCAATCGTTCTTGTTCCAGCTTTTCGGCTAATCTTTTTTCGATTATCGGGGTAATTAATGTTTTTCTTGGTTTTATTTTTACAAAAGGAAACAACTCTAAATCGTGTTTCATTCGGTCTTCTTTGTTGGGATATTTATTTGTTCCTAATAAAACTTCTTTTTTAGAATCAAATAATTCCTGTTCTTTTGTGGCACTTTCCTGGATTTTCTTTTTGATGGTTCCATCGTTTAGAAGTTTTAAGAATCCACCGCTGGCTTCAATATCTTTAAATAAAGCCAGACTTTTTTCAGCCAATTGCATGGTCAGACTTTCTATGTAATAGCTTCCGTCAGCTGGATTATTGACTTTGTCAAAGTAACTTTCATGTTTTAAAACCAACAATTGATTTCTGGCAATTCGGTCACCAAATTCGTTGTCTTTATGGTATAAGGAATCGTATGGTAAATTTGCCAGAGCATCTGCGCCACCTAATATAGCCGACATACATTCTGTTGTGGTGCGAAGCATATTTACATTGTAATCGTAAATAGTCTTATTGCGTTTGGTTGGCGTTACCAAAAAATGACATTCTAAATCAGGATTGTATTCTGAAGCGATTAATTTGAAAAGCATTCTTAAAGCGCGAAGTTTTGCAATTTCAAAAAAATAATTTGTTCCAACCGATATTTGAAAAACAATTGGTTTTGTAATTGTGGGTAAACGATTCAAATATTCGTTGGCATGTGCTAAACTATACGCAATTTGTTGTGTAATATTAGCACCGGCATTTTGATACAAACCGGAATCTATACTTATTAAGTTGAGATTTGTAGTTGCTTTTGCAATTTTTTCGATCGTTTCGAAATTATTTTTATCAGAGGTTGTAAACCAGTTCCCTTCTCTTGCAAAATGACCAATTGGGTCAATATTGCAATAAAAAACAGCTTTTTTCTGGATCGAAATGGTATCTAATACTTTTACGAAATCGATTGAAATAAAAGATAAATTGAAGTAAACAGTTCTATTTTCTAAAGGAAGAGTTTCTAATAATTTTTGAATATCTATTTTTTCGTTTTCGATAGTAAAACGTAAATTTTCAGCACCTCTTTCGATAGTGTTTATGGCTCTTTGAATCGATTTCTCGATATCATAGACAAAGATGTTTTGACAAATTTTAAAATTAGATGCCTCAGTTTTAACCGAAGCAGCCTTAGAAAATTCATCTATATGATAAAACGGTTTAACCTGAATGTCTTCCGGAGAATTCCAAATTACGGTTTCGTTATAATCTGCTCCATCTAATTCAAACTGAATTTTTTGTTTCCATTGTTTGGATGAAATCGGATTAAAATCGTCGAATAGGGTAGTAGCCATTGGGTTTGTGTGCTTTTTTCTGATTATTCTTTTGTATCTTGAATGGTATCTCCTTCAAATTGAATGATGTAAATATCTTCGCTGTCTTTTTTCATGTAATATTTTTCGCGAGCATATTTTTCTATTTGTTCAGGATTTTTAAGCTGCTTGATCTGTTCTTGATCTTTTTTTATTTCGTCCTGATAATATTTTTTGTTGTCTTGTAATTCGTTAATCTGTCCGTCAAGAAAACGATGATCAAAATAAGAGTAATTGTCTAAAAATAACATCCAGACTACGAAAAAGAGCAAAACCCAAACATATTTATTGCTCATTAATTTGAACCAGCGTTTGTCTTTATATGGGTTTTTTAATTTCATTTTCTCTTTAACTAATTACTTCTTTTAATTTCGATTGGTGTTCTAGCCCCGATGGAGCCGGTATCCTTTTTATGCCCGCCACAGCGGACATAAAAAGATAAAGGCGAGAGCGGGAAATAGCTCCTCATTCTATGGAATAAATTTACGATAAAAATTATGAAATTCGTTGATTAATTACAGCGCGAACTACATCAATGGCTACCGTGTTATATTTATCGTTTGGAATAATAATGTCTGCGAAAGCTTTTGACGGCTCGATAAATTGCTCATGCATAGGTTTTAAGGTGTTTTGATAACGTGTTAAAACCTCGTCGATATCACGTCCGCGTTCTGAAATATCGCGTTTTAAACGACGAATTAATCTTTCGTCAGAATCAGCATGAACGTAAACTTTAACATCAAAAAGATCACGAAGTTCCGGATTGGTCAAAATTAGAATACCTTCGACAATCATTACTTTTCTTGGATGCGTTGATACCGTATCGTCTGTTCTGTTGTGTTGTATGAAAGAATAAACAGGCTGATCAATAGTTTGGCCTTCTTTTAATGCTTTTAAATGTTTTACCAATAATTCAAAATCGATCGCACGTGGATGATCAAAATTGATTAATGCTCTTTCGTCGAAAGACAAATTATGGGTTTCTTTATAGTAGGAATCCTGAGAAATTACGCCAACTTCAGTGTCTGGTAATTCGTTCATAATTTGATGTACTACTGTTGTTTTTCCACTTCCTGTTCCTCCTGCAATTCCAATAATGAGCATATATTTTTTGTTTGATATTTGTTTGGCAAAAATAATAATTTAAGTGAATTGTCTGAACATATTATTTATTTAAACCATATAAGTGATATAAGTAAATTTAAGCAGCAAAATATTTAAGTAAAATGATATTTTAACTTAAGTTAGATTGCTCTTATGTTAAAAAGATTGCGATTTTTATGATCGAAATATAATTTTTTTGTTTAAAACATATAAGTTAATATTAGTAGCGCGATATCTTAAATAAAACCATACTTAACTGAACTTATATTATTTATATGATAAAGATAAAATAAAAAAATCCCGAAAGTAAACCTTCGGGATTTGGTGCAATCAGTATAGTTTTAATAAAATATTCTGAATTTAGTAAGCACGTAAAATTATTTATTCTTTTTTGCTTTTATCATCATTTCAAGCTGATCCCAAAGTTCTTCAGGAATTGCCTCTAATAAATTAAATTGTCCAGCGCCTTTTAGCCATTCGCCACCATCAATAGTGATAACGTCTCCGTTTACATAAGCTGAAAAATCAGAAACTAAGTAAGCGGCTAAATTGGCTAATTCCTGATGATCGCCTACGCGTTTCAACGGCACTTTTTTGGCCATGTCGAATTTTTCAGCAAGATCTCCGGGTAGTAATCTGTCCCATGCGCCTTTTGTTGGGAATGGTCCCGGTGCAATGGCGTTAGAACGAATTCCGTATTTCGCCCATTCTACAGCCAAACTGCGTGTCATGGCCAAAACTCCCGCTTTTGCAGTAGCACTAGGTACCACATAAGCTGAACCTGTCCAGGCATAAGTGGTTACGATATTTAATATTGTAGCCGATGTTTGTTTGGTATCGATCCAGTGTTTTCCAAAAGCCAGTGTACAGTTTTTTGAACCTTTTAATACGATATCTATAACACTATCAAATGCATTTGCAGATAGACGCTCAGTTGGAGAAATGAAATTTCCGGCAGCATTGTTCAAAAGAACATCTACTTTTCCAAAAGCTTTTAAAACTTCCTGAAGCATATTCTCAACTTCTTCATAATGACGAACGTCGCATTGAAGCGGTAAGCATTTTCCTCCAGTTTCGGTTTCAAGTTCGGTGGCCGTATTTTTTAGCTTTTCTAAATCTCTTGAAGTAATGGCTACCTGAGCGCCTAATTCTAAGAAATATTTGGTCATGGCTTTCCCTAAACCGCTTCCTCCGCCTGTTACTACTATGACTTTACCTTTTAAAGCGTCATCTCTTAACATTTTATCTGTATAGCTCATATTTTTTTCTTTTTATTACAATATTAATTAAATAAATAGGATGCACGCATAATAATGTTATAAAATTTTGATAAACTTTATATATCACATAATTTTTTTGCTGCCGATTCTAAAGTAAAATCATTTTTGGCGAAGCAAAAACGTATTAATTTTTGGTCTTTATGATCTGAATAAAAAGTAGAAATTGGAATTGCAGCTACACCATGATCTGTGATTAATTTTTTGCAAAAAGTAACATCGTCATCCTTTGAAATGTTTGCATACGATGCCACCTGAAAATAAGTTCCTTCGCAGGGTTTTAGTTCAAAATGGCTATTTTGAAGCAGTTTCTGGAAATAATCTCGTTTTTCCTGATAGAATTTTCCAAGTAAATTGATGTCAACAACATTTAAATATTCACTTATGGCGGCTTGAGAAATACTATTTACGCTGAAAACCAAAAACTGATGTACTTTTTTGATTTCTTTCATTAAATGTTCGGGTGCAACGGTATAACCAATTTTCCAGCCTGTAATATGAAATGATTTTCCGAAAGAAGAAACCATAATACAACGATTTAAAAGGAAATCTTTGGTATGAGCTGAAAGGTGTTTTTCTTCGAAAGTAATATATTCGTAGACTTCATCAGATAAAACAATAATTTCAGGAAATTTAGAAAGTAATTTTTCCAGTTGAAGAAAATCATCTTCTGTCAAAATTTTTCCCGTTGGATTATGCGGATTATTGATGATGATCATCTTGGTTTTTGATGAACACGCTTTTTCGATCGTTTCCCAATTGGGTGTGTAATCATCATTTAATGCTACGCGAACGGGTTTTGCATTACACAATAAAACTGGAGATTCGTATGAATCGTAGCTTGGATCCAGAATAATAACCTCGTCGCCGGTTTTTACCAAAGCTAAAATCGTAGTGAAAATTCCTTGCGTTGCACCCGCGGTAACCAAAATTTCTGTTTCTGGAACAATAGTTCTGCCATACGAACTCTGAACCAGTTTAGCAATTTGATTCATCAATGGCGGAAAACCTGCCATTGGTGTATATTGGTGAACGTTTTCTTTGGATAATCTCGCAATAATATCAGTTAATCTTTCATCTACAGGAAAATTTGGAAATCCCTGCGAAAGATTAATGGCATTATGTTCGGATGCCATTTTAGACATTACTGTGAAAATGCTTGTAGTTACGTCTGGAAGTTTACTCATGATAAAGTTTGATTAGGGGAAACTTGTGAGTGAAATGCTAAATAATCTAATTAGATTTAATAATTATTGGTACTGAATATAAAACTCTTATCTTTTTACCATTTTGTTCTCCAGGAGTCCATTTTGGACATTTTTTTAGAACTCGAATTGCTTCAGTTCCTGTTCCATAACCTGCATCTCTAAGGATTTTTATATCAGTTAATGAGCCATCTTTTTCAACTACAAATGTTGCGTAAACTTTTTTTCCATTTAAGTTAATGTTTGCAATTTCGGCGTCTTGAGGGTACTTGAAATTATTGTTAACAAATTTGAAAAATTTCTCCATACCTCCGGGAAAGTCTGGTTTAACTTCTATACCCGCAGTATTGTAAACAGCATTGTCGTTATCAGTTATAATAGTTTGTGAAGATTCTGGTCCATCTAGTACTAAATCTGAGTCACTATGACTACCACTCTTAATTTTAACAATAGGTATTTCTGAGCTTTTTGTTTGCGAAGCTTTTGTTTTTGAATCCTTTTTAGTGCTTTGTGAAAATGTATTTTGTACAAAGCAAATCAAAATTAGTAATAGAAACTTTTTCATTATGATGGTTTTAAAGTTAGTTTACATTTTGTGAATAATGAAAATCGTAGGTCGATTATGTAAGTCAACTTTTAGTTTCTTCCAGTCAGCCACACGCATGGTTTTAATAAATTCTGTTGGTAACGTAATATCCGTCGCAATACAAAGATGAGTGGAAGGATTTACGATTTGCAAAATATCTTCAACCAATTTATTGTTTCTATAAGGAGTTTCAATAAAAATTTGAGATTGGTTTTTATCCTGAGATAATTTCTCAAAGTGTTTCAATGCCGATTTTTTTTCGTCTTTATCTATTGGTAAATATCCATTGAAGGTAAAACTTTGTCCGTTCATTCCGGACGCCATCATTGCTAATAAAATAGATGAAGGTCCAACAAGGGGTACAACCTGAATTCCTTTTTCGTGTGCTAATTTTACAATTACAGCTCCGGGATCAGCAACTCCGGGACATCCGGCTTCGCTCATTAAGCCTACATTTTTTCCTTCTAATAAAGGTTTGATGAAGTCTAAATGTTCGCTTGGTTCGGTACGTTTATTAAGTGTGAAAAGTATTAGTTCTGATTGCTTTTTTTCTGGAGAAACTGCTTTTATTGATTTTCTGGCCGTTTTCTCGTTTTCAACAATATAATGATCTATAAAATCGATACTTCTTTTTACGGTTTGAGGCAAAACATCCATAGGATCGCTTTCGCCCATTGTAGTTGGAATTAAATATAGTTTCCCTGGAAGTTTCATTTGTGATGGTTTAGGATTAAAAGAAAAATGTACTTCAATTATCAGTTAAGTAATTAAAATACATTAAAATTATGAATGTTTTTCGATAAGTTTTGTGGCAATTATTTCGGCAGCTTCGTCTAGCATTTGATAAACGCTGTCGAAACCATTTGCAGTTCCGTAATAAGGATCTGGAACATCTACGTTTTCGTCCGGAAATAATTCGTTCAAAATAAGATGTACTTTGTTTTTGTGTTCCGGAGTTTTGGCTAAATGAATGACGTCTCGGTAATTTGAACTATCCATAACATAGATATAATCAAATTCGTCAAAATCAGCTGTTTTAAATTGTCTGCCTTTTTGGCCATCAATACACAGGCCATTTTTTTTGGCAACAGCTATAGAGCGTTTGTCCGGTGAATGACCCACGTGCCATGATCCGGTTCCTGCAGAATCAACTATAAAGTTTTCAGGTAATTTTGATGCTAAAATACCTTCGGCTAAAGGTGATCTGCAAATATTTCCCAAGCAAACCATTAAAATTTTTACTGGCATGATTCGCGTTTATAGCGTTAGTTTTTTGTTGATGTCTTCTACAAATTTCTTGAATTGTTTGTCTGTAGAAACTAAATTGTCAACGGTTTTACAAGCGTGCAATACGGTAGCGTGATCGCGATCTCCAATTTGTGATCCAATGTTTGCCAAAGAAGCTTTTGTAAATTTCTTTGCGAAAAACATCGCCAATTGTCTTGCCTGAACAACGTGCCTTTTTCTGGTTTTAGACTGAAGTGTTTCAATATCCAACTGGAAATAATCAGACACAATTTTTTGGATATAATCAATAGAGATTTCTCTCTTTACGTTTTTAACAAATTTCTCTACAACGCTTTTTGCTAATTCGATCGTTACTTCTTTTTTATTGAAAGAAGATTGTGCGATCAATGAGATAATGGCGCCTTCAAGTTCTCTAACATTCGATTTAATATTACGGGCAACATACTCGATAATATCTTCCGGCATTTCGACACCATCACGATACAAAATATTTTTCAGGATTGAAATTCTGGTTTCGTAATCTGGCTGGTGCAATTCGGCAGATAATCCCCATTTAAAACGAGATAACAAACGCTGTTCGATATCCTGCATGTCAACAGGAGCTTTGTCCGAAGTCAAAATTACCTGCTTTCCGTTTTGGTGCAAATAGTTGAAAATGTGGAAAAATACGTCCTGAGTTCCTGATTTTCCAGATAAAAATTGAACATCATCAATAATCAAAACGTCGATTAATTGGTAAAAGTGAATGAAATCGTTACGATTATTCTTTTTAACCGAATCAATATATTGTTGTGTGAAAATCTCGGCAGAAATATATAAAACCGTTTTTTCAGGATATTTGTCTTTTACTTCTACACCTATAGCATGTGCTAGGTGTGTTTTTCCTAAACCAACTCCACCAAAAATCAATAAAGGATTAAATGATGTTCCTCCAGGTTTGTTGGCAACTGCCATACCTGCAGAACGAGCTAAACGGTTAGAATCTCCTTCAAGGAAATTGTCAAAACTATAATTAGGATTTAACTGCGATTCAATTTTTAAATTTCTGATTCCCGGAATTACAAAAGGATTCTTAAGTTCGGGATTCAGGTTTTTAAACGGAGCATCAACCTCTTGAGGTTTCATTGGCACTCTGTTGGAACTTGGCAGCTGTTCGGTAAAAGGCTGTTTATTTCCATAAGTGTTCTCCATTTTAATTTTATAGAGTAACTTTGCGTTTTTTCCCAGTTCTTTGGTAAGCGCAACTTTCAATAATTTAACGTAGTGTTCTTCTAACCATTCGTAGAAAAATTTACTTGGCACTTGAATATATAACGCGTTGTCGGTTAGCTCAACTGATTTGATTGGTTCGAACCAAGTTTTATATGCTTGATCTTGAATATTGTCTTTTATAAAGGACAAACAGTTTTCCCATACCGATTGAGCAGTTTTAGTCATAGATTCAGATAAATTTTTTTATTATTGATAAAGATTCTCCTAATAAAAAAGGAGCAATTTTATTCCGTATTTCGGGATAACAAATATGTGAACAAATTTCTGTAAAAAAAAATATTTTGGGCTCTAATTTTATAAAAAAAAGTTGTAAGTGAACTTTTGGAATTTAATTTTTTTTAATATATAAATAATGAAAAATCATCAAACGCAAGTGCGTGTTCGTTACTCAGAAACCGATCAAATGGGAGTCGTTTATCACGGAAATTATGTCCCTTATTTTGAGATAGGACGCGTGGAATGGCTTAGAAACAAAGGGATTTCGTATAAAAGTATGGAAGAAAGCGGAATTGGTTTGCCTATTGTTTCGATGCAAATAAATTATAAAAAATCAGCACGCTATGATGAGCTTCTTACAATTCATACAACTTTCAAAAGTCAATCCTCAGTCAAGATTGAATTTGACTGTGAGATTTATAATGAGGCGAATGAGTTATTAACAACTGCGGTATTTATTTTAGTATTTATTTCGTTAAAATCGGGTCGTCCAACTGCCCCTCCGGATTATATTTTAGAATTGTTTAAAACACTTGAATAATTGTTAAAATGAGATGGGTTTTTGTATTAATTTATATAATTTTAATATCGATTTCAAACATTAAATCAAAAATGTCGAATACTGATTCGGCATTTTTTTTGCGCGTCTTTGTCTTGATTTTGCCAATTGGTAAACCTGAATCTTCGTCAATTTCCATTTCCTGAGATGTGATTTCCAGCTTTTTTTCTTTGATAACCCGCATTACTTTGTTCATGTTTTTGTAATCAAAAGAGATTAAAAAGTGAATATCAATTGTTTTTTCTACGATCTCACAAACTTCAAGAGTCAATTGAGCCGTTGTTTTGTAAGCGGCAATTAATCCGCCAACACCTAATTTTATTCCTCCAAAAATCCGAACTACGACTACCAAAACGTTTGTCAGGCCAAAAGATTGTATTTGTCCGTAAATTGGTGCTCCGGCAGTATTGCTTGGTTCGCCATCATCATTGGCGCGATATGAAATTTTTGGCGCAGTACCAAATTGGTACGCATAACAATAGTGTACTGCGTGCGGATGTTGTTTTTTTAAAGTTTCGATGATGGGTTTTACTTCGTCTTCGTGTTCTATAGGAAAGGCGTAACCAAAGAACTTGCTTCCTTTTTCTTTAAAAAGTACTTCTTCAGATTCAAAGGCTATGGTTTTATAAGTGTCGTCGTATTCCAAAAGTAAAATTCTAAATTATATTTAATGTTTTTTTGCAGAGTTGATTTTACCGCAAAGTTTGCCAAGGTTTTATTGTTAACTGTCTGTTTGCAAGCTTAAAAAGTTCGCAAAGCTAAATCAATACAAAGCTTTGCGAACTTTGTATTCGTAATTCGTTAAAATCTTCGCGAACTTTGCATATCCCGATAGCTATCGGGATTGCGTCTTTGCTGTAAATTCTCTCCAAATTCAATTTACAATATCTTTTTCTCAAATAAATCAACCACATCTTCCTGACCCACTTGCAGATTCCAAACATGGAAACCTAAAGCGGCGGCTGAATCTGTGTTTTCTTTTTTATCATCGACAAACAAAGTGCGCTTTGGGGATAGTTCGTGTTTGTTGATCAGGTATTGAAAAACTTCTGCGTTTGGTTTGCGCATTCCAATTTCAAAAGAAAAATAAACTTTTTCAAAACATTGATAGAAATCGCTGTAAAACGAAATGCCGCTTTTGTTTTCGAAAGTAGCGATATGAATAGAATCTGTATTGCTCAATAAAAACAAACGGTATTTTTTTGAAAGCATTTGTAGAAACTCTAATCGATATAATGGAAAATCTGCTAAAACCGCATTCCACGCTTTTAAGATTTCTTCTGTCGAAGCATTTGGTAATTCTTTCTGGAAACCTGCCAGAAAATCATCATGCGATATGTCTCCTGTTTCGAACAAAAGATTCAAACGATCCAATTCTGCATTCCATTCGGTCATGCCCAATTGCTGCAATCCTGAAATGGTCGCTTGTTTATCTAAATTGATAAAAATATCTCCAAAATCAAAAATTATAGTATCAATCATGATTTCTAATGTTTAATAATTCGTCGCTTTGAATGTACGTTTTGGTTGGATTATTCTTTTGAATAATTGGTGCTTTAGTTCCTTTTCCAAAAGAAATATTTCCGATAAAAATCCGGGCTTCATCCCAAATATTCTGATCTATAAAAGATTGTAAAGTTTGCAATCCGCCTTCAATAATAATAGACTGAATTTGGTTTTGATGCAAAACAGCCAAAATTTGTGGTATTATATTTTGATTAAAATCAATTACTTCAAAGTTAGTGTTTTCTGCTGAAATGTTGGTTTCAGATTTTGTAAATACAATTGTTTTTACGGTATTATCAAAAACAAAACTTTCTTTTGATATGCGATTATTTTGATCCAGAATAACTCTTACCGGATTATTTCCTGACCAGTCTCTGGTGTTTAACTTCGGGTTATCATCGATCACAGTTTGGGTTCCCGCTAAAATAGCTTGTTCTTCGCTGCGCCACTTATGAACCAATTGTCTTGAATAGGTATTGGTAATCCAAACCGGTTTTCGATCCTGACCGATTTTTTTTTCCGGAGAAAGAAAACCATCCAGAGTTTCGGCCCATTTTAATATTATATAAGGTCTTTTTTGCTGATGAAAAGTAAAAAAGCGTTTGTTGAGTTCGTTGCATTCTTTTTCTAAAACGCCAACAGTTACATTTGCTCCGGCAGCAATTAATTTTTTAATACCGTTTCCTGCTACTCTTTCGTTAGGATCAACGGTTCCAACCACTACGTTCGGAATTTGATGTTCTATAATCAAATCGCAGCACGGAGGTGTTTTACCAAAATGGCTGCAAGGTTCCAGACTTACATAAATAGTAGCTTTTTTTAATAATGATTTGTCTTTTACAGATTGAATGGCATTTACTTCGGCATGTGGTTCTCCGGCTTTTTTATGCCAGCCTTCGCCAATGATTTGATTTTCGTAAACAATTACGCTACCCACCATCGGATTAGGATATGTAGTTCCAAAGCCATTTTCTGCCAATTTTATGCAGCGTTTTATGTATTTTTCATGTATATTCACGGTACAAAAGTAGTTATTTTTGTTTAGTTCGATAGTTAACGATATTGTTAAGAAACTATCAAAAAAGTATTTTTACTTTTGTAATAAAATACACGAATAAAGAAAAATGGAAAATTGGGTTATCAGAGCAATTAAAAAAGAAGACAATCAGGCAGTTGCTCAATTAATAAGATCGGTTTTTGATGAAATGGAAATTCCGAAAGTAGGTACAGCGTACGAAGATCCTTATTTAGATTTAATGTTTGAAGAATATAATAAGCCACAATCAGTTTATTTTGTGGTCGAAAATGAAGGCAAAATTGTAGGTTGCGCAGGAGTGGCACCGCTTGAAAATGGAGATCCTGAAATATGCGAATTGCAAAAGATGTATTTCCTGCCTGAAACTCGTGGTTTAGGGATTGGAAGTAAAATGATGAATAAATGTCTAGAGCAGGCAAAAGATTTTGGATTCGAAAAATGTTATATCGAAACAATGCCTTTTATGTATGCCGCTCAAAAATTATATAAAAAATCGGGTTTTGAATATTTAGATGCTCCTTTAGGAAATACAGGGCACAGTTCTTGCCCAGTGTGGATGTTGAAAGTTTTATAAGCTTATGAAAAATTTTGTTTTTGGAATTGTTTTGGTTACAGTTTTGTTTTCTTGCAATGGCTCTAAGGAAAAGAAAG
The DNA here is from genome assembly GCF_015350725.1 of Flavobacterium sp. CSZ. Classification (NCBI taxonomy): domain Bacteria; kingdom Pseudomonadati; phylum Bacteroidota; class Flavobacteriia; order Flavobacteriales; family Flavobacteriaceae; genus Flavobacterium; species Flavobacterium sp. CSZ. The sequence goes on from NZ_JADKPQ010000014.1 coordinate 25,007, forward strand.
TTGAAAGAAAAACTGTTATAGCGAATAAAGCTATTGTTAAGGATACTCTTCGTGAGAATGAAATTACTTCAGATGAAGAATTTAAAAGTGACTTTGAGATTTTGTTGCCAAGGAGTTATCGAACTTATGACAAAATGAATCCAGCTTCGTCGCTGACCAAAAATTGGATTGAGTTGTATGAAGATAATGGGGAATATTTTTTAGGGAAAGCTGATTTTAAAATCGAAAAAGGATTTGACGAATGTTCGGGAGATTCTTTACAATCGATTATTTCTAAAAAGAAGACTGTAGTTTTTATAAATTATCCAGAACTTAAAGTAGGAAAAATAAAGTCTCTGAAAATTGAGGAAGATAAAATCTGGCCTAAAGAAAAATTGAGTTTTACATTTAATAATGATGTTTATACTTTGAGAGCGGAAGGAAAAGTGCTTTCGACTGAAAAAAGAAGTTTAGATGATAATAAAGAGGAAATTTATAAAAAAGTAGAAAACTATAAGTTGTTTTTGAAAACAAATAATGGCCCCGAAAAATTGCTTTTGCAGGTAGAGACCTTCAATGATACTTTTGTTGAATTGCTTTTTGCCGGAGATATTGATAATGATGGTAAACTGGATTTTATTTTTGGTGCTAACAGAGATTATGAAGAAACACGGGTAATGCTATTTCTTTCTTCGAAGGCAGAAAATGAGGAGCCGGTAAAAAAAGTTTCAGAGATAGCAGTTCAGTTTGATTGCTAGAATTGTAAACTAAACTGATTGCTGGAAAAATAAGAATACAATATTTGCTTAAAAATTGAGGCATTAAAAAATAAACTCAAAATGAGAATCAAACAATATCGAACTCAATTTATAAAAGAATTATCGCCTTTTTATGATGCTTATGAAGCGGAGAGTTTTTTTTATTTAATATTAGAGGACAAACATAAATTGCGTCAAATAGATTTGGCATTGAATCACGAACTGACTTTTTCGGATAGTGATTTTGTGGTGTGGGATTCGTTATTGGCGCAGTTGAAAAAGGAAGTTCCGATTCAGTATTTATTAGGAAAAACTAATTTTTACGGTTTAGATTTCGAGGTCAATGAAAATGTTTTGATCCCAAGACCTGAAACCGAAGAATTGGTAGAATGGATTATCAATGAGAATTCTAAGACTGATAGAGCTAAAAAAATAAAAATCCTGGATATAGGAACCGGGAGTGGCTGTATTGCCATTTCGTTGGCAAAAAATATTCCGAACGCTCAGGTTTATGCTATGGATGTTTCGAAAAAAGCAATAGAAACTGCTAAGCGAAATGCTGTGAACAATAAAACAGATGTTACTTTTATTCTTCAGGATGTCTTGAATGCAGAAGAATTGAAATGTAATTTTGATATTATAGTTTCGAATCCGCCGTATGTGCGTAATTTAGAGAAAGAAGAAATCAAGAAGAATGTGCTGGATTATGAACCGCATTTAGCACTCTTTGTAGAAGATAATGATGCTTTGATTTTTTATCGAAAGATTGCTGGGCTGGCGCAAAATAATCTGTTAGAAAATGGGCAATTGTATTTTGAAATCAATCAGTATCTTGGTTGTGAAATGAAAGATTTATTAGAAAAAATGAATTTTAAAAGCATCGAATTGCGAAAAGATATCTACGATAATGACCGTATGATTTTTGGTAAGGTTTCTAAAACGGTATAATTAAGTTCTTGAAAAAATGAAACTTCTAATCTGGCCCCGATAGCAGTGAAAATCCTTTTATGTCGGTGTTCGGCATAAAAGATTGCAACGAATAGTGGGGCAAGTTTTCTTTTGAAATGATTAATTGCTGCTTCAAATATTTATTAAGAAGCTGAGAACTGAAAACTGCGACTGAAAACTAAAAAAAATTATTCGTAACGCAAAGCTTCGATAGGATCTAGTTTTGAGGCTTTTATAGCAGGATATAAACCCGAAACAATCGCAACGGTAAAACTGGTTGCAAATGCTGCAAAAATGGCTACCCACGGAATCACGAATGCAAAACTCATTGCAGTTGCAATTGCAAAACCTAAAAGGATTCCGATTATAATACCAATCAAACCTCCGATTTGTCCGATCAGTAAAGTTTCGATAAAAAACTGAACGGCAATAGTGATTTTTTTTGCGCCTAAAGCTTTACGAACGCCTATTTCGCGTGTACGTTCTGTAACCGAAACGATCATGATATTCATTAAAGCGATTGAAGATCCTAAGATGGTAATCACGCTGATGATCCAGGATGCCCAGCCTAAATATTTTGTGATGCCCAAGATACGGTTGATTAAATCGTCGCTACGGCCAATTCCGAAATTGTTGTCGCGCGTTGGACTTAATTTTCGTACGCGTCGCATAGTACTTGTGGCATTGTCGATAGCTTCGTCAAGAAGTTCTTTTTTGGCCACCATTACGCTCAAAGTATAATTGATGTTTGGGGCAGTAAATAAGGAACGTGCCACCTGAATTGGAATTAAAACGCGTAAATCCTGACTGTTGCCAAACGTAGATCCTTTTTCTTTTAGAACACCAATAACTTTAAAACGCGCACCACGAATCGAGATTATTTTGTCGATTGGGTTCACATCTTTTAATAAACCTTTTTCGAAATCAGATCCTACAACGCAGGAATAGGTATTATTATCGATATCAAATTGATTGAAACTACGGCCAAGGCTTATTTCTAAACCTGAGTTGGATATAAAATGTTCGTCGACACCAAGAATCTGGATTTCCGGATCAGTTTTTTTCTCCAGATATTTTACTTCTGCCGTTCGGGTTGCTGTAAAGGATAATGAAGTTTCGGTAAAAGGGTATTTGTATTTGTTTTTGAAAGCAACGGCTTCAGGATAGGAAATAATTGGGTTTACGATTTCACGCTCGTTACTTCCGCGGTTTTTAAGGTTGTTTTCGTATTGGTTAATATTGAAGGTATTCGCTCCCATAGAAGCAAAATTGGTCGAAATGGTATTTTCGAGTGCTGTTACCACCGTTAAGATTCCCACCAAAGCGGTAATCCCGATAGCGATAATTAATACGGTAAGAATAGTGCGCAGTAATTGTGTTTTGATAGAACCAAAAGCAATTCGGATATTTTCTTTAAATAATTTTAGCATCATGACCAATTTGTCACGAAAATACGTTTTTTGTTACAAGTTTGTTTTCGAACTGGCATTATTTATTTTAAAAAATAAGATATTTGCAGTCGATTTGTGATTAGTAGTAAATCTATAATCCCAATAAAATTAACGTAAAAGAGTTTATGAGTTAAGATTAGAAAATAATCTAAAATCTAAAATCTAAAAATCTAAAATCATAAAGATGGCTTCAAAACCAAGCATACCACAAGGAACAAGAGATTTTTCGCCTGCAGAGGTGTCAAAACGTCAATATATTATTCAAACGATAAAAAATAATTTCGAGAAATTTGGTTTTCAGCCAATCGAAACGCCATCTTTTGAAAATTCAGATACCTTAATGGGTAAATATGGAGAAGAAGGTGATCGTTTGATTTTTAAAATTTTGAATTCAGGTAATTTTTTCTTTAATAAAAATAAAATTGAATTACCGGAATCTATCGAAGCATTGCAGTCTAATTCGGCTGAAACAATAGATTTGAATCAAAGAATTGAGCTGAATAAATTTACAGGAAAGATTTCTGAGAAAGCTTTACGTTATGACCTGACTGTTCCGTTTGCAAGATACGTTGTACAGCACCAAAACGAAATTGAATTTCCTTTTAAAAGATATCAGATTCAACCGGTTTGGAGAGCTGACAGGCCGCAAAGAGGACGTTACAGAGAGTTTTATCAATGTGATGCCGATGTTGTAGGTTCGAAATCATTATGGCAGGAAGTAGAATTGGTTCAGTTATATGATACGGTTTTTACATCTTTAGGTTTAGAAGGTGTAACGATCAAAATCAATAACCGTAAAATATTATCGGGAATTGCTGAAGTTATTGGCGCATCTGATAAATTGATCGATTTTACGGTGGCTCTTGATAAGCTGGATAAAATTGGTGAAGATGGTGTGAAAAAAGAAATGATCGAAAAAGGTATTGATGAAAAAGCTTTGGTTAAAGTGCAGCCGCTTTTTAGTTTTACCGGAACGTTCTCGGATAAAATTGCTCAGCTTTCAGATTTATTAGCTGAATCTGAGGAAGGAATGAAAGGAGTAGAGGAATTGAAATTTATTTGTGACAATGTGGCAACTTTAGGTTTGGCAACAGCCACCTTAGATCTTGATGTTACGCTTGCCCGCGGATTGAATTATTATACGGGAGCTATTTTTGAAGTAGCAGCACCAAAAACCGTTTCGATGGGTTCTATTGGCGGCGGCGGAAGATACGATGACTTAACAGGTATTTTTGGTCTGAAAAATATGAGCGGGGTTGGAATTTCTTTTGGTTTAGACCGAATTTATCTGGTTCTGGAAGAATTACAATTATTCCCTGAGACTGTTGCAGCAACATCAAAAGCATTGTTTATCAATTACGGAGATGCTGAGGCTTTGTACGCTTCGCAAGCGATTCAGAAATTGAGAAAAGAAAATATAAAAGTAGAGTTGTATCCTGATAATGTAAAAGTGGGGAAACAGTTTCAATATGCAGATAAGCGTTTGATTCCGTTTGCAGTAATTGCGGGCGATCAGGAAATTGCAAACAATTCTTATTCGCTTAAAAATTTAGTATCAGGAGAACAGGTTTCTGTTGATTTTGAAGGGTTGAAAAACGCTTTGTTAGCATAATTGAATGGTAAAGTATTTTGCCACTCCCGATAGCTATCGGGATAAAAGGATTATTTAGATTTTTGTTTCACGCAGATTTTGGAGATTCAAGCACATTTAATTTGATCGTTATGTGAAATAAATCGGTATTAATCTGCCTAAATCTTTTTAAAATCTGCGTGAAATAAAAAATTAGAGGTTAACTGTTTGAATCAAAGGTTTTTGCTTTGAATCGCACAGATTTAAAGGGTTTTCTTTTAAAATCTCTGCTTGAAATAGTTGCCGGAGAAGAAAAAAAACTTTTAATTTGCCGACCTTAAGTTACGGGCGTAGTTCAAGGGTAGAATAGCGGTCTCCAAAACCGTTGATGGGGGTTCGAATCCCTCCGCCCGTGCAATTAAATTATTTTTTACCGCAAAGAGCGCAAAGATTTTTATCTAAAAATATTAAAAAAAAAACACAAAAGTTCGCAAAGCTAGATCAATACAAAGCTTTGCGAACTTTTTATTTTTTTAAAAGCCAAGCGTAAAAATATTAACGTCCTTTGCGGTAATTTTTTTTGTCAAAAAGCATAAAAAAAAGCTTCGTCTGAAATAGACGAAGCTTTTTTTAATATAAGGTAAAGTTGAATTAATAATTATTTATAAAGCCGAAGCTAACCCTTAAATTCAATTTTGATTGGTGATAATTTAATTTCTAATTTTGGAACTCAAATTTACTATAAACTAAAACGTAATAGTCTTAAAATTGTATTAAATTTTAATTCATAGTTTTCGTTTTTTAAACGGCTCAGTTGCAATAAAGTGACAATTTGACATTTTACAAGATTTGGCAGTACTTTTGCAATCCAACAGAAAGAATAAAAAATGAAGTTTAAGAATATTTTTAAAAATAAAAGTAATATGACTACGGAAAATACAGAGTTCGATCAAGAATTAGATGATGCAACGTTAGAAAATAATGCCAATGGCGAGCAGTTAATTGTTGAAGAATTAAGTGTTGAAGAGCAATTAGCTCAAGACCTTGCGAAAGAAAAAGATAAATTCTTGAGATTATTTGCTGAATTTGAAAATTACAAAAAAAGAACTTCAAAAGAGCGTATCGATTTGTTTAAAACTGCAAACCAGGATGTTTTGGTAGCAATGCTGCCTGTTTTGGATGATTTTGACAGAGCGATTGTAGAAATCAACAAGTCTGATGATGAAAATTTGAAGAAAGGTGTTGAGTTGATTCACGAAAAATTGAAAAATACTTTGGTTTCTAAAGGTTTAGAGCAAGTTGAAGTAAGAGCAGGTGATGCTTTTAATGCTGATTTTGCTGAGGCAATTACCCAAATTCCGGCTCCGTCTGAGAAATTAAAAGGGAAAATTGTTGATGTTATTGAAAAAGGATACAAATTAGGAGACAAAATTATTCGCTTCCCTAAAGTTGTTACCGGAAACTAAAAATACGAATTAGATTCTGAATGTCAATTTTTTAAGAATTGGATTTTGGATTTTAATATTTGGAATTTAACCTAAATTATGAAAAAAGATTTTTACGAAATACTAGGCATTTCAAAAAATGCTGACGCTGCCGAAATTAAAAAAGCTTACCGAAAAAGTGCATTGAAATATCACCCGGATAAAAATCCAGGCGACAAAGAGGCAGAAGAAAACTTCAAATTAGCTGCAGAAGCGTATGAAGTTTTAAGCGATCCTAACAAAAAAGCGAAATACGATCAATACGGACACCAGGCATTTGATGGTTCCGGCGGATTTGGCGGTGGCCACGGTGGTATGAATATGGATGACATTTTCAGCCAGTTTGGTGATATTTTTGGAGGCGGATTTGGTGGTTTCGGTGGAGGCGGTGGCGGTGGCCCTCGTCGTGCTAAAGGAAGCAATCTTCGAATCAAAGTAAAACTGACTTTAGAAGAAATTGCAAATGGTGTTGAGAAAAAAGTAAAAGTAAAACGTAAAGTTCAGGCTAAAGGAGTAACATACAAAACGTGTTCGACTTGTAACGGTCAGGGGCAGGTAATGCGTGTAACCAATACTATTTTAGGAAGAATGCAATCTGCGTCAACTTGTCCTACTTGTGGAGGTTCTGGTCAGATTTTAGACAAAAGACCTTCTGAAGCAGATTCACAAGGAATGGTTCAGGAAGATGAAACAGTATCAATCAAAATTCCTGCTGGAGTTGTTGATGGTATGCAATTGAAAGTTTCTAATAAAGGAAACGATGCTCCCGGAAATAGTATTCCCGGAGATTTAATTGTAGCTATCGAAGAGCTGGAGCACGAATTCCTGAAACGTGAAGGTGAGAACATTCACTATGATTTATACATCAGTTTCCCGGAAGCAGTCTTAGGAGTTTCTAAAGATATCGAAGCCATCAACGGAAAAGTTCGTATTAAGTTAGAAGAAGGAATCCAATCCGGAAAAATCCTGAGATTAAAAGGAAAAGGTATCCCAAGTATAAACGGTTACGGAAGCGGTGATTTACTAGTTCACGTGAATGTATGGACGCCAAAAACGTTGAATAAAGAGCAAAAACAATTTTTTGAAAATGCTTTAAACGACGATCACTTTATTCCAAGTCCTGAAAAATCAGAAAAATCATTTTTTGAGAAAGTAAAAGATATGTTTTCATAAGCTAAACTTTTTTAAAAATGTTTAAATAAATTTAAAAACCCATTCTAATGCAAATTTAGAATGGGTTTTTTTCGTAATTATACAAAGATTCGCTTCGAATTATTTACTTTTACAGGCTGTTGATCATAATGATCCAACTGAAGCAGAAAATCTTAAATATAGCATGAGCAACTTACTCGAAGTACATAAAGTCGTAAAACAATACGGTGATTATGTAGCGCTTAACGAAGTTTCATTAAATGTGCCAAAAGGCAGTATTTATGGGCTATTAGGTCCAAATGGAGCCGGAAAAACTTCCCTTATACGAATCATCAATCAAATTACTTTGCCCGATAGTGGCGAAATAATCTTAGATGGAGAAAAATTACAGCCAAAACACGTGCAGACTATTGGTTATCTTCCCGAAGAAAGAGGATTGTATACTTCTATGAAAGTAGGAGAGCAATGTTTGTATCTGGCACAAATGAAAGGACTTACTAAAGCCGAAGCAAAAGTGCAGTTAGAGTATTGGTTTGACCGTTTAGGAATTCAGGGTTGGTGGAACAAGAAAATCCAGGAACTTTCTAAAGGAATGGCGCAAAAAATTCAGTTTGTGGTTTGTGTATTGCATAAGCCAAAGTTGTTGATTTTTGATGAGCCTTTCTCAGGATTCGATCCTGTAAATGCCAATGTTATCAAAGATGAAATTCTGGCACTAAAAGAGCAGGGCGCAACCATTATCTTTTCGACACATCGTATGGAAAGTGTTGAGGAACTTTGCGATCATATTGCTTTAATTCATAAATCGAATAAATTAATCGAAGGAAAATTAAGCGATGTCAAACGTCAGTTTAGAACCAATAGTTTTGAGGTCGGAATTTTGACCAGTAATGTCGAAGGTTTGATGTACGATATCACACAAAAGTTTACGGTTTCGCCGGCAAGTTTTAAATCATTAAATGATGATTTAAAATTAGATATCCAGATTGGGAATTCGACTCCAAATGAGTTATTGAATATCCTGACACAACGCGGACAAGTAACTCATTTTTTAGAAAAAATACCAAGTGTAAATGATATTTTTATTCAGACAGTAACCGAAAACAAAAAATAAAATTTCAAAAAATAAATTCCAAATTCCAATGTTAGAGCGATCAAAATTGGAAATTGGAATTTGAAAATTAAAATATTTATGAGCATCATTTCGTTGATTATAAAAAGAGAATTCATTGCAAAAGTTCGCAATAAGTCTTTTGTTGTCATGACTTTTTTAAGTCCGTTGCTGTTTGTTGCAATTGCAGGATTTATTGGGTATTTGAGTTCGATGAAAGCCGAAACCAAACGAATCGCCATTCATGATGAAACAGGTTTGTTTGCGAATGATTTTGTAAAACAGAACAAAAAAGAAGCAGTATTTAAGTATCTGGATCTTTCTCAAATAGATGCAAAAGCGCTAAAAGATAGTATTACGAACGAAAGTTTTGATGGTTTAATTATTATTCCAAAAACAAATAATTTAAAAGATTTAGAAAGTAAAATTGAATTTATTTCGAATAACAGTCCAAGCATTTCTTTTATCGAAAAAACGCAGGATGTTATTGGGGAGAAAATTACAAAGATAAATCTTGGAAAAGCAAATTTGGATACTTTAGCCATTCAAAAAGCACAATCAGCAGTTAACATTCATTTGATAAAAGCTTCTGGCGAAGAAAGTTTAAAAGGATTAAATGAAATTAAAATCGGGATTGGCGGCGCATTTGGCTATTTGATCATGATGTTCATTATCATTTACGGAAATATGGTCATGCGCAGTGTGATCGAAGAAAAAACAAACCGAATTATAGAAATCATTATTTCATCGGTAAAACCATTTCAGTTAATGATTGGTAAAATCATCGGAACTTCACTGGCCGGATTATTACAATTTATGATTTGGGCTATTATCGGTTTAGGATTAATGTTTGCAGCTTCGGCATTTTTTGGTGTAAATGTTGGGCCAACAGCCAGAATTTCACCTGAATTGATGCAATCAGCCCAAAACGAAATGTCAGGAAGTGCTCAAATGTATATTAGCGAATTATGGAATTTACCAATCGCCAGTATTATAATAGGTTTTATAATTTATTTTATTGGAGGATACTTTTTATATAGTTCGTTTTACGCAGCAATTGGAGCCGCAGTTGACAATCAAACCGATTCTCAACAATTTCTTTTGCCTATTTTAATGCCGCTTATTTTAAGTGTTTACATCGGATTTTTTACGGTTGTCAATGATCCACACGGAAGTATTGCCGTAGTATTTTCGATGATTCCACTGACCTCACCAATTGTAATGTTGATGCGACTTCCGTTTGGAGTGCCGTGGTGGCAAATCGCAATTTCGGTATCATTATTGTTTGCTACGTTTTTCCTTGTAGTTTGGTTCGCAGCCAAAATTTACCGAATCGGTATTTTAATGTATGGCAAGAAACCAACCTGGAAAGAATTGTATAGATGGCTTAAATATTAGTTTTTTTGAAGTTGCAAAGGTTCAGAGGTACAAAGGTTTAAAAAAAAATGAACTATATAACTTAGAATAAAAAGCAAGTTTTAAAATTATATTGAGCATTAAAGATAGATAGATTACTAATAATGGGTTAAAAGGTAAGAAAGCAACAAAGATTTTAAACTTTGTACCTCTGAACCTTTGCAACTTTGAACCTTTAAAAAAAATGAGTAAAATACTAATTATAGAAGACGAAGCATCGATCAGAAGAGTTTTGGTAAAGATTTTATCAGAAGAGAATGATACCTATCAGGTAGATGAAGCAGAAGATGGAGTTGCGGGTCTTGAAAAAATAAAAAATAACGATTACGATTTGGTTTTGTGCGATATCAAAATGCCAAAAATGGATGGTGTTGAGGTTTTGGAAGAAGCTAAAAAAATCAAACCGGAAATCCCAATGGTAATGATTTCAGGTCACGGAGATATGGAAACGGCGATTCATACCATGCGTTTGGGAGCTTTTGATTATATCTCAAAACCACCGGATTTAAATCGTTTATTGAATACGGTTCGTAATGCTTTAGATAAAAAACAACTTGTAGTTGAGAATAAAATCTTAAAGAAAAAAGTCAGCAAAAACTACGAAATGGTAGGCGAGAGCGAAGCCATCAATCATATTAAATTGATGATTGACAAAGTAGCGCAAACCGAAGCCAGAGTTTTAATTACGGGACCAAACGGAACCGGAAAGGAATTAGTAGCACATCAATTACATGAAAAAAGCGAACGTGCTAATTTTCCTTTAATCGAAGTAAACTGTGCCGCAATACCAAGCGAGTTAATCGAAAGCGAATTGTTTGGTCACGTAAAAGGTGCATTTACATCAGCAGTAAAAGATCGTGCAGGAAAGTTTGAGGCAGCAGACAAAGGAACTATTTTCTTAGATGAAATTGGAGATATGAGTCTTTCGGCGCAAGCCAAAGTGTTGCGCGCTTTGCAGGAAAGTATGATTACAAGAGTTGGAGCCGAAAAAGATATAAAAGTCGATGTTCGCGTAGTTGCCGCAACAAACAAAGATTTGAAAACTGAAATTGCCGAAGGTCGTTTCCGTGAAGATTTGTACCATCGTCTGGCTGTAATTTTAATTAAAGTTCCGCCATTGAATGAAAGACGTGATGATATTCCGGCTTTGATCAGACATTTTGCTGCTAAAATTGCTTCGGAGCAAGGAAATGTGGTTAAAATATTTTCGGCGCAAGCCATAAAATTATTGCAGGAATACGATTGGACAGGAAATATCCGCGAACTTCGAAATGTAGTCGAAAGATTAATCATTTTAGGAGGAAACGAAATTTCTGAAACCGATGTAAAAATGTTTGCAAGTAAATAGGTGCTTCGCAATAGGCTTTAAGCTTTAAGCTTTAGGCTATCAAAAAGAATAAATAATTTTTGCTTAAAGCATAGAGCTTAAAGCTTAAAGCATAAAAAAGATGAAACTAAAAAAAATAAACGAAAAATTACAAAATGCATTAATCGAAAATGGTTTAACTGAAGCAAATGTTTTGCAGCAGGAAACTTTTTCGACGATAAAAAGTGGTGCAGATTGCATTATTCTTTCTCCTGCCGGAAGCGGAAAAACGACAACGATTGTTTTGAATGTTATTCAGCAATTGTCAGGTCATACTGAAGAGTCGCCGCGTGCTTTGATTTTTGTTGAGGATAAAGCCAAGGTGTTAGAAATGGAAGCTCTTTTTGAGAAGTACGGAAAATATTCTAATCTGGAGGTTTACGGAGTACACGATAAAGGTGATACGGATTATGATAAAAATTATATTTCTACTGGAATAGACGTTTTAATTGGTACGCCAAATAAATTAAGTGATATGTTTACAACAGCAGGTTATAACGTAAACCGTTTGAAAATGTTTATTATCGATGATGCTGATCCAATGCTGAAATTACGTCACGAAACTAAAATCATGCGTATTTCAAACAGTATCACCAAAACACAACGTCTTATTTTTGCTGAAACATTGACAGAACGTATCGAGATTCTGGCCGATAAAATGATGCTTGAACCTTATTTATTTGATATGGATGAAGAAGGTGAAGAGGAGCTTGATGAGGAAGAAGATGATATTCAGGAAGAGGAATAACGTTGCAGTTTTCAGTCTCAGTCTTAGTCTGAAAACTGTGACTGCGACTGAAAACTAAAAAAGTAATCTATGGAAATGTTGAAAACACTTAAATTTTTAATAATTGTGCTTCTTGCATTTTTTGTTATTATTTATGTAATCATTGTTTCCTATGTTTATTTTAATCAGGTTGATATGGTTTTTCAGAGTAGTAAACTCCCAAAAGATTATCAGTTTGATTATCAGCATAAATTTGAAGAATTGAATATTACGTCTTTTGATGGGGCAAAATTAAATGGTTTATTATTTAAAGCTGAAAATTCTAAAGGTTTGGTTTTTTATCTTCATGGAAATGCAGGAACTTTGGAAACTTGGGGTAAAATTGCTAAAATCTACACTAATTTAGGGTATGATATTTTTATTTTAGATTATAGAAGTTTTGGTAAAAGTGAAGGAGAAATTGAGAATGAAGAACAGTTGAATCAGGATATTTCTATTGCCTATAAATCATTGAGTAAAAAATATCCTGAAGATAAAATTATTATTGCAGGTTATTCAATTGGTTCCGGGCTTGCAACTATTCTGGCTTCTCAGAATAAACCAAAAGCTTTAATTTTGCAATCGCCTTATTATAGTTTTACAGAATTGTCGAGCAATAGAGTGCGATTTTTTCCTGATTTTCTGAAAAAGTTTAGTTTAGAAACATTTGGATATCTGCCAAAAGTAAAAGCACCAATTTATATTTTTCATGGCATGAAGGATCAATTGATTTCGTATCAAAATTCAGTTCGTTTAAGTCAGCTTTTAAAAAGTAACGGGCATTTTTATCCGCTAAAAAATCAGGAGCATATTGGTATGAATGAAAACAATGATTTTCAGAATCAGCTAAAAATAATATTACAATAGAAATAAAAAATAATAAAAATAGAATGTTATGGGATTAATGAAAGTGTATTCGGGAAGTGAAGTTTTAGCACTTGCTTTACAAGAAAGATTAGAAGAAGCGGGAGTAGAAACTACAAAAAAAGACAATATTCAGTCCGCTCGTTTAGGAGGTTTTGGACAATCTGATTTGGCCGTTGAGGTATTTATTCAGGAAACAGATTTTGCAAAAGCAAATCCGGTTATCGAAGAATTCAGAATGAGTATATAAAGGAAAGTTTTTAGTCTCAGTAGAGAACTGTTTACTGTGACTGAAAACTGAAAACTAAAAAAAAAATGCAGTATAAAATGCTAGTGCTCGACATGGATGATACCTTGTTGACAGACGATCATAAAATTTCAGATTTAAATAAAAAAGTACTTCTTGAAGCGCAGGCAAAAGGTGTTCATGTAGTTTTGGCTTCGGGCAGACCAACATCAGCAATGACGGCTTATGCTAAGGAATTGCAGCTTGATTTGTACGATTCTTATATTATTTCGTTTAATGGAGCAGTAATCAGTACTGTAAAAGATGATCTTGTGTTGTTTGAACAATGCCTGACGCCGGAACAAATTCATGATTTGTACGATTATAGTGTAAAAATGAAAACGCATATTATTACCTATATTGACGGTGAAATTGTTAGCGAAACAGATTCTGAGTATATCGACATCGAAAAAGAAATCACCGGATTACCACACAATAAAGTAGCTGATTTTAAAGCAGCAGTTACCAAACCAGCGGTAAAATGCATTTTGTTGGCAGAACCTTCTTATCTAAAAGAAGTAGAAAAAGATTTAAAATTGGCAATGCCGCATTTGAGTGTTGCGATGTCTAAACCTTTTTTCCTGGAAGCCGCTCAAAACGGAATTGATAAAGCAGCCAGTTTAAAACTTTTGGCTGAAAAGCTAAATATTCATCAAAGTGAAATTATCGCCGTAGGAAACGCAGGAAATGATTTAACTATGATCGAATATGCCGGACTTGGCGTTTGGGTTGATAATGTTACGCCTGAATTACGTGACAGGGCAGATGTTATTGTGGCTTCAAATAATAATGACGGAGTTGCTGAAGTGGTACAGCGCTATATTCTATACTAAATTATTCCTGAGATGAAAGAACCAATAGAAACAGAACGTTTGATTTTAAGAGAATTGATAGCATCAGATGACCAAGGAATGTTTGAATTAGATTCTAACCCGAACGTACATATTTTTGTTGGTAAAAAACCGGTAAAAGATATTGAGGAAAGTCGCTCTCATATCAAAATTATTCAACAACAATACAGGGATTTAGGTGCAGGTCGCTGGGCAGTTGTTCTAAAAGAAACGGGAGAGTTTATAGGCTGGTCCGGAATAAAATTTATTACCAATGAAATCAATCATCATAAAGATTTTTATGAAATTGGATATCGTTTTATCGAAAAACATTGGGGAAAAGGATATGCGACCGAAGCCGGAAATGCTTTTGTAGACTATGCTTTTAATACAATGAAAGTAGATGCGTTATACGCTTACGCTGATAAAGGGAATGAAAACTCGAGAAGAATTCTTGAAAATTTGGGTATGCGTTACGTAAATTCTTTTGAATATGAAGGAGAAATGGAAGTTTGGTACGAACTAAAAAATCCAAACTTATAAAACCTAAGAAATGCGTTCCAAATCTTTGCAAACTTAATCTCGTTTAAGATTCACAAAGATTTGGAAAACAGCTCGTAGTTTTTCTAATACTTTAATTAGATATTATTTTTTAGCTACAGAAACAAAATATTTATTTCCGTCACCCATTGTTAGTTTTACACGCTCGTCGCAAAGATCGATTGCAAAATTCGCGCTTTCATAACAAGTACAAGTAGTATTTTTGTCTTTAGACATTTCAGTTTTACAATTGTTGTTTTTAAAAGTAGACAATTGTGGTGTATACAAACTAACCAAATCAGTAGAAGCTGTTACTAAAGAAATAATACTTGCTGAATTATTACTTGTAATTCTGTAAACGATTCTATCTGTATAGTTTACTTCATTTACTGTTACTTTGCGAATATAAGTGTAAGCTGTTGAGCCTTCACCCGGTTCTTTTACTTCAAATTTAAATCCAACCGCACGAATTGCAATATCAAATTGAGATTGAGAGTTTAAGCTCGCCCATGTTGTCAATGTACTAATAGAAGGAAATGGATTAGCAGCTGGAGCAGCAGTTTGCGCTTGCGAGCTAAAAATAGTTAAGAACATCAAGCAGATTGTGGGTAAAAATGCTTTCATATGGAATTTTAATTTATAAATTTTGCCTACTCTTTCTGGTTTTCGGCCTTCCCATTTTTTTATAACAACAAAACAACAACATAACGAGGGAAAATCAAAATTGTTATGCCGATTTATTGTTTAAATAATATAATTTTTACTCACTACTTTTATAGGAGGTGAAATTACTTTTTATGAACGAATTAAACAAAGTTAAATGTAAGAAAATTTGAATTTAACACGCAAAAAAATGTATTTAATCGATGATATTTGCATTTAATCGATAATTTTGTCATTTTATTCTTATTGAATTCATGAATTCTTTTTTAAACAAGTAAATTTTATTCCCTGTTTGTTTGGTTTAACATATAGTTTTTTAGGATAGACTAAATATTGGTTTGCTCCAAAATATTGATATATAGTGTATTATTGATTTTATTTTAAAGAATATTGTACGTAAATTTGCAAACTCTTTAAAAGAGATGTAAATATAATATCTTACTACTTAAAACGTAGTTTATTCCCATGGAAAACAGAAAAAAAGTTGCCTTTTATACGCTTGGTTGCAAACTGAATTTTTCAGAAACTTCTACAATCGCCAGAAACTTTAGTGACGAAGGTTTTGATCGCGTTGATTTTGAAGAAATAGCAGACATTTATGTTATCAATACTTGCTCAGTTACTGAGAATGCTGATAAGCAATTTAAGCAGGTGGTAAAAAAAGCAATGAAACTTAATGATAAAGCTTTTGTAGCTGCAGTAGGCTGCTACGCACAATTAAAACCAGAAGAATTAGCGGCTGTTGATGGTGTTGATTTGGTTCTTGGTGCTACCGAAAAATTTAAAATTACCGATTATATTACCGATTTGAGTAAAAACGACATGGGTGAAGTTCATTCCTGCGAAATTGCCGAAGCTGATTTTTATGTAGGTAGTTATTCCATTGGTGATCGTACCCGTGCTTTCTTAAAAGTTCAGGATGGTTGCGATTATAAATGTACCTATTGCACGATTCCGTTAGCAAGAGGAATTTCGAGAAGTGATGCTTTAGAAAATGTATTGCAGAATGCCAAAGAAATTTCGGCTCAAAATATCAAAGAAATAGTTTTAACTGGAGTAAATATTGGTGATTATGGAAAAGGAGAATTTGGAAATAAAAAACACGAACATACTTTTCTTGATTTAGTTCAGGCTTTGGATAAGGTTAACGGAATCGAACGTTTACGAATTTCATCTATCGAACCTAATTTGCTAAAAAATGAAACAATAGAATTTGTTTCTAAAAGCAGAACTTTTGTCCCTCACTTTCATATTCCGTTGCAATCAGGAAGTAATGATATTTTAAAATTAATGAAACGTCGTTATTTACGTGAAGTATATACAGAACGTGTAAACAAGATTCGTGAAGTAATGCCGCACGCGTGTATTGGTGTTGATGTGATTGTTGGATTTCCTGGTGAAACCGATGAGCACTTTTTAGAAACCTATCATTTCCTTAACGAAATGGATATTTCATATTTACACGTGTTTACGTATTCAGAAAGAGACAATACTGAAGCTGCAAATATGCCAGGAATTGTTCCCGCAAATGTTAGAGCAAAACGAAGCAAAATGCTACGCGGATTATCGGTTAAAAAACGTCGTGCTTTTTACGAAAGTCAACTAGGATCTAACCGAACGGTTTTATTCGAAAGTGAAAACAAAGAAGGTTACATTCACGGTTTTACCGAAAACTACGTAAAGGTAAAAACGCCGTGGAATCCGGCATTGGTAAATACTTTACAAGAAATCAATCTGACAAAGATCGACGAAGACGGAAGTGTTCGTTTAGAGTTTTTAAATAAATTGGCGGAAGCATAAACATATAGTTTGCGCAAAGTTTGTCATTGCGAGGAACGAAGCAACCACACTAATAAAAACAGAAAAGCCCTTTGTGAAAAGGGCTTTTCTGTTTTCGAAAAATTTTGTCAAAGTTGAAACGTTAGTTGTATTTAGAATAAATTCTATTTCTGATCTTCCAGAATTACCAATTTCAGAGAATGAATAGCAAACACTAAAGATATTTATTTCAATTCAATTTTCTTTCGAATCAATTTTAAACTTTCGTCATTAGGATCCCTTTCCATTTTATAAACTGTTTTGTTTTCAATAAAAATGCTGTTTTGTAAATCTTCAGCAGTAAATCCATCACAGCCTGTGGGAACTGAAAAAGTTTCTACAATTTGTTTCCATTCTGAATTTTGTAAAGAATAAGTAGTCATAGTATACATACATCCGTTCATGGGAGCCTGAAAAACTGAAAAATCATCTTTTCCATCATTGTTTAAGTCGCCTTCATTAATAAGAGTAGCTTCGCAACAATTAATAGGTATTGCTTTTAATGATGGATTACTAAAAGAAATAGTATACTCATCCGGAGTTCCGTCTTCTATAGGATTTCCTTCTCCTTGTTGTTTTTGTAACAGTGGCAAATTCATTTTTCCCGTCACCATCAAAATCACCTTCGATTTTTGTACCCACCAAAAGTTTACTTGTTTTTTCCTCTTGCGAAGTTTTCCTTTCCGTTTTTATGGAAACAGAATCTTTTTTTGAGATTTCAGGATTTATATCCTCAGTTTTGCTTTTTTGAGAGCAGTAAACCAAGATGAATAATACTCGTAAGATAACAAGTTTTTTCATATTCTACTTCTGATCTTCCGGAATCACCAACTTCAAAGAATTAATATAATCCGTATCAAACTCAACAACTCTGATCTTCTCCGGATTAAAACTCAATTCACCACCAAACTGACCTTTTATATCCAGGAAATCAATGGTAAGTTCTTCGTCGTTTAATTCTAGTAATTTCCCTAAATAAGCTGATTTAGCTGATTTTTTAGAGATCTGAAAAATACCATATTTGTTATTTACATAATTCAGGATCGAACTTAAATCACGAATTGGGATAATATCTTCGGCGTTTGTTTTTAAACCTTTCAAACGAATTACTTTCTCTGTAAATTCAAGATCTTGATCTCTGTGAACGGCTTCGATATTTTTGTTTTTCAAAATCACAAAACCATCCAGTATAAAATCCTCGGGATTGTTTCGCAGTAAAATCCAGTCATCAGAATAATCAATTAGAAATCCGGTAAAAAGTTCTTTTTTATCTGTGAATTCTATTGAGATTAATTGTCTTAAATATTTTTCCATCATATTTTTTTTAAAATTCCAATCTTTAAAGTTCCAAATTCCAATTCATGAAGTTTTTTACAATCAACAATTGGAATTTGGAATTTAAAAATATTGAAAATTATTTTTTTTAAGGATTAGTAGACCAAATGCTGCTGTTTTTTATAAACACACGACGGCTTAATTTCAATTGTGCAATAATTAATTCGGCTACATCTTCAGATTGCATTACTTTATCCGGATTACCATCTGTAAGTTTTAAGTCTAAAGCCAAATCTGTGGCAACCGTACTCGGAGTTAAGGCCGTAACACGAATATTGTATTTACGAACTTCCTGCATCAGAGAATCAGTTAATCCTAAAACAGCAAATTTCGATGCACTGTAAGCACTTGTCAATGCATTTCCGTTTAATCCTGCTGTCGACGAAATATTGATAATATCACCAGTTTGTCTTTCGATCATATTAGGTAAAACAGCGCGGGTTGTATAATACGTTCCCATTAAGTTTACCTGAATAATTTTTTCCCAGTCAGATGGTTCCAATGTCATGAAATTGCCAAAAGCAGCGATTCCGGCATTGTTGATTAAAATGTCTATGGTTTTAAATTCGGCAAAAGCTTTTTCTACAGCACTATTGATAGAAGTAATGTCCGAAACGTCAGCAGATAAAGCCAGGGATTTTACACCTAAAGCAGCAGTTTCAGTCGCCAATTGATCAACATCACTCTGAGTTCTTGAAACTAAAATTACGTTTACTCCTTCTTTGGCAAGTGCAATCGCAATTGCTTTTCCAATTCCTTTTCCTGCACCTGTAATTAAGGCATTTTTATTTTTTAAGTCTGTCATGATTTATTTTTTAGAAATGCAAAAAGCATCATTTTAGTAACACAAAAATACAGTTTTTGCTTGCTAAAATGATGCTTTCAGCTATTTTCTTAATCTAAGTTTAACAACTTTAATCTATTCTTTCAGTACCATGTCTATACACATAACAGCAGCAAGGATTAATTGTCTAAGCGGACTATCAGGTGCAACAGTTTCTTCGATTTGCAGCACGTAATTATCAGCGCTGGTAAAAAACTCTTTACCCATTCCTGCCCATTTTTTGCTTACCTGAGCCAATTGTTTATTTTCGTGACTGAATTTAAAATCCCAGCCCGTCCATTTTCCCTGAAGAGTAGCAGCGGTTCTTTCGTTTTTATCCAGAATTTCAAATTTTCCACCAATAGAAAATAATTTTTGTTTAAATGTTCCCAGTAAACGGTCTTTCTCGTCAAAAACTTCAACAGTCGAACGTAACCAGGCGATACCACGTTTTACCGAAATTATTTTTTCGCCGGAAGCGGTAGTAATTTCAATATCAAAAGGAGTCATTCTTTTATAATCTGTAAAACGTAACATTTTGGTAAAAAAGCCAAGATTGTTTTCTCTGCAATTCATAATAATCTGATTGGTTTCAGGATTATAAATATCGTAGTTATTAGCAGCTTTAAACATTCCGATATGTTCTTTTACAAGAAATAGATTCTGATTTAAAAGTGGGTTCATGAAATTTTGTTTGAATTTTATATATTACTAGAATAAGTTTTGAAGGTTTTTCAAAAGGAGATCAAATGTAAAACTAATTCTGTTAATAAATCAATATTAAATTCGAATGAAATTGACTGAATTGAAATGGTTACTCTTTTCTTTTTGATGTAATAATAATAACTCCGTTTACAGCCCGACTACCATAAATAGAAGTAGCATCAATTCCTTTTAAAACTTTAATGCTTTCAATGTCATTTGGGTTTACTTTAGAAAATTTTTTTGAATCGATTATAACCCCATCTAAAATGGTTAATGGTTCATTTGATAAAGGTCGTGATATAGCACAGATAACTATTTTTTTAGCTGGAATTGTGTCTTTTGATTTTATAAAAGGTGTGGTTTCTATTTCTGAATATTTTTTTTCATGTTCTTTAGAAACTGGCTTTTCCTGCGCTTTTACTACGAAACATACAAGCATAGAAAGTGCTAATGAAATAAGTTTTACGTTTTTCATGACGGTAATTTTAAATAAATGATGGCTTTAATCTTTGTCAAAGTCTAAAACTCTGACAAAGATTTTTAAGATTAAATTTTAGATTTTTTCTTTTAGTTTTTAGGAGTTGGCTTACCTGATTTGGTAGTAATAATTACAACTCCTTTTTTACCTTTTTCGCCATATTTTGATGTTGCTTCCAGATCCTGAAGGACTGTAATGGTTTTTATTTCCTGCTTATTCAAAGGCGCGTAGGGACTTGTGGGATTTGTGCCAAATAAATCATTTTCAGAATAGTAAATTCCGTCAATGATATATAACGGAGCATCTAAAACTACCAGAGAATCTACATTTTCAGGTTGTAAATTCGGAAGTTCTGCCTGCATCATTTTGTCTCTTTTTTTGTCATCGCTGTGCGATATTGCATTTCCGTTAAGAACAATTAGCGGAGCACTTTTTTTAGCCATTTGTGGTTGCTTATCAGCAAAAGCAACTTTAGCTGATTCTCTTTCTACAGTTCTGGAATAATCTAAATTTTGAGCTGCTTTATCTTTCAAAATAGTATTATCCTCTTCTATAGCATAATCTGCTTGTACGGGTGCAGCGGCTGGTTCTTCGATAATTATGGCATCTGCTGTACCTGCTCCCACAGCCTCAGTAACATACATAGGTGTTTCTGCTACGTTGTTTTGTCTGGTGACTTGCTTATCTAAAATTTTAAGCGCTTCGGGTTTTGGAACTAGCGGTGATTCTGAAGCAACAACTGTTTTATTTTTCTCTAAAATGTTTTGTTCTATATTTTCTTTAATTACAACTTTAGTATCCTGAATGGCTGTTTTGTCTGATTTTATAAACTGAGATCCTACCGAAATAAGTAATAAAAGAGAAGCTGCGATGGCAATTTTTTTCCATAATGCGATTGCTTTTTTATCTTCTTTTTTATCGAGTTTATCTTCAACGCGGGCCCAGACTTTGTCCATTCCGGGAAAGTCTTTTTGTTCCGAGTTTTCTGCGGCTTTTTTAAATTTATCGAATATTTTATCCTGATTGTCCATGACTATTTTACTTTTTGGTAATACAATTTGTTAACTAATTCCTTTAGTTTCGTTTTAGCGGCATTCAATTGTGATTTTGATGTGCCTTCAGAAATGTTTAGCATTGCGGCTATTTCTTTGTGTCCGAAACCTTCGATAACAAAAAGATTAAAAACAGTTTTGCAGCCGTCTGGAATATGATTGAGTAAATTAAGTAAATCCTCTTCTTCTAATGTATTAATTTCATCCGTAAAAGGTTGCGCAAGCAATTTGACATCATCAAGATACATATTAAAATTGGTGTTCTTTTTGATCGTTGCCAAACAATGGTTTACGGTTATTTTTCGCGCCCATGCCTCAAAAGCCAGAACCTGTTTTAGTTGTTCCAGTTTTGTAAATATGGTATAGAAAGCGTCAGCCATAGCTTCTTCTATTTCTTCTTCCTTTTTGAGGTATCGTTTGCAAAGTCGATACAATTTTGGAGCCATATGCTCATAAACCTGACGCTGCGCATCGCGGTTCATTTTTTTGCAGTTAGAAATTAGCGTTTCGTTTATCACAATTGTTGTCTTTATACTAAAGAGGGTTAAAAAGATAAAAAGGTTGGGACGGTGATTAAAAAAAGTTTTTTTTTAAAGGTTCAAAATGGCAAAGGTTCAAAGTAACAGAGGTTTTATTGGCGGATATTCTTTGCGGGAGACGCACTGCTGTGCGCCTCTACGTTATTATGGGAGTCATTGCGAGGAACGAAGCAATCTCATCTAGTATTTTTTTGACTAGCAAATTTGCTTTTGTTAGTGTGGTTGCTTTGTTCCTCGCAATGAGAAAAACTGAGATTAATTTTTATCTTTCATGTTTCTATACCAATTTTCTATTTTTTTAACAGATTCTTCATCTGTTTTTGGATTACAATTCAAACCCAAATTAATTTTAGTATTTGAGATATAAGAATTTAGAAAAATTATGGAAAAACCTCCAACTTCACCATTTTCAATTGAAAGAGTCGATGAAAATATATTCATATACCCACAGCATTTTTCTTTCGATCTCATAATTGACATTAAATATTGAATATCATTTGGTTTTACCCAATTGTTTGGAAACTCTCCTAACATTGATACGTAATTAAATGCTGAGTCTTTATTATATTTCTCTGTAAAAACTTTAATAAATGATTTTGGATTCAAATCTTTTGGGCTTAAAGTTTTAAAATATTTGCTTTTTGTATCAAAGTCTTTAATATTGAACGTACCAAAGTTTTCTTTTCGAGTTTTCTTTATTTTTAAATCATAAAATAAGTATCCGCCACTCAAAAGAATGATAACTAATAGCAACGAAAGAATTATTTTTCTCATGAAATTTACTTAACTGGCAAAACCAACTTAAAAATCTTAGTTTCTAATAATTCAGTATCATTATCTTCACAAAGCAAAAACTCGATTTTGTTATTTTCTTTTTTATAGAAAGTCAAACCTTCGAATTTATTGGTTGAAGTTATTTTTTGAGTAAAATCTATTTTCATGGTTTTAAGGTCGATTCGTCCAATAAAACTTCCCAGGATTTCGCCGTCATCGTAAGTTGATTTGGTGTTTTCGGCGGTAGAAAGGAAATAAATTTTGTCTTCGACCAAAATAGCATCGGTAAAACTGGAGCGAATGCCTTTTATTTTTGGCAGTTTATAATTGGTAGCAACCAAAGCAAATTCTTCGCCTAAGTTTTTAGCGTGAATGGTGAAAATGGTGTTTTTGTTTGATATTCCGTTTCCACGATTGAATAAGTACCAGTTTTCGCCATCGAAGATTGCACCTTCGAGATTAAAATCTTCCGGTTTTATTTCGCCAAAACTTTGCATTAAGCCGTATAAATCGACCAGATTGTTTTTTTGTAAAATAGTTTTGTTTTTAAGATCAAACTCGATCATTTTGTTTCGGTTTTCGGTAGAACCTGAACCAAAAACATATAAAGTATCGTTATGATGTGTTAGCGATTCAAAATCGGGTTTTAGGTTCTTGGGTATGTTTTGTGTTGGATTATCAATTAAAGCGTGTTGGTTTAATTGTTGGTTTTGCATATTATATTCGTATAAAAATCCGCTGTTGTCGCCAATGATATACAATGAATCGTTATTGAAAAATAATCCTGATGCAGAACCGATGCCTATGATTTGAAATAATATTTCTAATGTGAATTTTTCCATGAATGTTTGTTTTGAAAGCTATGTACTAAGTAATGATTTTATTTGAGAATATTTTTTATCTCAATTAACGATTTATATATTCCATCATAATAGTTGTTGTTTTTAAAATTTGGAATCATAAAGTCTGCAATTAGTTTGTCGCAATCTTTATTCGTTAAATATTTCATGGCAGTTTCAGTTGTTGATATTGCTACCACTCTTAATTTCTTACTGAAAACTATTATTGTGCCACCTTTCTCAAAAACTCCACCAATTTGCCATTCCATAAGTTTATTATTTGAGAAGTTTCGAATTTCATTATCAGGATATAATTCATCAATCGATAGAATTACAATTTCCATTTTATTTTTATATTTTATTTCATTTGATATATGCGTTATTTTTTTACTCTGTTCAGTTGAAAATACAGAATCAATTTCTATAAGATTTGTAAACGGTAATATGACAGATGTTTTGATTTTAAGTTTTTCGCAAGTTTTATTTAATTCTCGAGTTAGTTTATAATTGATGGAATTGATCTCATTTTTCCAATTTGAAAAATTAAAATCATTTTTTTTAACTGTGAGATAGTCATCTAAAAACTTAGAGTATATTTTAGCTTGTTGTAATATGATTGTATCAGAAACAAAAGACTTATTAGATTGAATAGAATCACATATTTTTAATGAAATATCTGAAATAGATTGTCCATTTGATTTTAAGTTTATGAAAATTACATAGAATAAAATTAGAAATCGGATTTTCTTCATTTTTAGATTTTAGATATGAGCCCTGATAGACCCGAAGCTTCGGAATAAATACTTTAAAAAGAAATTGTATTTTTTCCTGACAGAACAAAGCTACCGGAGGAAGCTCTTGTTGTGGCTTGAAAAAAAAACAATTTACCGAAAAAGTATTGCAATGAGCAGTCCCGATAGCTATCGGGATTCGTAAAATTACTATATTTATAATTATAAAAATGAAAATGGTATGAAATCGATAGAGCCGAATGATTTTAGAGTTACAGATAAAATAAAATTATCAAAAATTCCGACCTTATTAAAGGTAAAAGCGGATGATGACGAAAAAGAAGAAAAACTGGATAAAGTACAGGCAAAATTGAGTGATTTGCAGGATGTCATGTACGCACATAATAAATACGGGGTTTTAATTTGCCTTCAGGGAATGGATACTTCGGGAAAGGATAGCTTGATTAGAGAAGTTTTTAAGGAATTTAATCCACGTGGAGTAGTGGTGCATAGTTTTAAAACGCCTAATTCGGCTGAATTGGAACATGATTATTTGTGGAGACATTATAATGCGTTGCCGGAAAAAGGAAAGTTTGCGATTTTTAATCGTACGCATTATGAGAATGTTTTGGTAACGCGTGTTCATCCTGAATTTATTTTGGCAGAGAATTTACCGGGAATTAATTCGGTTGAGGATATTAAACCTAAATTCTGGAAAAGGAGAATCGAGCAAATTAATAATTTTGAAAGTCATATTGCAGAGAACGGAACGATTGTGATGAAGTTCTATCTTCATTTGAGTAAAGAGGAACAAAGGCAACGTTTGTTACGCCGTTTGGAAGAAGGAAAACACAACTGGAAATTTTCGCCTGGTGATTTGAAAGAACGTGAATATTGGGATGAATATCAGGAATATTATGAGGAGGCTATAAACAAAACGTCGACAGAACATGCGCCATGGTATGTGGTTCCTGCTGATGATAAAGAAATGGCACGTTATATTGTGGCCAAGATCATCTGGGAAGAAATGAAACAATACACTGATATAAAGGAACCGGAACTGGATGAAAAAATAAAAGCCAATTTTGAGGAGTATAAGGAACAACTAAAAAAAGAGTCTTAAAGTAAGGCTCTTTTTTTAGCTTTGATGTTACGGGAAGTTTACGTGTGTTTTGAATTACTAATTTAATGTTAATTTTTTTGTGGTTTTTCTGAGTTTTTGATCTCAGTCTTATTTTTTTGATAATATCTAAATCATTTTAAGTTAAAGGGTAGGGATTTACTTTGTAAAAAAAAATAAAACCAATTTTTAGCTAAATGAAAAGAATTATTCTACCCCTGGTTATTTTAGGTTCGTTGATTACATCTTGTAACAATAACGACTCTAAAGACGAAACAGAAACACCAACGAGTGTTGTATTAAAGGATCAATCTGTAACACCAAGTTTATTGAAGGCGCAGGCAGGTTTTGAGAGTCTGAAAATTTATTCTCTTTTTAGTTCAGATGATGTATTTCCGGACAGTCCAAAATTTGTTTTTGGAGGATCTGCCGATGGTTCTGGTTTATTGAAAAACACTGACGGAACTTTTACTTTTTTAGTAAACAACGAAGATAACTTTGCTGTTTCGAGAATTACACTTGACAAAACCTTTAAACCTACTAAAGGAGAATATTTGTTAAACTCTAGCGGTGGAACCTGGAGATTGTGTGGGGCAACTATGGCTACAAAAGAAGAACATGGTTTTGGACCGCTTTATTTAACTTGTGGAGAATCTGGTGAAGAATCTCGTACGCATGCATTAGATCCTTACGGAAGTGTGGGTTCTGCATCTGTGTCTAAAGAATTATCGGGTTTTGGCCGTTTAAGTGCTGAAAATGCTTTGCCATTGCGTACATCTGCCTATAAAGGGAAAACGGTAGTTGTAATTGGTGATGACGATTCTGGAACTTACGGAGGTCAGGTTTTTATGTATGTATCGAATGCTGTGGGTGATTTGACCAATGGTTCTTTGTACATGCTAAAAAGAAATGATGATAACCAAAGAGAAAAAGATATTGAAGTAAGTAAAACATATCCGGTTTCTTTTGTAAAAATTGACAATCATACAACGCTTACAGGTGCGCAAATCAATGCATCAGTAAATACTCTAAAAGCGATTAAATTTGGTCGTGTAGAAGATTTAGATTACCGCAAAGGTGGTGACGCTGCTGATCGTGAAGTGTATTTTAATGTAACCGGACAAGCTACAACTGGAACAAATGCAGATGGTTCAAGAACAAAATACGGTAGAGTTTACAAATTAAATCTTGATGCTGCTGACCCGCTAAAAGGAACTCTTGAGGTTATTCTTGACGGAGATAACCGTTCTGGAATTGCTGGTAAATTTCAAAATCCGGATAACATTTGTGTAACTAAAAACTATGTTTACGTTCAGGAAGATGCTAACGGATACGGTGACGAAACTCACGATGCTTATATCTACCAATACAATATTGCTACAAAAGCATTGAAAGTTGTGGTTGAATTAGATCACCGTCGCACTGCTACAGATGCTGCAAAATATAATGTAGGAGGAACTTCTAAATTTGGAGATTGGGAATATGGTGCTTTGATCGATGTATCTGATCAGGTTGGTATTGCTGATACTTTTATGTTGAGCGTTCAGCCACATACCTGGACTGGAGAAAAATATTTAAGCCCTGACGGAGGAACAAATCGTCCAAAAGAAAATCAGGCAAGTCAAATTGTAGTTATAAAAGGTTTGGCGAGATAAATTTTTAAATCATTACAAAACAGTCATCCACTATTTCTATTTGAAGTAGTGGTTTCTGTTTTTCTGAATATTCCTCTTTTTAATTTTTATTAAATCATGAAAAAAATATATTGTTTGTTCTTCCTAGTGGTATTTGTTGCTTGTGAGAAAAAAAGCAAACATCAGGAAATAAATGAATTATTTCAGTCTGATATTACTTTGCTGGTCGAGAAAGTAGCCAAGCTGAAATATTCTGTACAAGCGGATTCTACCGAAGCGCAAATTCAGCGACAATTTCTGGAAGCGCATGAGAGTTATAAAAAAGTCGAAATGATCAGCGAGTATTATTCGCCGGCAGTTTCTAAATCGATCAACGGTCCAGCGATTCCTGAGTTTGAAGAAAATGATAAAGTGACTGTTCCGCCAGAAGGTTTTCAGGTTATCGAGGAATTGGTTTTCCCGAAATACAATAAAGACAGTAAAAAGGAACTGGTTCAGGAATTGGGTGTTTTATCTGCAAATTTAATTCGGTTAGAAAAAGTATCCAAATCTAATGAACTAACTGATGCGCATGTTTTTGATGCGATGCGACTTGAAGTGTACAGAATTATTACTTTAGGAATTACAGGTTTTGATTCGCCGGTGGTGCTGAATTCAATTCCTGAAGCTTCAGTAGCTTTAGAAACTATCGAGAAATATTATCGGGTTTATCTGGAGAATAAATCAGTTTCGAATGGAAAACAAGTACTTGCGATTCTGGAAAAAGGGAAAAAGTATTTAAAAACAAATACTAATTTTAATGCTTTTGACAGGGCAAATTTTATCAAAGAAGTTTTAAATCCGTTAAGTAAAGGACTTTACAAATCACAAGCCGAATTAGGAATTCCGGTAATGAAAGAGCAAAGAGGTTTGAAAGTTACGGCACAAACTCTTTTTGATACAGATGCTTTTGATGCAGAAGCATTTTCAGGTTTTCCCGATTATCAAACAACGCCGGAAAAAATTGCTTTGGGCAAAAAGTTATTCAATGATCCTGTTTTATCCGGAAACAATACGCGTTCCTGTGCCTCATGTCATCATGCCGAAAAAGCTTTTACAGACGGGTTGGAAAGAGCGGTTTCATTAGACGGAAAATCGATGATTCAGCGTAATACACCAACATTAACCAATATTGCTTTTCAACGCGTATTTTTTGCAGATTCAAGAGTAAGTTATCTCGAAGATCAGGCAATCGCAGTTATTAAAAATGAAAATGAAATGCACGGATCTCTGGAGCAATCAGCTTTGGCGATTCAGAAGAATGCAGATTATGTGAAGGATTTTAAAAAGGCTTTTCCGAAAGGGGAAATTAATGAATTTGAAATCAAAAATGCTTTAGCATCTTACATTCGTTCGCTGAGTCATTACGATTCTAAATTTGATGCTTATATGCAAAACAAAGCAAAGTTTAAAGCTGATGAAAAAGCAGGTTTTAATTTATTTGCAGGCAAAGCCAAATGTGCGACTTGCCATTTTATCCCGCTAACCAACGGAACTGTTCCGCCAAACTTTGACAGATCTGAAAGTGAAATATTAGGAACTCCCAATAAAGCTAAAAAACTCGATGGAGATCTGGGCAAGTTTGTCATCACACAAGCCGCCATTCATAAATATTCTTTTAAAACTCCAACCATAAGAAACATAACACTTACAGCGCCTTATATGCATAATGGTGTTTATAAAACGCTCGAAGAGGTAATTGATTTTTATGATCAGGGCGGAGGTTTAGGCTTAGGATTCGACGTTCCAAACCAAACTTTACCAGAAGACAAATTGAATTTATCTGATAAGGAGAAAAAACAGCTGATCGCGTTTATGAAAACGTTGACAGATGAGAGGTATTCGGAGGAAACAAGATAGAGTAAAGAGAATAGAATATAGATGATAGAGTAGGGAACTATTTGTGTTCTCTGTGGGTGGATTTTACCGCAAAGAGCGTAAGCTTAAAAAAAAAACACAATGTTCGCAAAGCTGGTTCAACACAAAGCTTTGGCGAACTTTGCATTCTGTAAATAATTAAAAACTTTTGCGCTCTTTGCGGTTAAATTTTTTACCACATTTTTTACAGATAAAAAACTTAAAATAATCCTTTGGTCAAAACATCAATGTAGTTCATCAAACTAATTTTAATAGCGTTTTAGGTTTATGCTCCTTTGCATCAAATTAATAAAATACTATTATCATGAACAAATTATTATTGCTTACTACAATTTTCTTATTAGGATTAGTTTCTAAAATTAATGCACAATCCCCACTTCCTATTCATGTGGGAATAAAGGGAGGATCTAATTATTCTGAATTACCGGTTTCAGATGGTTTTAGTTCTAAGCATGCTTTTGGTTATTTTGGTGGCGCTATGGCCCGATTTGATTTTAAAAGATTCTATATACAGAATGAAATATTGTATAGCGAGAAATCGTCTAAAATTGAAAAAATTTCCGGAACAGGATCTAAAAATGCAAAGTGGAAAAGTATCGACATCCCTTTGGTTGTTGGATACAAGGTAATCGATCTCTCGGCTCTGAATGTGAGAGTTTTTGGTGGAGGAGTCTATTCTTATGTGCTCGATGAAAATTTTTCATCATTAAATCAGTTAAAAGATTCGTATAGGAAATTTGATAAATCGAATATTGGATATCAGGTTGGTGCGGGAATCGAAATTTGGAAATTTACTGTTGACGTAACCTATCAGGGCGGATTAAACAATGTAAATAAAAATTTTAGTTCTAAACCTAATTCGTTTAATGTTAGTGTTGGCTACTTTTTTCTATAAGTTTATCGCTTTATCTTTTAACCCTAAGCAGCAAAGAATCTTTTTTGGTTCTTTGCTGCTTGTTTAGAAAATATAGGGCTAATTTTGACTTCGTATTTCTTACAAATTACTTATTTCTTTTTTTTAAATGATTACAATACATAAAAACAGACATTGGATATTTTTAGTCTTCTTTTGGTCTTTGCTGGGGATCACTATTTGGGCACAAATGATCGAAGAGTACAATTTTTGGTCGGCTACTACACAGGCCGTTTTAGTATTATTGTGTTCTACTTTCTTAGCCCATTTTTTGAGTGATGTAATATTGCCCAAAGCATTGCGGAAAAACAAAATGAACTGGTTTGCAGTGCAAAGCGTTATTGTTGTGCTGCTTTTGTCCTTTTGTCTGGCATTAATTTATACTATTTTTTCGGATGTAGGATCGCGAGGCCGGTTGTATCATGATGAAGATCATTTAAACTCAATTCAGTTTTTATGGGTAAGATTTTGGGGTAGTATTCCCGCAGCTATTTTAATAAATGGTACTGCTTGCGGACTTCGGTTTTATCAGGAACATAGTGTTATCGAAAAAGACCACGCACAATTACAGCAAGTTCATCTTGAAGCACAAATTAAGATTTTGCAAGATCAGATCAATCCGCATTTGATGTTTAATGTCCTGAATCATATTCATATCTTGATGCAAAGCGATGTAAAACTGGCATCTGTTTTATTGGTTCAGTTTTCAGATATTTTACGTTATCAGTTGTATGAATGTAATAAGGAATATGTGCCATTACATCTTGAAATCAAATACCTCAAAGATTTAATTGCTGTTGAAGAAACCCGCTGGGGAAATGAATTAGAAGTAAAAAGCAAATGGAATATCGAAGACGGACAACTTCAGATTGTACCGTTGCTTTTGGTTCCGTTGATCGAAAATGCTTTTAAACACGTTTCAAGGCTTCCTAACCAAAGAGGTTATGTGCATTTATCGTGTGAACAATCCAACAGTCAATTGTATTTTAAAATAGAAAATTCACATACAGAACAATACAAAATCCCATCTAAAAGTCAGGGCTTAGGACTCGAAAACGTAAAGAAAAGACTAGCGATTCAGTATCCCGAAAAACATCAGTTGAATATCAATAAAACCGATTCAGATTTTATTGTGACAGTGGTTTTAGACTTAAAGTGATTTTTTTGCCACAGATTAGAAGGATTAAAATGATTTTTTGCCACGAATTAGCTTCGCCTGTTCGCTGTCGCTCGGGTTACGAATTAGCACGAATTTATAATTTACTAATCTTAATATAATGCTTTGCGAACTTGCGGTTAAATTTTTTAGCCACTCCCGATAGCTATCGGGATAAAGGATTAAAAGGATTTTAAAAATTCAAAAGAAAAAAATCTGCCAGATCTGCTAAATCTGCGTGAAAAAAAAAAGTAAACATTCAACCAGAAACAAAAAACATGAACATGAAATGCCTCATTATAGACGACGAACCTATAGCAAGAAACGGAATAGCAGATTTTGTTTCGAAAATTGATTTTCTGGAAGTTATTGGCACCTGTGCTTCGGCATTAGAAGCCACTGCGTACATTCAGGAAAAACAAGTCGATTTGCTGTTTCTGGATATTAATATGCCTTATTTATCCGGATTAGAGTTTTTAGAATCTCTTGACAATCCGCCCTTGGTGATTTTTACCACCGCTTATTCAGAACATGCTTTAGATGGATATCGTTTACAGGTGGTAGATTATTTGTTGAAGCCCATTACGTTTCAGCGTTTTTACCAGGCTTCTTTAAAAGCAAAACAATGGTACGAAATGATTCAGTCTCCCAAGCAAAATCAATTAGATCCCTTTTTGTATGTGCGTCAGGAAGAAGGATTTCAGAAGATCTCCTGGGTCGATATTTTATATATCGAAGGAATGCAGAATTATGCCAAACTTCATTTTAAGGATAAAGTTATCGTCATACATCAAACCATGATTTCACTAGAAGAAACATTACCAAAGGAAATTTTCTTTAGAATTCATAAATCGTTTTTGGTAAACATTACCCATATCGATTCTGTCTCCGGCGGAAGATTGTTTATAAAAGGACAAGAACTACCTATTTCAAGAACACGCCGTGAGGCATTATTGAAAGAGGTAGTCTATAAAAACTTATTAAGCCGATAGCTCTAGAATTTCCATTTTAGGGCTATTGCTCCATAAAAAGTGGTGGTGAATTTAGGATCTGCCATATCTTTTTCCTTAAAAATATCTTTGATTTTTCTGTTAGTAGTCGAAAAATTACGAACAAGGGTAGTTCCTGCGGTAGGTTCTAATGTCCAATGTTCGCCAAATTTTAGCTGAGGTCGTAAACCAGCAATAATTTGCTGATAACCCAGTAGTGAAGATTTATTGCCAATTTTGGTTTCTGATGTCATTCCGCTTAGTTCTATAACCGCTTTTATATCGAAAGTATCAGACATTCGGTAACCAACTTCTGCACCTTCAGGAAAAGTAATTTTAAAATGTAAAGCCCCTCTGGATTCCCAATTAAAATAAATTCCGGGAAGTACCATCGGAACACCAAAACTATTCGTTAAAACTGGTCCTACACCCAAAGCCAGATTAGGATTGAATTGTTTGATAAAAAGAACACCACCCTGAATTAAGACATCATCCTTATTAATTTCGACCATATCTGTATAAACACCAATAGAAGCCATAATCAATAAAGACCAGGAAAGAGAAATAGAGCGTAAATGCTTGACACCAATTTGCGCATTGAGAAGTTCAGTTGGAAAACCACCTTGAAATTCTACCGGAAGATCCTGAATTTCGTAATTCTTGTTTTCCATTCCGGCATAACTTCCATTAAGAAAAACAGACCAAAGTTTGGGATGATTGTATTTGTCCATTTCTAAAGAAAGAGGTACTTCAAAAGTGATTTGAGCTCTTTTAAAATTGCTCTCAGCATTTGTTTTAGTACTGTCCATTGGTCGTACGTATTTCGAAAAAGGAATGTAATCGACTTTGAATTCGCCAGAGATTCCGGATTGTGATCTTGCCGACAGCGCAGCTAATAATAAAAGAAAAAGCTGCAGGAGATAAAAAGCTGTTTTGTTCATGATTGGATTAATTTTTCTGCGAATTACCGCGTTCTAAATCAATCCTAAAAAATCATTTGACTAATGGTACATTTGTTTTGACCAATGGTATAAAAACAACTAAACCCGAGAGACTATGCGATCTCTCGGGTTTATACCAAAAACAAAAAAATAAAATAAACCTTATCTTTTATAATTTAAAACCATAGGCTAAACGTAAAGCCACCTGATTGGTATTAAATTTATCGTAGTCCTCATAACGGACACTAATGTCAATGTATTTGTTGGCGTATCCAATTCCAGGCGCCCATAAAAAAGTAGTTTGGTTATAGTCGTTAGTAACGGCAAATCCTGCACCAACTTCACCCATAACATAAAATTGATCTTCCCAAA
The DNA here is from genome assembly GCF_015350725.1 of Flavobacterium sp. CSZ. Classification (NCBI taxonomy): domain Bacteria; kingdom Pseudomonadati; phylum Bacteroidota; class Flavobacteriia; order Flavobacteriales; family Flavobacteriaceae; genus Flavobacterium; species Flavobacterium sp. CSZ. Next base: position 58,327 of record NZ_JADKPQ010000014.1, read on the forward strand.
CGAAGGCTTTAAAACCTGCTTTTGCCGGAATAAATCCAAGATCTTTTACTTCAACTCCATTTTGATCTTTCATAAACAAGTTTGTAAAACCTGTAGTTAACGTCAACGATGCTTTCTTTGTCAAATCATATTGCAAACGAACATCTCCACCAAGCGACCATCTGTAATCATTGTCAGTTGGTATTCCACCATTTACACCAAAGCCCAATCTAAAACCCTGATCGTAATTTTTAATTTCGCTGTCCTGAGCGAAAGTAGTATTGGCATATAAAAAAGCGAAGGCAGATAAGCATAACATTTGTAATTTTTTCATGGCTAATATTTTTTAATTATTAATAGTGTAAAAGTAAAATAGAGGCCTTTCCGACTTGTTATATAATTTTTTGAAATTGTTATATAATATTAGGGTTCTTGAAAATTTACTTAATGTTTGCTTATGTTTTTAATAATGTGAAAGAATCCAAAGCTTCTGATTATCTTTGCCGACTTAAAAAAGAAGTGGTGGTGAATTTAAAGCAGTACGACAAAGAGTTTTAGTATAATTAAGATTAGCATACCTTATTATATTAGGAATAGATATGCATTAATAATTTTTATATATAATACACTGAATTAAAGGTAAAAGGAGTCTGAATCGGACTTTTGGCGGGATTAACTTCTACGGTAATTTTCCTTTATATTGGCTTTCATTACCTAACAAAAAAATTAATCCAAAATTCACTTTCAAATAGTTAAATTTGAAAGATTAAAAACATTTCATAGATTCTCACAGATTATTTTATAAAAAATCATTTTAATTTGTGCAATCTGTGGCAAAAAAAGATAATAAGAACAAAATAATAAATAAATAAAAATGGAATTACCTAAATTTTTACTCGGAGATAATACTGATTTTCCAGATGATATTTTCATCATTCACCTTGATTACCCAAGATTCATAATCAACTTAAAAGATGATGAGGTTGAGTTTATGGAAGAAGCTGAGGATCTTGACGAAGCGGAATTGAATGCCGAAATGGAAGGTTTAATTGTTTTGGCGAATGAGTTTTACGACAGGGAAATAAAACGTTACGAGGAGTAGAGATGCACAATAGTGTGTCTAAGGTATGCTTCAACCTAAAATTAATTTATATCATCAAATGAAAAAATTAAGTTTTTTAAAACCCATTTTTAATTTCATAGCAATCGGATTGCTAATTACTACTTTAAGCCGAATCTTTTTATTTTTTATATTTAAAGAAAGAGTAGTACAAACACCGGATTTCTGGTACATCTTTCCAATCGGTCTTCGAATGGATTTGATTTTACTTTGTTATTTGTCATTTCTACCAGCCGTTTTAATTACTTTTCTGCCGAATAAATGGCTTAAATTCACGAATACTTTTCTGGTAATTTATAGTTTCTTATTTCTGTTTCTGATTCTTTTTGTAGAATTGGCGTCACCGGATTTTGTAAAACAATATGATACACGTCCGAATAAGATTTTCTTAGATTATCTTATTTATCCAAAAGAAGTAGTGGGTATGCTTTTAAAAAGTTATCTGACCTCTATCATTGTTACTTTTATAATTTTAGGAGTTGTAATTTATTTTGCATTCAAAAAAGGGAAAAAATATTTCTATACGACAAGTAACGAATACAAATTCAAACTGATGCTTTTTCCATTAGTGGCTTTTTTATTGTTTTTTGGAGCACGTTCAAGTCTTACTTCAAAACGCCCAATCAATGCTAGTAATGCTGTTTTCTCCACAGATCAGTTGACAAATACTCTAGGATTAAATTCATTTTATACCGTAGCTTTTGCAGCTTATTCGATAAAAAATGAAGGAAACACCAAGATGTATGGTAAAATGGATGAAGCCGAAGCGATTGCTCGTGTAAAAAAATACATGATTGCCAGACCAAATGATTTTACAGATGCCGAAATTCCGTTTTTGCATGTACAGCAACCAGATTCAGTAAAACAGAAACCATACAATTTGGTGATCTTTTTGCAAGAAAGTTTAGGTGCCGAATACGTTGGAGTTTTACGAGGAAAACCATTAACACCAGAATTTGATAAATTATCTAAAGAAGGATTATTGTTTACCAATTTATATTGTACGGGAACAAGAAGCGTTCGCGGAATCGAAGCGGTTGTAACCGGATTTTTACCTTCTCCATCAGAAAGTGTAGTGAAACTAGGAAATTCGCAACAAGGATTTTTTACTTTGGCGGAAGCTTTAAAACAAAAAGGGTATGACACCAGTTTTATTTATGGCGGAATGGCAAATTTTGACAATATGGCTTCGTTTTTCAACGGAAATGGTTTTGAAAATATTGTAGATCAGGAAGATTTTGAATCTGATGGAAACAAATATGCTTTCAAAGGAACCTGGGGTTATTCTGATGAAGATTTGGTTACTAAAGCCAACAATTATTTTAAAGCAAAAGGAGATAAACCATTCTTCTCTTTAATGTTCTCGACTTCAAATCATGAACCTTTTGAATATCCTGCCGGAAGAATCAAACCTTATGATGCGAAGCCTGCAACGGTAAACAACGCCATGAAATACGCCGATTTCTCTATTGGGAAATTCTTCGAAATGGCTAAAAAAGAACCTTATTTCAAAAACACGATTTTCATCGTAATTGCCGATCATAATACCAGAACGTACGGAAAAAATTTAGTGCCAATTAATAAGTTCCATATTCCGGCTTTGATTATAGGGCCTGGAGTTCCAAAAGGGACTTCATATAGTAAACTGGCAAGTCAGATTGATATTCCGCCAACATTGTTGAGTTATTTAGGACTTCCGTTTGAAACGCCAATGGTAGGGAGAAATCTAAACAAACTAGATCCAAAAACACAAGGAAGATCGATCATGCAGTTTAATGACATCAATGCGTTCAGAGTTGAGAACCAAGTTGTAATCATGCAACCAAACTTGAAACCTTTACAATTCGAAATCAAAAACGATACGACTTTAATTCCGGTAAAATTAAATGAAGAATTAGCAAAAGATGCTTTGGCGCATGTAATTACGGCAGGAAATTTATATAAAGAAAACAAATATAAGTTGAGAAAAAAATAGGTTCAAAGGGACAAAGGTTCAAAGATACAGAGTGTGAAAACTTTGTCGCTTTGAACCTTTGCTACTTTGTGTCTTTATTAAAATATAATTTTAATAAATTAGAAGCAGCTGCAAAAGGTGATATTTCATCGTTTTGCACTGCTTTTTTGTTTTGTTCGAGTTGCGAAATGATGTCAGGCTGATTGTAGAAATTTAATTTTAATTGTTCGTTTATGGTTTCCATCATCCAGAAATGATTTTGGTCTTTTCGTTTTTCAGGAAAGAAACCGGATTCATTAGTTTGCTCAAAATAGTTGGAGATAGTATCCCAGATTTCTGAAATGCCTTCTTTGGTGATGGCGCTGCAAGTTGTAACTTTTGGCTGCCAGTTTGATTTTTTTGGAGGAAATAAATGCAAAGCACGGTTGAATTCCAGTTTTGCCTGATTTGCTTTTTTGATATTATCACCATCAGCTTTGTTGATGACGATAGCATCGGCCATTTCCATGATACCACGTTTAATACCTTGTAATTCATCGCCGGCACCTGAAATTTTTAATAATAGAAAGAAATCTACCATGCTATGTACAGCAGTTTCGCTTTGCCCGACACCAACTGTTTCGATAATAATAGTATCAAAACCTGCCGCTTCACATAAAATAATAGATTCACGTGTTTTACGGGCTACACCGCCCAAAGTATCTCCAGAAGCACTTGGTCTGATAAAGGCATTCTCATCCTTTACAAGCTCTTCCATACGGGTTTTATCGCCTAGAATACTTCCGTGCGAAAGCGAGCTGCTCGGGTCAACAGCCAGTACTGCAACTTTTTTGCCTAACTGAGTCAGGAAACTTCCAAAAGCTTCAATAAAAGTACTTTTTCCAACACCGGGAACTCCCGTGATTCCTATTCGGATAGATTTGTTGGCATGAGGCAAACATCCATTAATAACTTCGTTTGCTTTTGCAGCATGTTCAGGATTGGTGCTTTCGACCAAAGTGATGGCGCGGCTAAGTGATGCGATGTTTTGGTTTAAAATTCCGTCAATCAATTCACCAGAAGAAGGCTGTTGTCTTCTATTCTTTTTAATTTGATGGATAGCAGCAACATTCGTGATTTCAGGAGATGAAATTCCGGCCTTTTCTTGTAAGCTGCTGGATTGTTTTTTTGAACTTGACAAAGTATTGTTTTTGGTATTGTAAAAGTACAGAAAACAAAAACAGTTTCAAAAAAGGATTTTCTTTGAAACTGTTTTATTAATAGAACACGAATTTCACTAATTTTCACGAATGTTTTTTTATTAAATTACGTTCTGTTTGTCATCCTGACGAAGGAAGGATCTTCGCGAGAAACTCTATAATCAAAATCTCCAATCTTTGTCGAGCTACTTACGGAGGTCCTTCCTTCGTAAGGATGACACACAGTACTTATTGTGAGTGTTTTAATATATAATTCGTGAAAATTCGTGAAATTAGTGTTTTAATACCCCGCAGTAAAACGTACCTGATGGTGTTTTGGAGTTTCTGCTTCATCTGCAATAACAACTGCTAAGTCTTCTACAGAAAGAATACTTCTTTGTTCGTCATTAAAAACTGGATTTTCTAAACCTAAACGGTATTTTCCTGTTCTTCCTGTTGTAATTCCAGCATGCATTTCGAAAGCCGGACTAAAAAATGCCCAATCCAAATCTTTTTCTTCCTTAATAACGTTGAGGTAATCTCTTGCAGCAGATGCCGCTGCATGATATTCTTTAGGGAAATCAGGAGTGTCAACTGCTTGTACACCTGGTGCTACGAATAAACTTCCGCCACCTCCAATAGTAATAAAACGTTTTACACCAGATTTTTTTGCAGCTTCCTGAATTGATTTTGATCCTTTGCTAAAATCATCAGTATAGTTAGGATTCGTCCAACCCGGATTATAAGCATTAATGATCACATCATTTCCTTTAAGGATTTCTGCCAAAGCATCAACATTAAAAACATCAGCTTTAACCCATTTAACATTTTTGGTATCGTTTGGAGTTCTTGCAATAGCAGTAATGTCATGATTTCTGTTTGCTAATTCGTTTAAAATGGCTGATCCAACAAATCCTGTTGCTCCAATAAGTGCGATTTTCATAATATATAAATTTTAATTAGTAATAAAAATTGTTACAGTTTTGATTAAAAAAATACTTTTAGAATTGATTAGAAAAATCTTCCAATGAGATACCTTCTAATTGTAAACCAACTTTTTGATTCATATCAGCATACAGAGAACTTAAATTCTCATTGATTTTTTTCCCCACCGGACAATCCGGATTAGGCTGATTTTTTGCATAACCTAAATTAATGGTTTCAAAAGTCATTTCAAATATTTCTTTTAATGTAATTTTCGAAGGATCTACAGACAGTTTTGTTCCGCCATTTTTACCTTCTTTACTTTCTACAATATGATTAGCTTTCAGATTTGCAATTTCCTTTCGAACCAAAACAGGGTTCAAATTGATACTTCCTGCAATAAATTCAGATGACAAATAATCATTAGGGAATTTAGTGAGCAAAGTAAGAATGTGAATCGTTATGGCAAATTTACCTGAAATCATACTGTAATAAAATATGTTACAAATGTAATTAGATTGATAGTAATAAAAAAAGATTTTAACGAAAAATTAAAATTCGCCAACAATTTATAAATCCTTATTTTTGTGATTACTCAACCATATGAACAATTTTATACTTATATTTTTCTTTCTTGCACTAGGTTTGGTCTTGCAGCATATAAAGCAATTTCCAACTCATATTTATAAGGTTTTAAATAAGATTGTAATTTATATATGTTTACCGGCGATTACCTTATATCATATTCCCAAAATAAAATGGAGTAACGAATTGTTATTCCCAATAGCCTCAGGCTGGATTAGTTTTATGCTGGCTTTTGTATTTTTTCATTTTTTAGGAAAAAGAAAAGGCTGGTCTAATAAACTCATTGGATGTTTGATTCTGACAGCGGGATTAAGTAATTCATCCTTTCTCGGCTATCCTATTATCGAAGCTTTGTTTGGTAAAAAAGGACTGGAAACCGCGATTCTTGTCGATCAGCCGGGAACTTTTGTAGTGGTTTCAACTTTAGGTGTTTTCGTGGCGGCTTTTTATTCAAAAGGAAGTCCGGACGCTTTTAGTATTTTCAAAAAAATAATCTTTTTTCCTCCCTTTATCACTTTTGTAGTAGCTTGTTTAATGAATGTCTTTCAATATGATTTAGATTTAAATCTTCAGACTGCTTTATTAAAAATAGGAAGTTTGGTAACTCCTCTTGCTTTACTTTCGGTAGGATTGCAACTTACTTTTGATCGAAAAAGTCAGCATTGGCGATTTCTTAGACTCGGACTTTTCTTTAGGCTTATTGTAACGCCTTCTGTCATTTTCGTCTTATATGTCGTTGTTTTCAACCAACATTCTGAAGCCATAAAAATAACCATTATGGAAATGGCAATGGCACCCATGATTACAGGCGCAATTTTAGCTTCGACCTATGGTTTAAAACCAAAATTAAGCAGTATGATGATTGGTTTTGGAATCCCAATTTCCTTCGTAACCCTTGCTATTTGGTACTTTGTGGTAAGTTTTATTTAGTTTGAATCCTTAACTAGATAGGAAAAATAGAATTTTAACTTTTTTTTAAAAAATACGTGTTTTCCTTATGCCTTTTTTGACTAATTTTAGATGAACTAAAAAAATATAATTATGTCAACATTAAGATTAGGAGATATTGCTCCAGATTTTCATGCAGAAACAACCGAAGGACCAATCAATTTTCATCAATGGTTAGGAGATTCCTGGGGAGTTTTATTTTCGCATCCTGCAGATTTTACCCCTGTGTGTACAACTGAATTAGGGACAGTTGCCAATTATGTTCCTGAATTTAAAAAGAGAAATACTAAAGTAATCGCTTTGAGTGTTGATGGTTTAGAGTCTCACAAAGAATGGATCAAAGACATCAACGAAACACAAAATACAACCGTTAATTTCCCTATCATTGCCGACGAAGATAAAAAAATAGCGACTCTATATGATATGCTGCATCCTAATGCAAGCGAGAAATTTACGGTACGTTCAGTTTTTGTTATTGGCCCGGATAAAAAGATAAAGTTAACCTTGACTTATCCAGCTTCAACAGGAAGAAATTTTGATGAATTATTGCGTGTTATCGATAGTTTGCAACTTACGGCAGATTACAGCGTAGCAACCCCGGCAAACTGGAAAGACGGACAAGACGTTGTAATTACGCCTGCTGTTCCAGATAGTGATATTCCGGCAAAATTCCCAAAAGGGCATACAGCTATCAAACCTTATTTGCGCCTAACACCGCAACCGAATAAATAAGTTTCTATGTTGCTGAGAGGCTAAGTTTCTAAGATTTAAAAGTTTTATATAAAAAAAAAAACTCAGCATCTTAGAAACTTAGCCTCTTAGTAACTTTACCTACAACTCTACATGAACGCTTTTCTTCATCAGTTCGTTCATTCGTTTTTTATCTCCAACGACCCAGATGATATCATTTTTTTCTAAAGTCAAATGCGATTCAGGGTTCAAAATTCGGTTACCGTTTCTTTCAATTCCCACCACAAGTCCACCAGTTTTTTCTCTAAACTGACCAATTCTTTTTTGTATAAAATCATCATTCGAAATTTCTAACTGGCGCAGCACAATATCAGATTCCTGCGAGTTGTTAGCAGCTTCAACCTCATTCTGTAAATATTTGGTAAATTCTGAAATTTGCTCATCCGTACCAATAACACAAATCTCGTCGCCCGGAAACAAACGTTCATTTTTAGTCGGAATAGGAATAGTGATTTCACCACGGCGAATAAAAGCAATATTGATTCCCATATTCTCACGAATACGCAATTCTTCCAGGGTTTTACCGGCAAGATTAGATTCTTTACCAATATCAAAGATTGACATGTGACCATCCCAGGGCATTAAATTGGCATATCGTCTGTCTATTTTTTTGTTTTCGCGATCGTTTAGATTCTTTAAAAAGTGAGTTTCAATTTTATGATACTGCTCGTTTAATTTTTTCGGAAACAATTGATAGGCTCCAATGGCAATGATCAGGGCAACAAAAGCAACCAAAGGCGAGAAGAAGATATTCAATAAAAATCCAACGAAAAATAAACCAAGGCTCATTCTAATTAAAATTAGCATCAAAAGCGCGCCACGATATTTTCGTTCTTCCCAAAGTTCTTCCACTTCAGTAACTTTTACACGTCGCAACGAAAGAGCCCATAAAAACGGAGCTATTATGACCAGTGTAATTAATGCTGCCAAAGTATTTCCAAAACGTGTATCAGCTACTAAAGGTGCTACAAATTTAGCCGACAATAATATAATAGCCGTAATAATTATAGTGTGTAAAATGATTTGAGTGATCGAGGCACGAAGTACAATTTGCCAGGTACTAACCGATTTTATAGCTTGTGCATTGACACTATAACGGTTGATATTTTTAATCCATTTTTTAGGAAGTTTCTGTTCCAGATATCCTGAAAAAGGATCAGAATATTTAATTAAAAACGGAGTGGTAAAAGTCGTAATGGCAGACACAGCAACAATTATTGGGTACAAAAAGTCACTTGTTACCTTAAGCGTCATACCAAGAGTTGCGATAATAAAGGAGAATTCACCAATTTGAGCCAAACTCATACCCGTTTGCACTGATTGTTTAAGGGGCTGACCTGATAACAAAGCCCCGATAGAAGAACTAAATGCTTTCCCAAAAATAGTCAGCAGCGTGATAAGCGCAACCGGAAGCATATATGTTACCAAAGTTTCCGGATTGATTAACATTCCGACAGATACAAAGAAAACCGCACCAAATAAATCCTTTACCGGCTGAATCAAATGTTCAATTTTTTCTGCCTGAGTAGTTTCGGCAATAATAGAACCCATGATAAAAGCCCCAAGAGCAGGCGAGAAGCCCACATTGGCCGCAAACATGACCATCATTAAACAAAGTGCCAGTGAAATAATCAGCAGCATTTCATCGGTCAAAAGATGTTTTGCCTTTTTAAGAATGGTCGGAATAATAAAAATTCCGCCCAAAAACCATATAATCAAAAAGAATATTAATTTTAAAACAGATTGTAATAACGCACCGCCCGAAACCTGATCGCTAACCGCAATTGTCGATAATAAAACCAACATTAAAATCGCAACAATATCCTCGACAATTAAGGCACCAAATACAATTCCGGCAAACTTTTTTCCTTTAACGCCCAACTCATCAAACGCCCGAATAATAATAGTAGTAGATGAAATCGAAAGTGTCGCACCAAGAAAAATACTATCCATTTTGCCCCAGCCCATCCATTGCCCAACACAATAACCAATGAGCGTCATAAATAAAATCTGAGTAATTGCGGTTATCGAGGAAGTTCCGCCAACTTTCATCAGCTTCTTAAAACTAAATTCGAGCCCCAGACTAAATAATAAAAAGATTACCCCAATTTCTGCCCAAACCTCCACACTTTTCATATCTGTTATCGATGGGAAAAAGTCAAAGTGGTTTCCAGCCAAAAATCCGGCAATTAGATATCCTAATACCAGCGGCTGTTTCATTTTTTTAAATATCAAAACAGCAATTCCGGCGGTCATCAGGATTAATCCCAAGTCGCTTATAAGGGGTTGTAAGTGGTGTGTAGTTTCTGCTGCGGCGCTTAAGGCAATCATAAAGTGGTATTTTATATTAAGGAGCTCATCCAGCTTTCCATTTCAAGCTTTTACTCAAAACGCCTATTTTTTAAGCAGTTCCAGGAGCTTCCGTTGGTCGCTCTGTACCTGCAAAAAAATAGGGCTTTTTTCGTAAAAGGCTTTTCATTTCAAATGACATTCACTGAACTCCTATGAAAATAAAAGTTAAGTGAAGTAATCTGGGCTAAAATCCCGGTATTAAATAAAAAAAAGCTATCTCGATAAAGATAGCTTTTTTTGAGAAAATATTTTTAGTTTTCTTTAAATTCCTACGTAATTACTAGGAGTTATTGCCATTAATTCAGCTCTGACAGCATCAGAAACTTCCAATGTTGCAATAAAATTATGAATCGCTTTTTTATCAATAGCTTCATTTGTTCTGGTCAAACCTTTCAAAGCTTCATATGGGTTTGGATAAGCTTCACGACGTAAAATAGTCTGAATAGCTTCAGCCACAACAGCCCAGTTTTTCTCTAAGTCCTCAGCAAATTTACCTTCATTCAAAAGTAATTTGTTTAAACCTTTTAGAGAAGCTTCAAAAGCAATGATTGTATGGCCAATTGGTACACCAATATTACGTAAAACAGTACTATCTGTTAAATCACGTTGTAATCTTGAAACCGGTAATTTAGCTGCTAAATGCTCAAAAATAGCATTGGCGATTCCTAAGTTTCCTTCAGAGTTTTCAAAATCAATAGGGTTTACTTTATGTGGCATTGCCGAAGATCCAATTTCTCCAGCTTTGATTTTTTGTTTAAAATAATCCATCGATACATACGTCCAGATATCACGATCTAAATCGATCACAATCGTATTGATTCTTTTTAAGGCATCAAAAAACGCAGCAAAATGATCGTAATGCTCAATTTGAGTAGTTGGAAAAGAGTGGTGTAAACCAAGATCAGTTTCAACAAATTTATTACCAAATTGTTTCCAGTCGATTTGTGGGTAAGCAACGTGATGCGCATTGTAGTTTCCTGTTGCTCCACCAAATTTAGCAGCAAACGGAATATTAAATAACAAACGCATTTGCTCTTCAAGACGTTCTACAAATACCAAAATCTCTTTACCCAAACGAGTAGGAGAAGCCGGTTGTCCGTGCGTACGTGCCAACATCGGAATATCCTTCCATTCTACGCTTAATTCTTTCAATTTAGAAATTAAAGAAATTAATGATGGCATATAAACCTGCTCAAACGCATCTTTTGTAGAAAGCGGAATCGCAGTATTATTGATATCCTGAGAAGTTAAACCAAAGTGAATGAACTCTTTGTATTGAGATAAGTCTAGTTTTTCAAAAGCATCTTTGATAAAGTATTCAACTGCTTTTACGTCGTGGTTGGTTACTTTCTCTGTTTCTTTTATCCAAAGAGCATTTTCAGTAGAGAAATTTTTGTAAATATCACGTAAGCTGTCGAATAAATTTGGGTTTACACCTGCAAGTTGTGGCAAAGGAACTTCACACAAAGCAATAAAATATTCAATTTCAACTAATACTCGGTATTTTATTAGGGCTTCTTCAGAGAAAAATGGAGCTAATGAAAGGGTTTTACTTCTATATCGTCCGTCAATTGGTGATATAGCATTCAATTCGTTTAAAGTAGTCATTGTTATGTTGTTTTTCGAAAGGCACAAATATAAGCTATTGTTAAAACTTCTGAAAATTACTGAAGAGTTATTATAATAGAAACTAATAAATTAAATTGTTGTTTTAAAAATTTTATCCCAAATGGTAAAATAGAAACCAAAATTATGAGATTCATTTTTATGATGGTCCGAATGAAATTTTGTTGTTGAGATCCAATTTGTTAAACGGCTTTTATACCAAAAATCAGGAAAAATATCCGTTTTTAAATGTCCAAATATCCCGTACAAAAGATTTAAAACCAGATAAATGATAATGCTGATAAAATTGAATTGAAATATCGTGATCGAAAATAACCAGATAATTCCAAATCCAAAAGTTTCTATAGGATGAAGCACAAGTAAGCTGTAAACACTCGTTTCAACATGGGTATGATGAAGCTGATGAATTGGGTAAAACCATTTTAATTTATGCACCAGATAATGAAAACAAAACATAAAGAAATCCATTATGAAAATCAAGAGCAAAGTATCTGATACTATGGAGAGAAGTGATGGTGTAAAATTTACTTTCATAATCCCAAAATAATACAATTCATATCCTAAAAGCGTTATTAAGGTATTACAAATGAGGGTCGAAAAAATCCATTTTCGATCCTTTTTATCAAGTGTTGTATTCTCGTATTCAATTATTTTTCCGAGCATTATCGAAAGAAACAAAAGAATTGCATTTTCTGCCAGGAAGAAAATAAACAACGTCAATAAATTGAACTGAGATAATTGCTGTAACCAACTTTCGAATATCATGAAGTTTTTTCTATTTCAAATAATCGTTCTCTTAATTCCGAAACACCTTCTGAGGCGACTTTAGCGATAACTTCTACTTTATTCTGAATATTCGGGATCGCAATTGGTTTAGGATCAATATAAAAAACGGGCGTAATACTATAAGTATATGAAATCAATCCCGCTGCCGGATAAACTTGTAATGAAGTACCAATTACGGCAAAATAATCAGCAGTTTCTGTAATTTCGATAGCTTCTTCCAGAGCCGGAACATCTTCGCCAAACCAAACAATATGTGGTCGAAGCTGATGTCCGTTTTCGTCCAGATCTCCTGTATATAAGTCGTCTGGCCAATCGAGAATTAAATGACGGTTTTGAGTACTTCGTACTTTTAGTAATTCTCCGTGCAAATGCAAGACTTTGGTACTTCCGGCGCGTTCGTGCAAATCATCTACATTCTGCGTAATAATATGTACATCAAAATCCTGCTCTAATTCGGCTAAAATTTTGTGACCTAAATTAGGTTTCACTTCTTTAAGCTGCTGGCGTCTTTTATTGTAAAAGTCCAAAACCAATTCCTGATTTTTTCTCCAGCCTTCAGGAGTTGCCACTTCCATTACATCATATCCTTCCCATAAACCATCGCTGTCGCGAAAAGTTTTAATACCGCTTTCAGCACTTATACCGGCTCCGGTTAAAACAACCAATTTCTTTTTCATCTTATTCAATTGAAGGATAAAAATAGTGATTTATGGGAATAAAAAAGTTAAAGTATATATTTTGTGCCGTTAGGCACCAAATATTGGTAGAAATAAGAATGGGAATAGATTTAGCGTGCCGCAGGTAGACAATAGCAATCGTTTTTGTTGCGTACCACGGTACGCCAAAGAATAGCAGAATCTAATGACTACCAGCATTCTGTACCTAAAGGCACATTTTGGATTTTTATTTTTTGCAGCTAATAAAAGCGTAATTATACTTATTGTAAGAGTCTTACAGAATGTTTATTTTTAATGAGTTACAAATCAAACCAAAATTTCAATGATTTTAATTCAGTTTACAGGATTATCAGGATCAGGTAAAACCACATTGGCTCAAAATGTCCGGCATTTGTTAGCGGATAAAAGTTATAAGGTCGAAATCGTTGATGGAGATGTTTATCGCAAAACCATTTGCAGTGATTTAGGATTTTCCAGAGAAGACAGGTGCGAAAATATCAGGCGTTTGTTTCAGGTGGGACAAAACTTTGTTAGAGAAGATACAATCGTTTTAATGTCGGTGATTAATCCTTATGAAAATCTGCGTAACGAGTTAAGAACCTATGAGTTTGTCAGAACGGTATATTTAGATTGTTCGATAAATAATCTCATTAAACGAGATCCAAAAGGATTGTATCAAAAAGCTTTGCTGCCGGACAACGACCGTAATAAAATCAGCAATTTTACCGGAATAAGCGATGTTTTTGAAATTCCATCCAATGCAGATTTAGTGTTGAAAACAGATGTAGAAGCCGAGAGTATTTCGACAAATAAGCTCTATAATTTTATCATTAATAATTTATCTGAATATTGAATAACTTTATCCTTTAGTATATGAATCCTTCTTCGAGTCAACTTCCCATTTCTTTTTCGATAGATAAATTACAAGAAGATCTTGTGATATGCGAAAATGATTTATGGACACCGCATTTTAATACCAATGGCTACGAGGGAAAATGGACAAGCGTTTCCCTAAGGTCGCAATCGGGTTTGATAAATGACATTACATCTTTTCCAAACAAAGAGTATAAAAACACCAATTTACTGGAGCGCTGCCATTATTTTAGAGAAATTATGGATTGGTTTCAATGCGAAAAAGAAGCTGTCAGATTACTTCGATTAGATCCTCAAAGCGAAATTACGGAGCATGTAGATAATGACACCTCTTATGAAGATGGTTTTTTTAGAATTCACATACCTATTATAACCAATGATAATGTCTTTTTTTATGTAGATAAAAAGCGTGTTCCTATGAAAATGGGGGAGTGCTGGTATGCCAATTTTCAGCTTCGGCATAGTGTAGAAAACAAAAGTGCTGAACCTCGCATTCATTTTACACTGGACTGTATAAGAAACGACTGGTCTGATCAATTATTTACTAACATGGGTTTTGATATGAATGAACCGCCAAAAGAGAATCAATATTCTGACGAAATGAAACAGCTAATTATTGATGAACTTTCCCGAAATCCGTCAGAAGCCGGGGCCAAAATTATTGCCGATTTACAATCAAAATAAAATTATCAAATGGAAAATCAAAATCATCCTCTTTCAAATTGGATTCCCTATAAGTTAATAGAAAAAGACAACGAGATTTATTTCGAATGGATTTATTTGGCAGATATAAAATATGCCGATCCGTTTTTTGATGAAAGTATAGCAAAGTGTAGAAGTCATGCTTTTAATTCGAAACCATTTAAAGTAGTAAGTACTGTAGAGAATCTTATAGATTGGTCTAATGAATTAATTTCCGCAGAATTAAAATCACTGGTTTTTCATGTGTCAAGATGTGGTTCTACGATGTTGAGTCAGTCTTTGGCGAGTTCTTCAAAAAATATAATGGTTTCTGAAGCGCCAATTATCGATCAAATTTTAAGAAGTGATCTTTTTAGTGACGATAAAAAAACGTCGCTATTAAAATCAGTAATAAAATTACTCGGCCAAAAAAGATATCCTGAACAAAAGCATTTAATTATAAAACTCGATGCCTGGCATATTTTTAAGGCGTCGTATTTAAGATCAATTTATCCTGAAATTCCTTTCGCATTACTTTATAGAAACCCAACAGAGGTTTTAAAATCGCATCAGAAATTGAAGGGAATGCATATGGTTCCTAATCTATTGCCTTCGATTGTTTTTGGAATTTCTGCTAAAGAAATCAGTGAAAATACTTTGGAGCAATATGGAGGTTTAGTTCTCGAGAAATATTTTCAGGGATTTCTTGATTTTTATAAAAGAGATACAAACGTTGTAATGCTTAATTATAATGATGGAATGAAAGCAGTTCTGGAGAAATTTATCCCATTTATAAAAGTTGATTATGCTAATGATGAATTAGAAAAAATGTATGATCGTTTAAAAAGACATTCTAAAAATGAAAATGCCGTTTTTACAGGAGATGAGTTTAAAGAAGAAACTTTGCAAATCGATTTTTCGAAACTCAACATTTTGCATGAAAAACTGAATAATAGTTTAGTTGCCTATTAAGACAGTTGAAAATGGAGGTGAAATTTCTTTCTGTTTTAATTATGGTGTATTTTTGCGGGAAACACGAATATAATGATTGATTTAGATTACCTCGCTTTCCTTGAAAATATACTGACTGATAACCGCAAAGAAAAATTCTTAAAAGTACTCGGAAATCGTACAAAGCATTTTACAGTTGTTGTAGAAGATGTTTTTCAGATGCACAATACAAGTGCTGTTATGCGCAGTTGCGAAGTTTTTGGAATTCAGGAACTCAATGTTATCGAGCAGCGTTACGGAAAAAAGATCGATAAAGAAATTGCCATGGGTGCCCAAAAATGGGTAGACATCAACCAGTTCGATTCGGTTACCAATTGTATTTCGACTTTAAAAGATCAGGGATATCAAATTATTGCCACAACGCCTCATGAAAATGACTGTTTGTTGGAAGATTTTGATATTACAAAACCAAGTGCCTTATTTTTCGGAACAGAAAGAGATGGATTATCCGAGGAAATTCTAGAAAAAGCCGATGGTTTTCTTAAAATCCCAATGGTTGGTTTTACAGAGAGTTTAAACATTTCTGTTTCTGCAGCCATCATCATTCAGAACCTAACCAACAGATTACAAAAATCAGATATCAACTGGCATTTATCCGAAGAAGAAATTCTGGAGAAACGTTTGGCCTGGGCTAAAAATTCGATTAAAGATATTAAACGAATTGAGGCGCGTTATTTTGAAGAGAATCCGAGATAAAGTTACTAAGAGGCTAAGATTCTAAGTTGCTGAGAAAAAAACTTGTACCAGACAAGCTGATAATAATTATAAATTTAATATCGCAATCCCGATAGCTATCGGGAGCTAAGTCGCAAAGTTTTATTTTGTTTCACGCAGATTTTAAAAAAAAATAAGCAGGGTTATTATAATTTAGTAAAAAATAAATCTGCCTAAATCTGCAGAATCTGCGTGAAATAATTCTTTTTAATCTTTTTAATCTGTGGCTAATAAAAAAACTTTGCGACTTGACTTTGCAAGATTTTTTATTTTCTCAAAAACAAAATAAATCCCAAAATACTAACAATCAAAATAGTCAGTGCGGCTACAACCATTGTTAGATCGCGAATGTTTTTTCCTGCCCAATCCATAAATAAAAATTTGTGGAGGATGGCAAACGAGTAACCTTCTATCATATCGCTATTTTTAACTACAGCAGCCAATCTTGAAGTAGCAGTTTCGATGAAATAAGTTGTTTTTTGCGGTGTGTCGTAAGCCAGTTTTATAACCGGTAATCTTTTGTTGACAAAACCATATTCGCGACTGCTAAAATCAGTTAAGAGTTTAGATTCTAATAATTTTACGTTTTCTAA
Organism: Flavobacterium sp. CSZ; assembly: GCF_015350725.1. Lineage (NCBI taxonomy): Bacteria > Pseudomonadati > Bacteroidota > Flavobacteriia > Flavobacteriales > Flavobacteriaceae > Flavobacterium > Flavobacterium sp. CSZ. Next base: position 75,078 of record NZ_JADKPQ010000014.1, read on the forward strand.
AGAAGTATGAGGTTCATCTGAACCCTGATCCATTTCGCAACAAGCAAGTTTAGGTGCTCCATCTGTAAAATAATAAGCCAGAAATTCCGCGTATCGAAAGTCCAGATTTGGCGCAACTTCATTAGTGGCGGCATTAATGTAAACCACCTCAGATTTTGGATCGTCTTTTTTATTCCATTTTGCATTAGAATCTGATTTCGATGTTTTGAATTTTTGTTTTTCAAGCAATTCACAACGAAAATATGTCGTATCATTTAAAGTAATAATACCCGCATTCTGGAAACGGCTCCAGTCTAAATCCAGATTAGTATTGGCAACCGGAATTTCTTTAGTTTCGAATGTTGGTTCATAAACCATTTGCGATAAAGTATACGGATTCCATTTTGTGGTGGCGTGATAGGCGCCACTAAAAGCAAATGTTAGAGTAAAAAGTGAAACCCAAATCCCAATTTGGCGATGGTATTTTCTAAGGCCTTTTTTAGGTGCTAAACTATCTGTTTTTTTGAATTGTTTCCACAATAAACCATAAATCAGGATTCCGCTCAAGGCAGAAAATCCAATGATGGATAATAAGAAAATCATGGTAATGATTCGGATACTATTATTTGATATGGAATCAATAAACGACCAATTATGAAACGTGTCAAAGAACCAGATAAATGCTTGCCTTGAAGTTGGGTTATAAGTGGCTAGTTTGCCAGATGATGTTTCTACATAAACCTGTATGGCATCCGGACGGTCGAAACTGAGTTTGTACACCGGTAAATAACGGTTTACGTACTTGTATTGCGAAGTAAATTCGGTTACAACTTCACTATTTTTTACGGCACTTTTTTGGTCATCCAGAAAATAACGCGAAAGCCATTCTGCATATTTTTGATCTCCATTTTCCAGTTTTTCAGCAGTCGAAGCATCAAAATACCAAAGTTCACCAATTATAGTTTTCAGCTGATAATAGGTTTTATTGTTGAACGAAACGATTCTGAAATTTTTAAATTGTGTAAGTTCATTTTTCTGTAAAACTTCCTGAATCGAAAAGTGCAGTTTCGTTTTATCAATTATTGGTGTTTCCAGTTTATCGTGCGCAATTTCTGGTTTAAAGAAATGCGCCATAAACGGATGCATTAATCCTGAAAGCGTCCAGAAGATCACCGGAATAATGGTGACTAACCCAATCCCACGATGCCATTTGTACATGTGCTGTTTGATTTTCTTGACAAACTTTGAATCCTTCTTTTTAGACTTTTTGTCCTTATTTATTTCTTTGCTCATAGTTTTATGATTTCGCTAATTTTTTTGCCACAGATTAAAATGATTTTTTTACCATTAAGAAATTAAGAAAAGTTAAATTTCGCTTAATGAATCTTAATATCTTAATGGTTCAAATTTTAAAATTCCTTAATCTTTTTAATTATTTTAATCTGTGGCATAAATTTTCTATTTTTTTAATGAAAAATTATACTGTATTCCAAACACAAAAGTTCTTGGCGCGGCTGCTGTATAAGTTGGCTGAGCGTTTGCGGTATTGGCTCGGGAAACATTATAAGCATATAATTTATCCGTCAGGTTAAGTACGTTTCCGTATACTTCAATTTTTTTCCATTGATAACCGATTCTGGCATTGAATATATTATAACCACTATATTTTACGGTATTGATCTGATCCTGATAATAACTTCCAACAAGTTGCCATTCCACAGAAGTTCTAAGATTCGGGAGCCAGTTGGGGTAATAACTTACCTCAGAATTTCCAGACCATTTTGGTGCTGCAGGCATTTCTTTTCCGTCCAGATTCTGAACAGGATCGCTTGGTTTGTCAGAAAGTTCAAAGTCGATATAAGTGTGCTGCGCATAAGTTCCGCCAACACGAATATTGAATTGTTTTGACGGACGGTACGAAGCGCCAAACTCAACTCCTTTATGACGCGTTTCTCCAGCCGAACGATAATCGGTCGAATTATCAGCGAGTTTAATGTTTAGCAATTCATTTTTACCTTCCATATAATACAAAGCGTAATCAAAATTCAGCTTATTTTGAAAGAAAGAAAGCCATCCGCCCAGTTCGTAATTGTCGAAACTGGCAGGCTCCAGATTATAATAAAAATCAGCAGGAACTCCTGTTGTTCCGCCAGTTCTGGGTTTGGTCCTGAAAATAGATGTAATTCCGGGAGGCGCAAAACCTTGCGAGTAATTGCCATAAAAACCTGCAAATTCAAACGGATTGTAATTGACACCTGCTTTAAAAGTCATTTTGTCATAAACTTTACTGCCGGTAGATTTGTCTAAAGCATTGTCATAGTTCACTTTCATGTTGTCATAACGACCGCCAAGAGTAATAATTAATTTTTCGATTGGATTGAAACTCATTTGTGCATATCCGGCAGAGTTGAAAATGTCTGCAGTATAATCCGCCAATTTTGAATCTGGATGTTCTGCAATAATTTCGTAAGAACTCACGGTTTGTTTTCCGGCTTCTCCAGGATTTAGATTGGCTTTTAGATCAATAACATAAGACCAATAGGTTACGGGAGAATAATCATATAAAGCTCCGGCAACCAATTTGGCATTCAAGAAATCAAACTTTTGAGTATGCTGCCCAATTGCGCCATAACTTTTAAAGTTATTCGAGTTGACTTCGCCTTTAGCAGTTGTAGGATTTATGGTTGGACTCCATCTTATTCCGTACGAAGGGTTTTGACCTAATTTGTTATCGCGTAAATATCCTGTAATGTAACTGCTTGAATTAGGGTTCCAATCATGTTCTAATGTTAATCGTGTTCGTAAAGCCTGAGATTTTCTATAAGTAAAGTTAGAAGTGCTTTTGTAGGTTCTGTTATTAAAAGCCTCTTCAATAACCGTTCCGCTCATGTCCGAATAATATTTTCCGTACATCGTATTACTGATCAATCGGGTCGAAGGGGAGATGTTATAATCGATTCTCGCATTCAGATTGTCTTTGTTATAATCAGAATACGTCATCCAGCCGTTTTCCTGCAAACTCGAAATTCCGGCAATATGAAAACCAACTTTCCCGATTGTTGCACCACCAGCGGCCTGAAATCTTCTGTAACCATAATTGTCAGCCTGAACCCCAAATTTAAATTCCGGATCAACAGGTGGTTTTTGCGAAATTAAATTGATAGTTCCGCCAACCGCTTCAGGTCCGTATAAAGAGGATACAGGACCTTTTACAACCTCGATACTTTGCAAATTAAACTGATTAATTTCCAGTAAAGCGTTGTGATTAAAGATTCCCATTGGCCGAATCGGCAAACCATCTTCGAGATATAAATAATAAGCATTAGTAGTCATAGGCTGACGAATCGACATCATATGTTGCTCGTTGCCTAAGTTCACCATCAATACTCCAGGAGTTTTATTGATAATTTCATAAACCGCTGTCGCCTTGGTTTCGTTGATAGTTTTAGCAGTCAGTTTGCTAATAGCAACCGGAGTTTCCTTGCGTAAAGTAGCTGTACGATTGGCCGTTATAAAAACGTTTTCAAGTTCCTGAGATTTTGTGGTATCTTTTTCGACTTTATTTTGTGCTGCGACACATTGACCTATAAGCAATAGGATGAGATATATTTTCTTCATTTTAAATGATATAAATTTTAAAAAGTAACAGGTATTCTCTTGGTAGAACACGAGTAAAAGCCCTTCAAAAGAATTGAAAAGCGAAACTAAAATCTATATCAAATAAGAGGGAGGATGAAAAGTAGCATTCGAAACCGAAATTGGTTTTTTATCGAAATAAGCAAAAACGGCTTTTCTCGATGTTATTGGTGCGACTAATTTGAAAGGATTTAAAGCAATATTCTGTATATAAATTACTTCTGCTTTTTCTTTCAGATTGTCATGCATTTTCTTTTCGTTGTCAGCATATTTTTTAAGGCTTTTTTGAAGCTCACAACGACCATTACAAGAATTAAAAATCATTTTGCGCTGCACACAAATGGTTTTCGAAATCTCTTCCTGATTTAATTTGAATGTGGTATAAACGCAGAAAATGCCAAATGATGGCATCAAAAGCATAATAGAAAGAAATATGATAATGATTTTTCTCAAAGCTTGTTTCGTTGTTTTGTGAATCTTTATTAATTAAAAGTTGAAACGTACCTTTAGGTACAAAATATTGGTAGCCTATTTGATTTGAAATTCGTTGGCGTGCCGTAGGTACGTAATTATTGTTTTGTTGCGTACCTACGGCCCGCTATGTTTATTTAAATTGATATTTTCTACCAATATTTGGTGCCTAACGGCACGAATTGTAAACTTTTTAAATATTAATTAAAGTGTATAATTCAAATTTACACTCCATCTGTAATTTGCCTCCATATTACCGCTTGATAAGTTTTGGTTAATGGGCAACATTACGTTTAACCCAACCGAAAATTTATCTTTTCCGGCCTCAATACCAAATTTGCTAAACAAAATATCACCCGCCGTATTGGGCAAATCTAAATTATACTGCTTATTAGTCTGATAAACTTCACCCGCCAAACCAGCCTGTGGAACAATCTGAACCGATTTTAAATCGAACAAATAAAAGAACGTTCCCGCATAATTAAACTGATCGCCGTATTGGTAATTTTTACTGTTTTCGGTTTTAAAAATGTAATTCAGCGTTGTGTTTAAGCCCAAATTTTTATGTTTCACTACATATTCAGAAACTATCGGGAAATCCCAGCTTCCGGTTCCTAACTGAAAACTCTGATTCACGCTGCCTAAATTATTAGCTTCTTTAAATTTCCCTGTCGGAAGTTTTACACCACCACCAAGATTTACTTTGTGTGAAAAAAATGTACTGTCTTTTTTTGTTTCAAAAACCGTATACAAAGCCATTACGGTAATATCTCCCAAACCTTCAATATTCTCAGTTCCGGCCGTCAATGTTCTTTCGTTAAAATGATGCGGAACCAATGCCGAAATCTGAATTTTCTCCGTCACTGGAATTCTTGCCCAAGCCTGAATCGTATTAAAATCTTCATCAATCCAGGGCGAATTGGCAAAGATTCCGTCGCGGCTCGTGTAACTTTGTTTCATATATCTCAAGCCCACAAAATTATTGTTCAGCATCGAGCCAAAACCCATACTTCCGCCACTTGCTGAACATCCGCAGGCATCGCAATCAAAATCTTCCATCATCGCCAAACGCTGAAACGTAAAGCCCGAAATACTATCTTTTACCGTAAAACTAAAGGCCGAAAATCCAGCAAAAAGCGTCAACATTACTATTATTTTTTTCATTTTAAATTTCATTATTTTTAGGAGCTGATCCCGCTTTTCGTTTCAAGCTTTTATCAAAATCCCATTTTTCTATGTTTTTATAAAGCTTCCGCTGGTCGCTTTATAAACCCAAGAAAAATTAGGTCTTTTTTCAAAAAGGCTTTCCACTGCAATGGGGGCTAGGACTCCGGTTTTTATTATGATTTTTGTTTTTTGCCACAGATTAAATGATTTTTTTTAATATGATTCTCAATTGCTTTTAATCTGCGTTAATCAGTGTAATTCGTAAAACCCGTGGGCTAATTTTCTTAAAACTCCGAGAAGCGCTTATCTGTAAAATACTGATTATCCGTTAGTGTTTTCAAAAAGACAATTATTTGTTTTTTCTCAGTTGCATTAAGAGATATTCCAAATTTCCCGTTCTGTTTTAAAATAGGATCTAATGTTGGATAATCCTCGATACCCCTTGCATAATGATCCAAAACGCCTTCAAGAGTTCCAAATCTTCCGTCGTGCATATAAGGTCCTGAAACCTCTACGTTTCGCAAACTTGGTACTTTGAATTTGTAATAATCACTGGCCAGTTCTGTAACTTTATAACGGCCAACATCATTTACCATTGGGTTTACAGCCAAACCATTATTGCGGAATGAATTATCCGTTTGTAAATCGGTCGCATGGCACGAAGCACATTTTGATTTGAACAAATCGTAACCCGCTAATTCATCTGACGTGAAAGTTCCGCCAGCTTCATTACGTCTGTATTTATCAAATTTTGAATTGGAGGAAACGATCATCACCATAAATTGCGAAAGTGCTTTTAGCATATTTTCGGTCGTAATCGCGCCATCGTCAAAAGCTAATCCAAATAATTTTTGATATTCTTTGTCGGCTTTCATCATTTTTAGAATAGCGTTCAGATTTCCGTTCATTTCTATAATACTCGTCAACGGAATTATAGGCTGCAAGTCTAAATGATCTGCGGCTCCGTCGTACATAAATGTAGTCTGGTACGCCAAATTCTGAATCGACGGTGTGTTTCTGGTTCCCTGCGCATTGTCTACACCATGACTTACCGTGTGTCCGTGATGCGTAAAAGCGTTGGCTTGTATGTGGCAAAACCCGCAGGAAACTACTCCATCAGACGCTAAGCGTCCGTCGTAGAATAGCTTTTTGCCCAGTTCAAATCCTTTTTCTGTTGGCGGATTCAGTGAAATATTGTACGCTAAAGCAGGAAAGTTTGACGGAACAGTAAATTCTAATGGAATATTTACATATTGGTCTTCCTCACTAGAGCAACTCCATAACAACGGAATCATCAGCCATAGAAAATATTTTATTTTCAGCATGATTTTTATGTTTAATTAAAAGCACAAAAAGTTCTGGTTTAGCCCCGATAGAAGCGACATCCTTTTGTGTCCGCCGCGGCGGACACAAAAGATATAGCGGATAGCGGGACGTTATTTCTGGTGAACCAAAACTTTTGTGCTCCTGAAAAAATTAGTCGTTATGTACGTGATCTACTTTAAACATAGCGCTGATGTTTTGCGTAATCAGCGGTAAGTTGGCTCCGCCCATAATCATAGCTCCCATTCCGCCAGCGTTGTTATCAGAAAGTTTGATTTTGTTTTTGCCGTCGATAATTTTAGAAAGATCTGTAATAATGTGAACGGCAGGAGTGATGTTATCGCGAACCAAAGCTTTTGTTGGCAGGTCTACTGTTACTTCGGTATAGTTGTAGTCTGTTCCGGTTTTTCCGGTGTGAATCATAAAAGGAGTTGATGTGGTAACAGTTGGTGATGTAAAAGTTCCTTCGAGAGCAAAGAATTTATATCCTGCAGCCCAGGACCACAACATGCCGGCATCGTTTGCCTGAGCCAGAAAATCGCCTTGTTCGGCAGCGCCTAATTTCCATTGTTCTTCGTCGACTCCAATTCCGAATTTTACTTTTACGTAATCTCCTGCAGGAATATCTGTTAGTTTAAACTGTTGTCCGGCAGCAGTAGATTCGTCAGCAATAAAATAGCTTTTGCTTTTAGGGTAGGTAAAAGTAGTTCCGTCAGCTTTTGTAAGTACAACGTTGCTAACAATATATTTTACAAGACTAATTTTTAGTACTTCGCTGTTTGAAGTAGTGTTGCCTTGCGTATTTAAAATTAGATCGTTGGCACCAAAAGCATTGTCGAATTTTAAAGTAATGTTTCCGTTTGCTGAACTTGTCTCGTTGTTATCGTCGTTAGAACACGAGATTAATGATAGGCTAATTGCGACAAGAGCAAGGGCTTTGTATAAAGTATTTTTCATTTTATGAATTTTATATAATTTTAAATTTAAAATATGCGTAAGCATGGTTTCGTTGTTTTGGCAACAACGAAAAACTCATCTCAACAGAATTGAAATGTGATTTTAAAAATTATATAAAATAGGAGGGAGGGCGAAAAGTAGTGGTCGAAACAGCAATAGGTTTTTGATCTAAAACAGCAAAAAGTTTTGCTTTAGATTCTATTGGAGTTACTAATTTGAAATCGTTTGTAATTGTATTTTGAATGTAAACAATCTCTACTTTTTCTTTTAGATTGTTTTGCATTTTCTTTTCGTTGTCGGCGTATTTTTTTAAACTTTTTTGAAGTTCGCATCGGCCATTACAGGAATTAAAAAGCATTTTGCGTTGTACACAAATGGTTTTCGAAATTTCGTCCTGATTTAATTTGAAAGAGGTATAAACAAAGAAACTGCCAAAAGATGGCACCAGAAGCATACAGGAAAGTACTATGATAATAAACTTCTTCAAGATTTTATTTCGTTGTTTCGGCAGCAAAAATACATTTTTATTATTATTAAATACGAGCATTTTTGTGACTTTGTGAAAAAAATCAAAACACAATTTAAAACCGGACCATGGTGTGAGAAATTTTTTTGAATAGACTCCTGCTTTAGCTGGAGTTTAGATATAGAATATAAAAATGGCTTTAGCCCAATTTTAAACGTTTAAAATTGGGCTAAAGCCTGGTGTGGATCAAAAAAAAACCTCCAGCTTTAGCTGGAGGCTATTCAATTTATTATTTTAGAAAAAAAATATTATTTAACAAGAACCCAAGCGCCAGAAGCGATTAAAGTTTCTGCTTTTTTAAATTTCATTTCTTCAGTTCTGCCTGTTGCAACTTCCTGAACTGTAACAGTATCATTACGATTGATTTTCGGCATGTCTCTTACAATAGTTTCTGTAACCTGACGTTGTTGTGTTTCTCCAGCTTCGCGGTTGATGTCTTCGCTGTTTAGAATTTCGTCTTTGCTTAATTTGAAGTTTTCTTTTTGACGAACTTCTTTTGCTTCGTGAATTTCAGGAACGTTTTGAGCTGGTAAATCACCTTTGAACAAGAATGAGATAACCTCTTTATTTACGTTGTCTAACATTCCTCTAAACAAATTAAAGGCTTCTAATTTGTAAATAAGCAATGGATCTTTTTGTTCGTGAACGGCTAATTGAACAGATTGTTTCAATTCGTCCATTTTACGTAAGTGTTTTTTCCATGCCTCATCAACAATAGATAAAGTGATGTTTTTCTCGAAATCAGCAATTAATTGAGCACCTTGGCTGTCGTATGCTTTTTTCAAATCAGTAACAACATTCAAAGTCTTGATTCCGTCAGTAAACGGAACTACGATACGTTCGAATTGGTTGTTTGGCTCTTCGTAAACTCCCTGAATAATTGGGTAAGCTTCTCTGGCGCTTCTTTCTGTTTTTTCAGTGTAGAAAGCCAAAGCTTCTTTGTATACTTTTCCAGTAACTTCAATATCTGATAATTTTGTGAAATCTGCCTCAGAGATTGGAGATGTAATTCCGAAATAACGAATTAAATCAAAATCAAATGTTTTGAAATCATTTGCTATTTTATTGTTGCTCACAATCAATTCGCAAGTATCATAAAGCATATTGGCGATATCAAGTTTCAAACGCTCACCAAACAAAGCGTGACGACGACGTTTGTAAACTACTTCACGTTGAGAGTTCATAACGTCATCATATTCTAATAAACGTTTACGAACACCAAAGTTGTTTTCTTCTACTTTTTTCTGAGCACGCTCGATAGATTTAGTCATCATAGAATGCTGAATCACTTCACCTTCCTGAAGTCCCATTCTGTCCATTACTTTAGCAACTCTTTCAGAACCAAATAAACGCATTAGGTTATCTTCTAGAGAAACATAAAATTGAGAACTTCCCGGATCTCCCTGACGTCCTGCACGACCACGTAACTGTCTGTCTACACGACGCGAATCATGACGCTCTGTCCCCACGATTGCTAAACCTCCGGCAGCTTTTACTTCTGGAGATAATTTAATATCGGTACCACGACCAGCCATGTTGGTTGCAATAGTTACAACTCCGGCTTTACCTGCTTCTTCTACAATTTGTGCCTCTTGTTTGTGCATTTTAGCATTCAAAACGTTATGGGTAACGCCTCTCATTTTCAACATTCGGCTTAATAATTCTGAAATCTCTACAGAAGTTGTTCCAATCAATACTGGTCTTCCTGCATTAGATAATTCAGTAACATCTTCGATTACAGCGTTGAATTTCTCACGTGTTGTTTTGTAGATGTAATCTTCTTTGTCTTGTCTTGAAATCGGACGGTTGGTTGGAATCTCCACAACGTCTAATTTATAAATCTGCCATAACTCTCCAGCTTCTGTAACCGCTGTACCTGTCATACCACCTAATTTGCTGTACATTCTGAAATAATTCTGTAATGTAACAGTTGCAAAAGTTTGTGTAGCAGCTTCGATTTTTACATTTTCTTTTGCTTCGATCGCCTGGTGTAATCCGTCAGAATAACGACGACCATCCATGATACGACCTGTTTGCTCATCGACAATCATAATTTTGTTGTCCATGATCACGTATTCTACATCTTTTTCAAAAAGAGCATACGCTTTTAAAAGTTGAGTAAGAGTGTGAATACGCTCGCTTTTTACTCCAAAATCCTGGAATAATCTTTCTTTAGCTTCGGCTTCACCATCTTTATCCAGTTTTTGTTTTTCGATCGCTGCAATTTCAGTCCCGATATCCGGAAGTACGAAAAAGTCTGGATCTGTATCTCCTGAAAGGTATTGGATACCGTTATCAGTTAATTCAACCTGGTTGTTTTTTTCTTCAATTACAAAATACAAAGCTTCATCCACTTTATGCATTTCGCGATTGTTATCCTGCATGTATTGATTTTCGGTTTTCTGAAGTAATTGTTTGATTCCTTCTTCACTCAAAAATTTAATTAATGCTTTGTTTTTAGGTAAACTTCTGTAAGCTCTCAATAATAAGAATCCACCTTCTTTAGTGTTTCCTTCTTTGATTAGTTTTTTAGCCTCAGCTAAGAAACCATTTGCTAACTGACGTTGTTGTGCTACTAAGTTTTCGATTTTTGGTTTCAGCTCGTTAAATTCATGACGATCTCCCTGAGGAACCGGTCCTGAAATAATAAGCGGCGTTCTTGCATCATCAATTAATACAGAATCGACCTCATCGACAATAGCGTAATTGTGTTTTCTTTGCACTAAATCTCCAGGAGAATGTGCCATGTTATCTCTTAAGTAGTCAAAACCAAATTCGTTGTTGGTTCCGTAAGTGATATCTGCGTCGTATGCTTTTTTTCTTTGTTCTGTACTTGGCTGGTGATTATCGATACAATCAACAGTTAAACCGTGAAATTCGAATAAAGGTGCTTTCCATGTACTATCACGTTTTGCTAAGTAGTCATTCACCGTTACTAAGTGAACTCCGTTTCCTGTCAAAGCATTTAAGTAAAGCGGAAGTGTAGCTACCAAAGTTTTTCCTTCACCCGTTTGCATCTCGGCAACTTTACCTTCGTGCAAAACCATACCACCAATTAACTGAACGTCATAGTGAATCATGTCCCAGGTAATTTCTTTACCGGCAGCATTCCATTTGTTTGCCCAAACTGCTTTTTCACCTTCTATAGTGATATACGTTTTTGTAGCTGAAAATTCGCGGTCTTTTGGCGTTGCAGTAACTTCAATAAATGAATTGTCTTTAAAACGACGCGCTGTTTCCTTAACAACAGAAAAAGCTTCCGGAAGAATTTCCAATAAAGTTTTTTCTGAAATTTCGTATGCTTCTTTTTCAAGAGAATCGATAGCATCATAAAGATCTTCTCTTTTGTCGATGTCTTCGATGTTTTCAACTTCTGCTTTAAGTGCAGCAATTTTAGCATCTTTATCAGCTCTTGCTTCTTTTATTTTTTCTTTAAAAAATACGGTTCTGGCTCTCAATTCGTCGTGAGACAAACTCATTAAGCTGGTTTCGAATGTTTTAATTTTGTTTAAATAGGGCTGTAAAGCTTTGACATCTTTCTGTGATTTATCACCTACAAAGACTTTAATAATACTGTTTATGAAACTCATGATTTATTGTATTTCTATTTTATGTAAATGTGTATTTGAACCAAAAAAAAAGCCTCGGTGATGAGACTTTTTTCTTTGGTTTATTTTTTAATATTCATCCTCGTTCCAAAGATAATCTTCGTCTGTTGGATAATCAGGCCAAATTTCTTCCATTGATTCATATATCTCTCCTTCATCTTCGATTGATTGAAGGTTTTCTACTACTTCTAATGGAGCACCAGCTCTAATGGCGTAGTCTATAAGTTCATCTTTGTTAGCAGGCCATGGCGCATCACTTAAATAAGATGCTAATTCTAATGTCCAATACATCTGTTATCTGTTTAGTTTGTGCAAAAATAAATTTTTTACTGAAAAAGACAAGTAAATTTTGATTTATTTTAGTAAAATTTAAGAACGTCTCTATAAATTGCGGATTTTAGATTGTTGATTTTAGATTTTTAAGCTCTTAATCTAAAATCTTAAGTCTGAAATCTAAAATTTCATTTTCTCGGAATCCATTTCACTTCATCCGCTTTTAAGTCTGAGGACAACTTCCGTGCCAAGACAAAAAGGTAGTCAGAAAGTCGGTTTAAGTACTTGATTGCGATTTCAGGAACCTGTTCATTATGGCTTAAATGTACTGCCAAACGCTCTGCGCGACGGCAAATACAGCGTGCAATATGACAATGTGACACGGTAGGATGTCCGCCTGGCAAAACAAAATGAGTCATTTGCGGAAGACTTTCTTCCATTTTATCAATTTCGTTTTCTAATAATTCGATATCAGACTCTATGATTCCAAGGTTTTTCAATCGAAGTTCACCGTTTTTTAAAACTTCTTTTTCTGCCGGAGTGGCTAAAATGGCTCCAACGGTAAATAATCTATCCTGAATTTCGATTAAAATAGTTTTATAATGCGCATCGATTTCCTGATCGCGAATAAGACCTATATAAGAGTTCAGTTCGTCAACAGTTCCGTAACTGTCAATACGAATGTGATCTTTAGGAACGCGCGTGCCTCCAAAAAGAGCTGTCGTTCCTTTATCTCCGGTTTTTGTGTATACTTTCATTTTTTTTTTAGATGATAAGTTTCTGAGATGCTAAGTGACTAAGTTTTTTTAGATTTAGAAAATAATCTAAAATCTAAAATTACTTCGTCGTGTCGCTTTCAATCAATCCATCACGCAAACGTATTACACGATGCGCATAAGCTGCGATGTCTTCTTCGTGGGTTACCAAAATAACGGTGTTTCCCTGAGCGTGGATATCACCAAAAAGCTTCATGATTTCTACAGAGGTTTTACTGTCTAAGTTTCCGGTAGGTTCATCGGCCAGGATAATCGACGGTTTATTGACCAAAGCTCGGGCAATGGCGACACGCTGGCGCTGACCTCCTGATAGCTGATTAGGCTGGTGATCCATCCTGTCGGCAAGATTTACTTGTTTTAGAACTTCAATCGCACGTTCGTTACGTTCAGATTTAGAATATCCGGCATAAATCATGGGTAGGGCAACATTATCTAAAGCGGTAGTTCTGGGCAAAAGATTAAAGGTTTGAAATACAAATCCAATTTCTTTGTTTCGAATTCCGGCCAGTTCATCATCTTTCATTTGGCTCACATCTTTTCCATTCAATACATAATGTCCGGAAGTTGGCGTGTCCAGGCAACCTAATAAATTCATTAAAGTTGATTTTCCGGATCCTGATGGTCCCATTAAAGCTACGTATTCGCCTTTGTTGATTTCTAAATCTATACCTTTTAAGACATAGACGATTTCGTTACCTAATACAAAATCTCTTTTGATGTTGGTTATTTTAATTAATGGATTTGCCATTTCGATTTACAATTTTGGATTTAAAAGTACAAAACACTTTTCAATAAACGATAAGTAGCCTGAAATTGATTTTTGTTACAAAACAACTGTATATAGGGCTTTGCTCCCCCAAAGCAATAGTTTTTATATTATTATATTTCATTGATTGAAAAAGTTGTTATATGATTATAAAATGATTTTACATAATTATCATATTTTTAAAATTTTATTGAATTATTTTAATTTTAAATATTAAAAAAATGATAATTATTTATTTTTATTTAAAAATTTAACTATATTTGTTATCTAATCTTAAATAATCAGAATTATGAAAAACATACAATTATTGTCAGGAATTGCATTTATTGCATTAGCATTTACATCGTGTAAAGATGAAAAACAGGAAAAAGCTCAAAAAACAGTCGATGCTTATGTAGCCTACGTAGATTCGGTTAAAAATGTAAAAGCCGATGATTTAAAAGCCGATTGGAAAGATGTGGAAGCTGAATACGACAGAAAAGCTGCGGAAGCTCAAACTGCACTTGCCGATCTAAAAGACAATTCAGCAGCAACACAAAAAATAAATGAGAGTAAGCTAAAATATGAAGAGTTTAAAAATGAAATGACCACCGTTTTTGCCCCTCCTGCTCCAAGCCCAAAACAACAATTAAGAAACGCCTTATTTGGTGAAGGAAAAATTGGCGATGATATGAATTTTGACTGGGTAAACGCTAAAAATATTCATAGTGTATACCAACAATTTGTACATACAGTAGAGGATAATAAAGATAAATATTCTCGTGAAGATTGGGATGAAGTAAAATTAATGTATGAAGCACTTGACAGTCGTAAAAATACAGTTGAAAAAGAAGGACTTACATCTGAAGACAATAGAAAAATTGCAGGTTTGAAAGTGAAATTTGCTCCAATGTACACTCTTAACAGAATGGGAGCTAAATCAGAAGAAAATAAAGCTGCTAAAAAATAATTAAGTAAATTGAATTAGTATTAAAAAGGCAATCAGAAATGATTGCCTTTTTTTTATGTCCTAATTACAAAGTGTTCTTTTTCCTGCTCGTACCTGAAAAACACAAATCCCCACTGAAAAGTATCAATAGTTACGGTAACTCTTGGATGATTCTTAATTATTTCCCAGGCATCTTCCATTTCTGGTGACCAGTGAATATCATCGAATATCCAAACGGAATCATTTGTGATAGTGGTTAACAGCAAATCAAAGTAGGCTAAGGTTGCTTTTTTCGAATGATTGCCGTCAAAATAGATCAGGTCGTAATCTGTAGATTGCAGATTTGTACGAACTAAAAAGTCTTCAAATTCGGTTATAATTGTGTCAACGTTTTTGCAATCAAAATTTTCTAAATGGTTTTTTGCAACATTTCCGGTTTCCGGACAGCCATCGAGTGTAATTATTTTTGCTTTTGGATTTCCTAATGCTAATGCAGAAGTGGCTAAACCTAATGAAGTTCCTATTTCCAGAATATTTTTAGATTGGAAATAATTGGTAACTCTAAAAAGTAACTCGGCACGTTTTGGTGAAATTCCTGCGGTTTTTGCTATTTTCGAAATTTGTCTTGTATTCGATTTAAATACTTTTGATCCCGCACCAAAATCTGTTACTTCTATAAAATTTTTATTTTCTAAAAGCGATTTTCGATAGTTTTTCAGGATCGAATATTCGGGTTTCGATTTTTTATCGTAAAAACATTTCGTCAATAAATTAAATACGAATGGCGAATGTACTCCGTGTTCGTTTTTTGAATTCCAAAGGAATTTTAAATAAGATTTTATCTGAAATAGCATAGAAATAGTTACATCTGAATGCGAAGATAGTAAGATAATGATCAATAGTCAAAAGGGAAGACTTTGTTACTTTCGGTTTAAGATCTTTCAGAGTTCAAAAATACTATATTTGCGAACTTTAATTTAAGCTAATAGTAATACGTTTTTTATGATGTTGAAGGAAGAAATAGAAGGTACAAGCAAGATATCTTGTGAAGAGATTAATCGATGCATTGCTATTTTAGCACAATTGAATACTAATACAGATCAGATATTTGATATTCCGAAAGAGCAACGAATCGCTCTGATCAAAGAAGCCGGAATGTTCTCGCGACCTGATCGCGATGAGTTTTCGAGAAGGGTTAAAGACGGAGTACTTGCCGCAAAACGTAAAAAAGAAAAGAAAGACAAAACCGCTCGTAAAGAAACAGGAATTCGTCATGCACGTGAAGCCAGTATTTTTGTGGCTCCCAAATTATTGGCTCTAAATGATCTGGCCCACAAAGAACAATTAGAACTTGAAACTCCAAGAAATTGCTACGTTTGTAAAACTGAGTTTACCAAAATGCATCACTTTTATGATACGATGTGTACAGATTGTGGTGATTTTAATTATGCCAAACGTTTCCAAACGGCCGATGTAAAAGGACAGGTTGCCATTATAACTGGTTCTCGTTTAAAAATTGGTTATCATATTACTCTAATGCTTTTGCGAGGTGGAGCAACTGTGATTGCTACCACTCGTTTTCCGGTTGATTCGGCTTTGCGTTTTGCTAAAGAAGAAGATTTTATGGATTGGGGGCATCGCCTAAAAATTCATGGTTTAGATTTACGACACATACCAAGTGTAGAGATTTTTTGCAATTTTATTGAGCAAAAATACGAGCGTTTAGATATTCTGATTAATAATGCAGCCCAAACCGTTAGAAGACCTGCAGGGTTTTATTCGCATTTAATGCAAAATGAAGAATTATCAATAAGTGCACTGCCCAAACAAGCACAGGAATTATTAGGAGATCATCTTAATTGTCTCGATGAATTGAAAATGCTGACAAGCGGAGCTTCATCCAGCGAAAATATGCCGGTAACCTGGCACGGACCTGAACCCGGAATTGGTTTGCGTGCTTCGGCGCAATTGTCTCAAATTCCGTATTCTTTTGATAATGCATTGGTAGTCAATGAAGTTTTTCCGGAAGGAGAACTTGATGCCGATTTACAGCAAGTCGATTTACGTAAAACGAATAGTTGGCGTTTGCGTTTAGGTCAAATAGAAACTACTGAAATGATCGAAGTACAATTGGTCAATTCTGTTGCGCCTTTTGTATTGTGCAACCGACTTTCGGAAGTAATGAAAAAGAACCATACGGGGAAAAAACATATCATTAATGTTTCGGCTATGGAAGGGAAGTTTCATCGCTTTTTTAAAGAAGACCGTCATCCGCATACGAATATGGCAAAAGCAGCTTTGAATATGTTAACACATACATCATCCGGAACTTTAGCCAAACATGGTATTTTTATGAATGCTGTTGATACCGGTTGGGTAACGGATGAAGATCCTGCCGAATTGGCCAAAAAGAAACAGGAATTAGAAGATTTTCAACCGCCATTGGATATTGTTGATGGCGCTGCACGCGTTATGGATCCTTTATTTGACGGTATCAATACAGGAAAGCACTGGTGCGGAAAATTTCTGAAAGATTATAACCCGATTCCCTGGTAGAATTAGTTTTCAATCTCGGTTGCAGTTTTCAGTTTTTCTGCCTGACCCAAAAAAGCCACAACAGAATTAAATTTTGTTATGGCTTTTTTGAAATTAAAAAAATAATACTTTTAAATTTTATTAGCTGCGTTTTCTAGTTTCATTTTTAAAATTGGGTAGTCTTTTCCTTCGTCATCTTTATCGGTTCTATCGTAGGGTACAAATCCAAATTTTGAATAAAAATTTACAGCATTTTGATTTTGTTCATTTACGTCAACTTTGTCTGCATCCAGTTCATTAATAGCAAAATTCATTAATGTTTTGCCCAATCCTTTTCCAATATGTTCCGGTGCTAAGAACAACATTTCGATTTTATGTTCTGCAACACCCGTAAAACCAAGAACTTTATCACCCTGTGTAAGGCAAAATACTGGAAAAGAGTTAAAATCGATATTGGATACGATTTTTTTATAATAATCAATATCAGATGAATTTAGAAAATCATGTGTTGCACGAACAGAATTCTCCCAAACGAGAATCATCTCTTCTTTAAAAGTATCATTATAAGGTTGTATTTCAATCTTCATTTTATCTTTTGTGTTTACTTTTTTACAAAAATAAAAAACCACAACAAATAATTTTCTGTTGTGGTTTTTTTATTGAAAAACAAATAGATTATCTGTATATATTTACACCATTATTTGCTTGCCATTGCTGTTCAAAATATTCAGCATCTTCGCTATTACGTGGGTGAACGCCAAGAACTACGTGACCATTTTTAATTCCGTCTTCATAAACTTTTGCTCTTTCTTCAGGAATTCCGGATCCTACAAGTGCTCCAATTAAACCTCCTGTAATACCACCTGCACCTGCGCCAGCTAATCCTGCAGCAAGGGGACCGGCAACAATTAGTCCTAATCCAGGAATAACAAGACTAGTTCCTAAAGCAGCAACAACACCTACAATAGCCCCAATTGTTCCTCCAATGGCAGATCCTGTTCCTGCACCTTCGGCTGCTTTTGTTCCTACTTCTGAATGATCATTTTTATCAGAATAATGTTTTTTTCTGGTTTCGTCTGACATTATCAAATTGATTTCGTCTTTTGTATAACCTCTATCGTTCAAAGTGCTATAAGCTCTTTCGATACTGTCGCGATCTGAAAACATTCCAGTTAATACTTCGCGTTTAGTTCCGTCAGGATTATGTAAATTTTCCATTTTATGTATATTTAAAGTATGAATTAATTTTCACTTTAACAAAGCTCGTAAAATAGAGTAACTATCTTTTACACAATTTCTTAGAATCATTACATAATGAAATTTTTGCTTTTCAAAATTGATTACGACTTTTTGCTATTTTTTCATTTTGACTATTTATAGAAAAAGAAAGCCACAACAAAAATTAATTCTGGTGTGGCTTTTGTATGAATTATAAAGTTGTTGTCTTAGTTTACTTTGATCAATTTAATGTCAAAAATAAGAACTGCACCTCCTGGGATTTTTCCTCTACCATCGTTTCCGTAAGCAAGTCTTGAAGGAACTAAAAGAATACCACTTCCTCCGGTTTTGAAAAAAGGAATTCCCTCTGTCCATCCTGGTATAACCTCGGACAAATTAAAAGAAAGTCCATCTGAACTACTTTGATCAAATACAGTTCCGTCAGTAAATGTACCCCTGTAGGCTACAGTAACATTTGATTTTGCAGTAGGTTGAGTTCCTGTTCCAGGAACATCAATTACATAATACAAACCAGATTCCGTTTTTTGAGCTGTCAGATTCTTTTTTGCAATGTAATCAGCGATTTCTTTGTCGTTTTCGGCACTATAATCTTTTTGGTCGTCTTTTGAGCAAGAGATAAAAAGCGTTAAAGCCAGTAATGAAGTTAAAAAGTATTTCATGAAATGTAGATTTTTAAAAACGCTAATATAATAAAATTTAGTTTTTTGGTTTCAAGGAGATTCACAAAGAAAACACAAAGATTCACAAAATAAAAACTTAGCGTAGCTTTGCGTTTTCTTTGTGAATCTCTGTGTAACAACTATCCTTCAATCTTAGCCGAAAGCTCAAACCAACGTTCTTCTTTCTGGTCTATTTTATTGATGATGTTTTGTAATTCGTTGGCTTTTTTCTCGATATCAGCGTCGGCCACTTTACCGTCAGAGAATAATTGTTCGATCTTTGTTTTGTCAATTTCAAGATCTTTGATTTCTCTTTCCAGTTTTTGATATTCTTTTTGCTCGTTGAAAGTCAGGTTTCCTGTTGGATTGTTTTGTTTCCAGTCTTTCTTTTCGGCTTTGTTTTCTTCTTTTTGAGCAACATCGGCACTGTCTTCGTAAGCCCTGAAGTCAGAATAGTTTCCTGGGAAATTTTCAATGACTCCTTGTCCTCTAAATATGAATAGATGATCGACAATTTTATCCATAAAATAACGGTCGTGAGAAACCACTAATAAACATCCCGGATAATCTAAAAGGAAACTTTCTAATACATTTAGCGTAACAATATCCAAATCGTTTGTTGGCTCATCCAGAATCAGGAAGTTAGGATTCTGAATCAATACCGTACATAAATACAAACGTTTTAATTCTCCACCACTTAATTTTTCTACAAAGTCATATTGTTTTTTAGCATCAAAAAGAAAACGCTCCAGCAATTGTGAAGCCGAAATCATTCTTCCTTTTGAAAGCGGAATAAATTCTCCGTATTCTTTAATAATATCAATTACACGTTGTCCTGGTTTTGGATTAATTCCGGATTGTGTATAATAACCAATTTTGATCGTTTCACCTTTTACCACGCGGCCACTATCTAACGGAAGTGTACCAGTTAAAAGATTCAGGAAAGTAGATTTTCCGGTTCCGTTTTTACCAATAATACCAATACGTTCTCCACGTTGAAAATCAAAACTAAAGTTGTCCAGAATAACATGATCCTTGAATTTTTTAGAGATTTTGTGAAGCTCGATAATCTTGCTTCCCATACGTTCCATATTAATTTCAAGTTCCACTTTGTTTTCACGACGACGACTTTGTGCTTTTTCTTTAATTACATAAAAATCATCCTGACGAGATTTCGATTTTGTCGTTCTCGCTTTTGGCTGACGACGCATCCATTCTAATTCTTTAGTAAATAGATTTTTTGCTTTGTCAACGCTGGCATTCTCAGAGGTAATTCTTTCCTCTTTTTTCTCTAAATAATAAGAGTAATTTCCTTTGTATTGGTATAATTTTCCGTTGTCCAATTCGATGATTTCATTACAAACACGTTCCAGAAAGAAACGGTCGTGCGTAACCATAAACAACGTAATGTTTTCTTTGGCAAAATAACTTTCAAGCCATTCGATCATTTCAAGATCAAGGTGGTTGGTAGGCTCGTCCAGAATCAATAAATCAGGGCGATTGATTAGGATAATTGCCAATGAAAGACGTTTTTTTTGTCCACCCGAAAGATTTTTTACTTTTAGTTTAAAATCTTCCAGTTTTAGCTTGAAAAGAATTTGCTTGTATTGCGTTTCAAAATCCCAAGCATTATGCTGATCCATTCCGTCAAAAGCTTTTTGATACGCTTCTTCATCATCTGGATTTTCAAGTGCTTTTTCGTATTTCTCAATTACTTTTAAAGTCTCATTATCTGAGGCGAAAATACTTTCTTCGATAGTCAGTTCTTCTTGCAAATTGTTATTTTGCGATAAAAAAGCCATTTTTATGCCTTTTCTTAAAACTACCTGACCAGTATCTGGTTCATCTAAACCATTAATAATGCTCATAATGGTTGTTTTTCCAGAACCATTTTTGGCAATAAATGCAATTTTTTGGTCTTTATTGATTCCAAATGAAATGTTGTCAAAAAGCGTTTTTTCGCCAAACGACTTCGATATATTTTCTACAGATAAGTAATTCACTATAAACTAGGTGTTATAAATTATAAGTTAGTAATGTTTTGCAAAACATAACTTTTTTGCAAAAGTAAACTTTTATATGGCTATTTGCGAATTATTTATGGAGATAGGAATTTAGAACCGGACTTAAATCAATGTGATGAATTTGCTGCGGAACATTAATAATAGGTTTTCGAACCAAAGATTCATTGGTGAGATAATAATGTAAACCATCTTGAGTCGCGATTCCTTCTATTTGAAGAATTGGGAATTTTAAGGTAATCCTTCGTTTATTTCCGGATAAAAAATCATTGTTTTTATAATCGTATAAAAGATATAAAAATGGTTTTCCTATTTTAGAATAACCACAAAGAGCAACTAGATTTTTTTGTTCTAAATATGTAGCGCCTGTTATCAAACCTTTGGTGTTAAGTGTATGTTTTAGTTGTGCAACGTGATCGCCCGATTGCTTGGGTAAAACATAAATACTAGTTAGGGAAGAACTCCATTGCTTGGTAAACAAATAAATACTGTCTTTTGAAACGATAAAGGCTTCACAATCAAAATTGGTAGTGTTTGGTTCTTTAGCAGATAAATCCCTTTGATCAGAATATCGAAATGAAATGGTTTCAATAATTGGATTTCCTTCTAAAAAAGATTTTTTTTCAATTTTTAGAATTTTCAAATCTGTCCTGTTTCCCGAAGCGTTGTTTCCGAAATCTCCAATAAATAAATGCGTACTGTCCTGAGAGATTTCTTCCCAGTCATTATTGATTGCTTGATCCAGAAAATTTTTTTTATGAATTTTTCCTAAAGTGTCTAATCCGTAAATTGTTTTGTCGTGATCATCATTATGAGTCCATAATAAATTGTCGAAAGCAATTATTCCTGAAGTTTCATGAATAGAATCACTTAGTTTAATTGAGTACTCAGGTTTTATTTTGAAATTTTTATACAAGCAGCTTCCATCATTTACTGTTGCGTCCGGATTATAATTTTTAGAAAGAGGATCTATACAACCCTTAATTTGTGCATAACCTGATGATACAATCAGGCAAAAGAATAAAACGGTTTTTATCATGGTCTGCAATATTAAATTTGCATAACATAAAAGTAAAGTTTTAAAGAATAGCCTCAAATACTATTGGAAAATATAATTAAAATGCTATTTTGCGGTGCTTTTATTTGATTGAATTTTCGTTCTTTTGATGAAGCATAATTCCCTATTATGAAAATTTTACAAAAACTGTCACATTACCGTTTTTCACGCTATTTTAAACTTTTGTTTGTTGGTGTTGATGTGGTGTTGTTAAATCTGGCTACGATTCTTTCGGCATTGGCCCGATTTGGCAGTTTAGATAAACTTTTGTCAAAAGAAGAAAGAACAGTTTCATTATTGGCAATTTTAATATGGGTGGCATTATTACTTCAAAATGATTCTAACCGAAGTATACGGGTTGAGCCTGTAGAATCGATATTGGTAAGAACTATAAAAAAGCTAATCATTCATGCTGCTTTAATATCCATTTTTGTCGTTTACCTAAAATATACTGATATTTCCAGACTCAGATTGGGTTATTTTTATCTGATTTTCTTCGGATTATTGATGATTTCCCGTTATTTATCGATGAAACTTTTAAAATATATTAGGGCAAAAGGCTATAATTTTAAAACTTTTATTGTGGTGGGAGCCAATCCGTCAGGAGAAAAAATCCGAAAGATATTGGCCAAAGATTTAACGTACGGTTATCGTTTTCTAGGTTTTTTTGATGAAGAGATCGATGACAAAATTGTAGATCCGAAATCGGTTTTAGGAAATTTTGATGCGATAAAGGAGTTTGTCATCGAAAAAAAAGTCGATGAAATGTATGTCGCCTTACACATTGACAATATTGAAATAATCAATGAATTGACACGGATCTGCGAACAAAACATGGTGCGAATCAAGTTTATTCCTGATTTTCAGCTGTACACAAAATCAAGTAAAGTCGAGGTTGCGTTTTATGAAAATACGCCGGTATTAATGTTCAGGACAGAACCTCTGGAGTTTCCGGTAAACAGGCTTATAAAAAAAGTATTCGATATTTGTTTTTCAGCTTCTGTGATTTTATTAGTTTTTCCGTGGTTGTTTCCAATTATAATGCTGATTATTAAATTAGAATCTCCCGGGCCAATCTTTTTTAAACAAGAACGTTCAGGTCGTGATAATCGGTCTTTTATGTGTTTCAAATTCAGAAGCATGTATGTCAACGGTTTGGCACATAGAAAACAAGCTGAAAAAGGGGATAGTCGTATTACTAAATTTGGCGCCTTTATTCGTAAAACAAGTATTGATGAATTGCCGCAGTTT
Source organism: Flavobacterium sp. CSZ (assembly GCF_015350725.1). Classification (NCBI taxonomy): domain Bacteria; kingdom Pseudomonadati; phylum Bacteroidota; class Flavobacteriia; order Flavobacteriales; family Flavobacteriaceae; genus Flavobacterium; species Flavobacterium sp. CSZ. Next base: position 98,250 of record NZ_JADKPQ010000014.1, read on the forward strand.
TTTAATGTTTTGTTGGGCGATATGTCTATAGTTGGACCAAGGCCGCACATGGTAAATCTGGCAAAAGAATATAGTGATTTGATTAATAATTATCTGGTTCGCCAATATGCCAAACCAGGAATCACGGGCTGGGCGCAGGTTAATGGTTTTCGTGGAGAAACAAAAGTATTAAGCGATATGGAAAGCAGGGTAGAATTTGATATTTGGTATATCGAAAACTGGAGCCTGGTACTGGATCTAAAGATTATCATAAAAACAGTTATCAATATATTCAAAGGCGAAGAAAACGCGTACTAATGCTGTTTATCAGAATTTAAAAAACTGATTGTTACTAATTACTTCTTTTAGATTAGAAATACTTTCGACTTTTATTTTTTCATTAAAAGAAGCAATGTGTTTCATATGATGTACATCCGTTCCTGAAAAGTCATACATTCCTTTTTTAAGAAGTTCTTCTGCAACTCTGGTTATTCTTTCTCCATAATATCCTACCGTAGAAAGCAGATTCAGCTGAAACAAACATCCCGCTTTTTTTAGTTTTTCATATTCACTAAAGTCCTTTCGATAATATAAATAACGTTCCGGATGTGCCAGAACCGGAATGTATCCTGCAACTTGCAACTCAAAAAGTGTTTTGTATAGATGCATTGGAGCATTTTGATAGGATATTTCGACCAATACATAATTATCTTTTAAGGTCAGCAGTTTTTCGGTTTTAAAATGACTTTCAAACCAATCATCCATAAAATATTCGGCTGCAGCCTGAAAAGGAATTTTGATATTGTTTTCTTCCAGTAAAAGAGTAGTCTCCTTATGCTTTTCGATAATACTTGTAGAAGAATTATTCCATATATAATGACTTATATGAGGTGTCGTAATAATATGAGAAATTCCAATTTCCTGAAATGCCGTGATAAGTTTTTGGGTGTCGGTTATGGTTTTGGCACCATCATCAATTCTCGGAAGTAAATGCGAATGAATATCGACATAATGATCAGAAAGGAGATCTTTTAAAACGGGTTTTGATTTTAGTAAAGATAGCATGTTGCAAAAGTATGGAAATGGGAAGAATTTGTTATTGTTAATTTTTAATGTAACAAATGTAACCGAACATTTCAGAATTATATTATATTTGAGATTGCTATAAATCTACTATTTTATGAAAATTAAAGAAAATTTATATAATCAAAGGATTATTTCTATTGATGCATTACGCGGAATTACAATTTTTGTTATGATTTTTGTAAATGAGTTAGCCAGTATTTCAAATGTTCCGCAATGGATGAAACACATGCCGGCAGATGCTGATGCAATGACTTTTGTAGATGTTGTTTTTCCTGCTTTTTTATTTATTGTTGGAATGTCGATTCCGTTTGCTTTTAATGCCCGATTACTTAAAGGTGATAGTACTAAAACAATCTGGACGCATACTTTCAAAAGAGCTTTGGCCTTAATTATCATTGGTGTTTTTATGGTTAATGCAGAATATGGGTATGATGCCACCAAAATGATAATCGCACCAGTTTTCTGGGGACTTTTAGCGTATGCAATACCAATACCAATTTGGAATAAATACGGTAAAGATTTTCCGGTTTGGTTAAAAAACACCTTACAATATGGCGGAATGTTGGTTCTGGTTGCGCTGTACTTTTTATATGTTCAGGATACCGGAGAAATCGGGATGACGCCAAAATGGTGGGGAATTCTCGGTTTAATAGGCTGGGCGTATCTTTTTACAGTAGTTTATTATTGGATTGTTTCGGGAAATTTATGGGCAATGATTGCTTTTTTGGTGGTTTGTGTTGCTGCAAATTCTATGAATCTAATCGAAGGATCTTTTGTACAGCAAACATCATGGTTGAGTTTTATAGCCGGACATCTAACGCATGCAGCATTAGTTTCGGCAGGAGTCGTAATTTCGTTACTGTTTTTTGACCGAAAAGTTGCCGCCAAAATAAATTGGGCGGTAATAGGTTTTGCCGTTTTATTTTTTGTAACAGGATATTTGTTAAGACCTTATTTTGGAATTTCAAAAATAAAAGGAACTCCATCCTGGACAATGTTTTCTGCGACAATTTGTACCGTTTTATTCTATTTTCTGTATTGGTTAATGGAAATCAAAAAGATAACCAAATGGAGTAATTTCTTCATGCCGGCAGCAGCAAATCCGTTATTGATTTACATTTTACCTGGCGTGATATATTATTTCTGCAAAGCTTTTACTATTCATATTATCCCGGGGTATTTCCGAGTAGGAGTTCCGGGAATTATCTGGGCGTTGGTATTTTCGACAATTATGTTGTTTGTAATGAAATTATGTAATAAGTATAAAATTCAATTGCATTTATAGGGATGGCTTAACCGCAAAGCCAGCTAAGATTTACGCTAGGTTCGCAAAGTTTTTTTTAAGCTGGATTTTAATATGCTCGCAAAGTCGCGAAGACGCTAAGTTTATTTTTTTAAGATTACAGTTTTAGAAATCATTTTAATCTTGATAATCAGTGGCAAAAAAAAAACACCAAGTTCGCAAAGCTATAAACACAAAGCTTTGCGAACTTTGCATTTTTATTAAACCTTCATAATTAAAAAACCTTAGCGTTCTTTTGCGGTTAAATTCTCATTTCAATATGAAACCTGGAACAATCCTACTTAATGATAACTGATTTTATTTCTAAAAATGCTCCCGAAACCGGATTGTAATTCACAAAATTGAATTTGCAAAGATTATGAATGTTTAAAATTTTCCCGTCAGGCAATCCGTCTTGTTTAAAATCAGGCCACGGAATTTTTATGGTTGTAAACTCTTTAGGAGAAGCTTTTAAATCCACTCGAGGATGCGAACCTCCATGCACGCAGCCTGTTCCTTCGTTATTGCCTTCGCGGGCTTGTAGTTTTATTAAATGAGAAGATTTATAAGTAATGCTCACAAATTTAGCATCATTAGATAAATTTGTCGGAGCGCCATCGTTCGAATTAGAATCTGTAATCAGGACATTCAATTCAATTTCACCAACCGGATTATCTTTTGCAGTTACTTTAATGATGCCTTTTTCCTGACGAACGCGATTAATAGTTTCCTGATTTTCTAAAACTGGCCCGGCAATATACCAGGTTGAGGTTTTGACTAAATTTTTATCTGAATCTTTTTCAATAGAGACAAATGCAGACATGAAAAATCCTATTGTCAGCAGTAAAAGCAAGGATTCGATCTTAATCAATATTTTATTTTTCATGGAAATGAAATTAATAATCAAACTCAAAAATATGCTTTTTTATAATTTGTAATGATTTTCTCTTTTTATTATTTCTAAAATAGCTTCTGTTTTAAAATTAATTTTAAATTTGTAAAAAGTTGTTTCTTAAAGTTTTACGAAATGAAAAACCTGAAATCTATTATAGTTTTATTTTTCTTTTTTCCGACCTCATTTTGTTATTCACAGAATGATTCAATAGTGAACAACCAGAAAGATATTTTAGATGTTTAGTATAAGCTCTTTCCTAAAAATGATTCACTCGAATAAATCCCGATAAAAAAGTAGCTTTTTAGCTGCTGCCGGTTCCTATCGATGCAAATAAAAGTGCGGGATTAGTGGTTTTGTTTCTAACGACTTTTTATCTGGGTGACAGTAATACAACCAAAATGTCTCAGGTGGTATTTTTACCTTATTTTAGTTTTACCAAACAATATGTTTTTCCGCTTCAAACCTATATTATATACCAAAAATAATAATTGGAACTTTATTGGAGATTATCGGTACATGATTTATCCACAGCCTACTTATGGGCTTGGCGGACATAATACAGATAAAAAAATGTCGACTCTTGATTATTAGCAATGGCGTTTTTATCAATTTGCCACCCCAAAAGTTATTGGAGATTTTCGCCTGGGATTAGGATTGCTGCTGGATAATTATCAAAGCATTTCTGAGCAATCTTATATCTATGATGAAACCGATTATGTGAAGTATATGGATGGAGATTTCTCTGGTGAAACTTCTTTAGACTTGCCATTCAGGGCTTGTACGATTCCAGAAAAAACAACGTAAATCAGGAATAGGGTTTGTATGTCGAGGCAGATTACCGCATTAATACAAGTGGAGTAGACGGCGAAAAGTGGAAAACATTTTATTTTGATGCCCGAAATTTTGAAACCGAATATCGAACTGATATTTCTAAAAACGGATTCTGGGGTGCGGTATTTTTTACGAATCTTTCGTCGGTTTCGAAGTTGGATACTTATGATTTTAAAAATTGGAGCCCTACTGCAGGCGCGGGTTTACGCATTAAATGGAACAAGCAAAACAATAGTAATCTCGTTCTGGATTTCGGTGTAAGTAAAAACGATTGGTCATTGCGATTGGGTTTGGCCGAAAATTTCTAACTTTCCAAAAAAAATCAATTCCTACGTTTTTCATGCAATTATCGGTAATTATTCTTAATTATAATGTGCGTTACTTTCTGGAACAATGCGTTTTAAGTGTTCAGAGCACTATCTCTACGCTTGATGCCGAAATTATTGTAGTCGATAATAATTCGTCAGACGAGAGTTGTTTAATGATGAAAACTAAATTTCCCGACATAAAATTAATTCAGAATACGACGAATTTTGGTTTCCCAAAAGGCAATAATATTGGAGTAGAGCAGGCTTCAGGAAAATACATTTGCATTTTAAATCCAGATACCGTTGTTGCCGAAGATACGTTTGTTAAGATTTTGGCTTTCGCCGAAAGGCAAATCAATCCCGGAATTATAGGCTGCCAATTAATTGATGGCACAGGAAATTTTCTGCCGGAGAGCAAACGCGGCATTCCAACGCCCTGGGTCGCTTTTACAAAAATTTCAGGATTGTATAAAGTTTTTCCAAAATGGAAACTTTTCAATCAATATTACGCCCAGCATTTAGATAAAGATCAAACTGGAAAAGTCGATATTTTGGTAGGAGCCTTCATGTTTTTAGAACGAGATTTATATATAGAACTTGAAGGTTTTGATGAAAAATGCTTCATGTACGCAGATGATATCGATTTGTCGTATCGTGCCTTACAAAAACAGAAATCGAATTTCTACTTTCATGAAACCACCGTTTTGCATTATAAAGGAGAAAGTACAGTGAAAGACGAAAAATACATGAAACGTTTTCAGGAAGCCATGAATTTCTTTTATCAAAAGCATTTTAAGAAATCCTGGTTTTTTGAATTTTTTATTCAAATCGGAATCTGGTTTTTCTCTTTTATAAAAATGTTTCAGGGAAAAACGAAGCCAAAACCGTTGCCTGAAAGTCTGGTTTTTTACTCTTCAAATAAAAATTTGTCTGAAAAATTACCTTCTATTTTAAAAAATAAAGTTCTGTTTGTGGATTTAAAAAAAGAAAAAATGGTAAATTCGTCCCTGATTTTTAAGGGTAAAAGTGTTGAGATTATTTTGGATAATCAGTATGTTTCGTTCAAAAAATGTATCAAAATCATAAAAAGTCTTAAAGATAAGAACGTTACTTTTAAGATTTTCCCCAAAAACACAAATTTTATTATTGGGAGTAATTCCCGAAATGACAGGGGGCAAATTATAAAAATTGAGTAAAAAATTATATTAAGTGTAATTTATGTTTAAAATATTCAGTAATTTCGCAATCAGAAAATCAAAATCATCCTTTAGATTAACAATATGGCAAGATTTGAATTAAAACTTCCTAAAATGGGAGAGAGTGTCGCTGAAGCAACTATTACCAACTGGTTGAAAGAAGTAGGAGACAAAATTGAAGCTGATGAAGCGGTACTGGAAATTGCGACTGATAAGGTCGACAGTGAAGTACCAAGCGAAGTTTCGGGAATTTTAGTTGAACAATTATTTGGCAAAGACGATTTGGTTCAGGTAGGACAAACCATTGCAATTATTGAAACTGAAGGTGATGCGCCAGCTGCAAAAGCTGAAGAAGCTGCTGCTCCGGCAGAAGTTGCTGCACTTGAAGCAACAATTGAAACGGCTAAAGAAACAGTTGCTGCTCCGCAGGATTTCTCTGGATCAGATAAATTCTTTTCTCCGCTAGTAAAAAATATTGCAAAAGAAGAAGGTATTTCTGTTGCTGAATTAGAAAGTATTGCCGGTTCAGGAAAAGATGGCCGCGTAACAAAAGAAGATATTTTAAAACATATTGAAAACCGTAAATCGGGCGTTGAAACTCCAAAAGCGGTTGTTGAAGCTCCAAGAGCAGTACAACCTGTAGCTGCTCCGGTTCAAAAAAGCCAGCAGGCAGTTCCGGTTTCTGTAAACGGAAGTGACGAAATCATCGAAATGGACAGAATGCGTAAACTGATTTCAGGATACATGACTGCTTCGGTACAAACTTCGGCTCACGTACAATCGTTTATTGAAGTTGATGTTACCAATATCGTAAAATGGAGAGAGAAAGTAAAAACAGCTTTCGAAAAAAGAGAAGGCGAGAAGCTGACTTTTACGCCAATTATGATGGAAGCGGTTGCAAAAGCATTAAAAGATTTTCCGGGAATGAATATTTCTGTAGATGGTGATTATATCATCAAAAAGAAAAATATAAACTTAGGAATGGCTGCAGCTTTACCAAACGGAAACTTAATTGTTCCTGTAATTAAAAATGCAGATCAGTTAAACCTTGTTGGAATGGCAAAAGCGGTTAACGATTTAGGAAACCGTGCAAAAGCTGGAAAACTAAAACCAGACGATACACAAGGCGGAACTTACACGGTAACGAATGTGGGGACTTTTGGTAGTGTTTTTGGTACGCCAATTATCAATCAGCCACAAGTAGGTATTCTGGCTCTTGGCGCTATTCGTAAAGTGCCTGCGGTTATCGAAACTCCTGAGGGTGATTTTATCGGAATCCGTCAAAAAATGTTCTTATCTCACTCTTATGATCACAGAGTTGTAGATGGAGCTTTGGGTGGAAGTTTCGTAAAAAGAGTAGCGGAATATTTAGAAGCTTTTGATATCGACAGAGATTTCTAAAATTAGATAAAAATAAATTCAAACCCGGAAAATTTTAATAATTTTCCGGGTTTTTTGTTTTGTAAGAAAAGGTTAAGAAATGAGTGAAGCCTTTGTTTGAGAACGAATTTAAAAGTTAAAATCACTAAAATGACCTCATTTTTGTTTAAAAAAATCAAGAATAAAAGAGGAAATTCGGCTTTAAAAATTACATTTGTAATCTTATAAAATTTAAAAATGGAACTGAAACTCAACAAACCAATTTGCTTTTTTGATCTTGAAACAACCGGAATTGATATCGGTAAAGATCGAATTGTAGAAATTTCGATATTCAAAGTTTTTCCAAACGGAAATAAAGAAAGTAAAACCTGGTTAGTGAATCCTACGATTCCAATTCCGCCGCAAACCACCGCCGTTCATGGTATTACTGATGAAAAAGTAGCCAATGAACCTACTTTTAATGAGTTGGCACCGCAAATTCATAATATGATTAAGGATAGTGATCTGGGCGGTTTTAATTCAGATCGTTTTGATATTCCGTTATTGGCAGAAGAATTGCTTCGTGCCGGAGTCGATTTTGATATGAAAAATAAAGTGTCAGTAGATGTGCAGACTATCTTTCATAAAATGGAAGAACGTACTCTAAGTGCTGCATTGAAATTTTATTGTGGAAAAAGCCTTGAAAATGCCCATTCTGCAGAAGCAGATACTATGGCAACTTACGAAATCCTAAAAGCGCAATTAGATCGTTACCCAGAATTGGAGAATGATATGAAATCATTGTCTGAATTCACTACCCGTAAAAAAATCGCTGATTTCGCAGGAATGATTGCTTTTGATAAAGACAACGAGGAAATTTTTACCTTCGGAAAACACAAAGGCGCCAAAGTCGATAAAATCCTTGAAACCGAACCAGGATATTTCAGCTGGATTCAAAACGCTGATTTTCCATTGTATACCAAAAAGGTTTTAACAGCAATTAAATTAAGAAAGTTAAATACGAAATAAGGGTCTAAGTTGCTAAGGTTCTAAGATGCTAAGTTTTTTGCATCGTTTCTTAGAGTCTTGGCAACTTAGTGGCTTAGTAACTTATAAAAGAAATGAAAATAATCTGTATCGGTAGAAATTATACCAATCATATTGAGGAACTAAAAAACGAGCGGCCATCAGAACCGGTGGTTTTTATGAAACCGGATTCGGCAGTTTTGTTAAAGCAGCATCCGTTTGTAATTCCCGAATTTTCTGAAGAGATTCATCACGAAATAGAGATAATTGTTAAAATTAACAAAGTAGGAAAGTACATCGAACCTAAGTTTGCTCACAAATACTATGATGAGATAAGTGTAGGTATTGATTTTACTGCCAGGGATTTACAGGATAAATTGAAAGCGAAAGGATTGCCTTGGGAGAAAGCAAAAGCATTTGACGGCTCTGCAGTGATTGGAGACTTTTTACCAAAAACCGATTTTATTTCGATGGAAAATCTTACATTTGAGTTAACGAACAATTCTAAAACGGTTCAAAAAGGGAATACAAGCTTCATGCTTTGGAAAATTGATGAGCTTGTTTCGTATGTATCGCAGTTTTTTACCTTAAAAATTGGTGATATCATTTTTACAGGAACTCCTGAAGGTGTCGCTTCGGTGAAACCCAATGATGTTTTAGAAGGCTTTTTAGAAGATAAAAAATTATTCAGAATACAAGTAAAATAATGGCTTTAAAATACAACCTTTCGAAAGTGTATGCGCTTTCAGACAACGATCCTGAATTTGTAAACGAAATTCTTAAATTATTTGTTACCGAAGTTCCGGAGGATTTAAAACAAATCAAAGAAGGGATCAAGAAAAAAGATCATAAATACGCGTATTCGTATGCGCACAAAATAAAACCAACATTAGATTTAATGGGTTTAAATGTTGCTTTTGAAGAAATATTGCAAGTCGAGGCCTGGACAAAAGCCGAAGGCAAGAAAAAAGAAATTATCGAAACTTTTAAAAGTATAAAAGTGCAGGTAAAAGATGCAATTAAAGAAATTAAGAAAGATTTCGATTTGTAAAATCTGGGCGTGCCCCTGTTTTTGCCCTTTTTTAATTTAAGGCAAAAACAGGGTCGGGTTATTCGCTATATCTTTTGTTCCAGAAATCTTTTGCTTAAAAAGGGCGTCTCTTTTGTCATAAAAGAATGCCGCTACTACCCCTCACGCAAAATTGTTGCGACAACAACCTACTTTATAATAATGACTTACACTTAAGTAAGCGAAAATATTCCACAGCTATGAAAGCAACTATCATTACTATTGGAGACGAAATTTTAATAGGTCAGATTGTAGATACAAATTCAGGTTTTATCGCCAAATCACTTGACCGAATCGGTGTTGAAGTTCATGAAATGATTTCGATAAGCGATGATAAAAAACACATTTTAGACACCTTTGCGCAACTGCAAAACAAAGTCGACGTTGTGATTGTAACAGGAGGTTTAGGGCCAACGAAAGATGATGTTACCAAAAAAACATTCTGCGATTATTTTGATGATGAGTTGGTAGTGAACCCCGAAGTTCTGGCTCACGTAACCGAATTGATTGAAGGTTTTTACAAACGACCAATTTCGCAATTAAATAAAGATCAGGCTTTAGTTCCGTCAAAATGTACCGTTTTACACAATAAAATGGGAACTGCACCGGGAATGTGGATGAAGAAAGAAGATACAGTGTTTATTTCGCTTCCGGGAGTTCCTTACGAAATGAAATATTTAGTCGAAGAAGAAATAATTCCTAAAATTGTCCGCGAATACAAACGCCCGTATATTATTCATAAAACTATTTTAACCTACGGTCAGGGCGAGAGTCTAGTGGCAGAACGTATCGAACATTGGGAAAATAATTTGCCTGAATTCATCAAGTTAGCTTATTTGCCAAATCCGGGAAGAGTACGCCTGCGTTTGTCGGCCAGGGGAACCAATAAAGAATTGTTGGAAGCGGCGATAGAAGAAAATGTAAAATCATTAGATGCTATCATTCGTGATATTATTGTGGGTTATGAAGAAAATGAAACGATAGAGTCTGTAGTTGGTAAAATACTAACGAAACAAAATAAAACCATTGCAACTGCCGAAAGCTTTACGGGAGGAAAAATTGCTTCTGTTTTATCAGCTGTTCCCGGAGCTTCTAACTACTTTAAGGGTAGTGTAGTTTCGTACGCAACAGAGGCGAAGGTTAATGTTCTCAGTGTCTCACAGGATTTAGTCGATCAATTTTCGGTAGTTAGCGCAGAGGTTGCCTCGGCTATGGCTTTGAATGTGAAAGAGATACTTAAAACAGACTATGCAATTGCCACAACCGGGAACGCCGGACCGACAAAAGGAGACTCTGATGCTGAAATTGGAGCTGTTTTTATCGCTTTGGCTACTCCAGATGGTATAATTGTCGAAGAATTTAATTTTGGCCAACCACGTGAAAAAGTGATAGATAGAGCCGTGATTAAGAGTTTAGAAATATTACAGAAAGAAATTTTAAAAAATGTGCTATAATTTTTTGTTTCAATCGTTTATTTTTCTTTTCTTTGCACCCTGATTTTGAATAACGATAAAAGATAAGTATAATGTCAAGAGTTTGTGACCTTACAGGTAAAAGAGCGATGGTAGGAAATAACGTTTCTCACGCTATGAACAAAACTAAGAGAAAATTTTCTGTAAACTTAGTTAAAAAGCGTTTTTATCTTCCAGAAGAAGATAGATGGATTACTCTTAGAGTAGCAGCATCTACGATAAAAACAATTAATAAAAATGGAATCACTGCTGTTTTGAAAAAAGCACAGTCAGAAGGATTTATCAAATAATCTTTTCCTAAATAAATATATAGCAAGATGGCAAAGAAAGGTAATAGAATCCAGGTAATTTTAGAATGTACTGAGCACAAGACTTCTGGTGTTCCAGGAACTTCTAGATACATTACAACTAAGAACAAAAAAAATACTCCAGACAGATTAGAGATTAAGAAATTTAATCCAATCTTGAAACGCGTAACTGTTCACAAAGAAATTAAGTAATAATTAGAGATTTTTGTAAATCTCAATGGTTTTGCCATTAGAGTTTTATAAAAGCTTCAAATAACATTTGAATCATGGCAAAGAAAACCGTAGCATCGTTACAAACAGCTTCTAAGAGATTATCAAAAGCCATCAAAATGGTGAAATCTCCTAAAACTGGTGCATATACATTCGTAGAATCTATTATGGCTCCTGAAGAAGTTGATACTTTCTTGAAAAAGAAATAATAACAATTACAGTATATAGAAAAGCTACTTTCATTCGGAAGTAGCTTTTTTATTTTTTATATTTGTCTAAAATTTTATAGAAATATAACAATTGGCTTTTTTTTAAGCAATAATTCCCGTTATCCTCTCTATCTTTACTATCCGTTTTGGCGGAAATAAAAGTATAAATGCTGTCGGGACTAAAACAATTGGTCTTCTGTAAATATTAGGATTATTAGATTGTCAAAAAATCGTATAGTCTAAAAAACTAACAACCTATAAAAATGAGTTTTTTTAAAAAATTATTCTCTACTGATAAAAAAGAGACTTTAGACAAAGGTCTTGAAAAATCAAAAACTACTTTTTTCTCAAAGTTAAGCAAAGCCGTTGCTGGAAAATCTAAAGTCGATGACGACGTTCTGGATGATCTGGAAGAAATTCTTGTCGCTTCTGATGTTGGTGTGAATACAACCCTGAAGGTAATTTCAAGAATCGAAAAACGCGTTGCTGAAGATAAATATTTAGGTACAGATGAATTGAACCAGATTCTTCGTGAAGAAATTGGTGCTTTACTATCTGAAACTAATACTGGAGAAGCTACCGAATTCGAAATCCCAAAAGATAAAAAACCATACGTTTTAATGGTTGTTGGAGTAAACGGAGTAGGTAAAACAACTACAATTGGTAAACTGGCTTATCAGTTTAAAAAAGCAGGTTATAAAGTTGTTTTAGGTGCTGCAGATACTTTTCGTGCTGCTGCTATCGACCAATTGCAGGTTTGGGCAGATCGTGTAGATGTGCCTATTGTGAGACAAAATATGGGAAGCGATCCTGCTTCTGTAGCTTTTGATACTTTACAATCTGCTGTAGCTCAAAATGCCGATGTGGTTATTATTGATACTGCCGGACGTTTGCATAACAAAATCAATTTGATGAACGAGCTTACCAAAGTAAAACGTGTAATGCAAAAAGTGGTTGCTGATGCGCCTCATGATGTATTATTGGTTTTAGATGGTTCTACAGGTCAAAATGCTTTTGAGCAAGCGAAACAGTTTACTGCTGCAACTGAAGTAACTTCGCTTGCTGTAACTAAACTTGATGGAACTGCAAAAGGTGGTGTTGTAATTGGTATTTCTGACCAGTTTAAGATTCCTGTAAAATATATTGGTGTTGGTGAAGGAATTGAAGATTTACAAGTCTTTAATAAATATGAATTCGTTGACAGTTTCTTTAAATAATTTATAATGAGTTTTTCTTCTTTTAAAAATGTAACACCTCTTACTTTTTATTTTGGGAGTGTTATTTGTTTTGTACTGGCAAATGTATTGCGAGACAAAATTTCGACTTTTTACTATATATTACTTGTATTAGGTATAGCTTTCTTTTTTATGGGAGTCTTAAAAAGATTGCGTACGAAGTAATTTTTTTTGTTTTACTATGAAATCATAAATAAAACAGATTAAATTAAAATAACAGTATTTAATTCTTCTTTCTAATGAAGTATCGTTTTCTTATTTTACTTTGTAGCTTTATTTCTTGTACAAATGCAAGGAAGGAAAATGAGTTTAAAAAAAGTAAAGTAATTGTTATACAGCCTTTAGGTGATTTTAAAACAGAACAATCTCAATTGGTGTTTACCGAAATTAAAACCATAAACCTCAATGTGGTTTTAAGGCCAAATATTTCCTTTCCTGAAAATTCATATTACAAACCCAGAAACAGATATCGCGCTGATAGTATTATAAAAAGTATTAAAGATAATATTGGCAAAGATTCTTTGATTGTTGGATTATCCAATCATGATATCAGTACAACATATAAAGGAGTTAAAGATTGGGGTGTTATGGGTTTGGGTTACCGCCCCGGTAAATCTTGCGTAGTTTCGGATTTTAGAATGTCAGGGAAAAATAGAAATCAACAATTTTACAAAGTAGTTTTGCATGAATTGGGTCATACCGAGGGGCTGCCTCATTGTGAAACGAAGACCTGTCTGATGAGAGATGCTGAAGGTGGGAATCATTTGGATGAAGAAAAGGAGTTCTGTGAGAAGTGCAAAAGCTTTCTGGTAAAAAAGGGCTGGAATTTAATCTAAAACAAAGCGTTTTTTTTATTTAAGTTCCCATTTTGTTCCGTCTGCAAATACAACGTAGTAGGCTCTTGCTGCTATAATGGTGTAGGTATCTGTCGAAAAATCTTCCCATATTTTAGATTCTACTTTTTTGGATTTTAGTAGGATATCGGTTTGTCCTCTAGCAATTCCTTTTGCCAAAGAAAATTGGCCACTTGCCGGTTTGTCAAATGCATTTTCGCAGTACCATTCAAATTTAATGGCTTTGATGTTTTTTCTTGTGGTGTTTTTTCTAGGTTAGCTTAATGTCTTTATGGTCAGAATATTGATTGTTAAGCAATGTGGCTGAAATAAGTTTGACTGGTGAATTCTTGGTTTTTTGTATGTCTAAAAAGTTATGTTTTACGGAATCTATTATTTTTTCTTCTGTATTTTCTCCTGTATTTTTAATACTATTATTTTCCTGGATAATAGATTCAGGTTTATTACTTTTTTTATTTGTGCATGAAAGTAAATTAGGATAATAAATGCTAGTATTATTTTTTTTATTTTAGTTGTTGTGTGGCTGGTAGAATATTTGTTATTAAGGGTTTAGGAGAAGAAAAGATTAAATATTTTTGCCGTAAAATTGCGATATATTAAAATTTATTATAGCCCTTAAAGGTTGAATTTTAAGCAGAATAAGTTTTTTGTAAAAGAGATTTTTATCACTGATAATCTTGTAAAAATTAAGAGATAAATATTTTATTTGAATTTTATAAAGTTAACTTTGTATCACAGAATTTTCTTTTGAAAAAGGATGCCCTAGCCCTGATGGGAGCGGCATCCTTTTTCTGGCTTCTTTAGGCAGCAAAAGATATAGCGGACAGCAGGAAATAGCTCCTAATTCAGCTATTGGACTTCAGGACGCTGACACTGGCAATTATTTAATTTTAATAAATTATAGTATGAAAAACACTTTTATGATTTTGGTTTTATCGCTTTTGCTGGTAAGCTGTAAACAAGAAATTAAACCTGCAGATATTGCAAAATTAAACGGTTATTGGGAAATAGAAAAAGTCGTTTTTGATAAGGGTGAAGAGAAGGATTATAAAATGAATGAAAGTTTTGATTATTTTGATATCAAAAATAGTAAAGGAATTAGAAAGAAGGTAATGCCGCAACTTGATGGAACCTTTTTGACAAGTGATTCTTTTGAAAATGTTTCGGTTCGATTTAAGGAAGATCAGGTTTTTCTGGATTATAAAACAGATTACGCAAAATGGAGTGAGGAACTGGTTTTGATTACAGATGAGAAATTGGTGGTAAAAAATAAAGAGAAAAAAGAATATCATTATAAAAAAGCAGGACCGATAAATTTATTAGACGATGGCAAAAAGACTAAATAATCAAACAATTGGGGCTGTTTTGCAACAGATTATCCAGGTGAATAAACTAGGTCCGGGAATGGATCAGATTGATGTAAAAGAGGCGTGGAGACAGTTGATGGGGAATGGTGTAAACACGTATACCAGAAATGTTGTGCTGAAAGGAAGTACTTTGTATGTAGAACTGGCTTCGGCCGTGTTGCGGGAAGAATTAAGCCATGGAAAAACTAAAATCGTAAAAATGATCAACGAAGAGTTAGGACGTGAAGTGGTGAAGGATGTGATTTTGAGATAGATTAGTTTTTGAGTTGATAATGAAGTTTTGTTATGATTAGTATAAAATCTAAATTTAAATTTTGGCCAATTTTGTTAGTTTCTTATTTAACAATATTACCACTGATAGTAGTTTATTTTTCGGCAATGTCTCCAGTGGCAGGTATGTTTTTACCAATTATATTTTTATTATTTATTGTATTTTTTTGGCTCACAGTTTTTAGAACCAGAGCGTTTAAGGTTGAAATTGAAAATGATGGTATAATCATAAAACGTTATTTTGGAGCTGGAAAATCTATAAGTTATGATTTTAATGCATTAGATGGTTTTATAACATTAATTGAATCGGCAAGAGGAGGAGTTTACGAATCTCTTTTTATTCTCAAAGATGGTAAAAGAATTGGTAGTATTTCTAGCTTTTATCACAGTAATTTTGACGAGCTAAAGTCGGTCTTGAATAAAAAACTTACGGATTTAGGAGAGAGAGAACCTGCTTTTATAAAGGAAAGTATTGAACTATTTAAGTAAAGGATATAAAAAAACCTGTTTCAAATTTGAAACAGGTTTTTTTGTATTTGTAAACTGTCACTGATAACTGTGACTGTAAACTTATATTAGAATTGCTCTCTTCCAGCAAAGTGAAATGCACCTTCGATTGTAGCGTTTTCGTCGCTATCAGAACCGTGAACTGCATTTTCTCCAATAGAAGTTGCGTATGCTTTACGAATAGTTCCTTCAGCAGCTTCAGCAGGATTTGTAGCTCCAATTAAAGTTCTGAAATCTTCTACTGCGTTGTCTTTTTCTAAAATTGCAGCAACAATTGGTCCGCGAGACATGAATTCAACTAATTCTCCGTAGAAAGGTCTTTCTGAGTGAACTGCGTAAAATGCTTTAGCATCAGCTACAGTTAGTTGAGTTAATTTTAATGAAACGATTTTGAAACCTCCGTTAGTAATCATTGCTAAGATATTACCGATGTGTCCGTTTTGAACTGCATCTGGCTTAATCATTGTAAAAGTTCTATTAGTTGCCATTTTATATTTTATTAAATTTTGTGCAAAAGTATACTTTTTTTATGAATTGATTTTAATTAATTCGTAATTAAAACACGTTAGAATGATGTTTTGAGTAGTAAATGATATTTTAAAACTATATATGTAGAAATGTACTGCTGTGCACCAAACACAAAAAACATGTAATAATAAAAAAAGACTATGTGTGTGTCTCTACATATACGGTGAAAAAATTACACTTTGAATATTAATTTGTTTTTGTAGAATATCCACAAGATAAACGTCCAAATCCCAACATACACCAAAGCTCCGGCTAAAGAAGCGGTCATAGGATTACTGAAAAATGGGGCAATCCCGAATGTGTATAAATAACTTAAAAGATTGATTTTTTCTGAAGGATTATGAGGGTTTTGAAACTCGATCATTACTAAAGCCTGAGGGATAATTTGCGAGGTAAAGAAAACAATCATTGGATTTACGCCCCATATTAAGAATGGTTTGAAACCTTTTTTATAGTTAGCAATATCAATTGTGTAATATAGGAGGGTTAAAACTACTGTTGCTAATCCTGTGGTATATAGAACGTAGCTGCTTGTCCATAGTGATTTGTTTATTGGAAAAATGATATCCCAAATTAAGCCAAAAAAGATAAGTATTGTACCGATGATACCCATTTTTTGCGCTTTTTGAATTTTGATTACTTCAGTTTGTAAAATTTGTCCAATCAATAAACCGATAATTCCGTTTACAATTGACGGAATAGTGCTTAAAATACCCTCCGGATCCCAGATTACGGTTCCGCGATACATATGACCTTTGAGTAAAACACTGTCAAGCCAAGAGGCTAAATTGGTTCCTTTGTCAAGATTTGCTTCGCCAATTCCGGGAACGGGAATTAAGGCCATTGTTGCCCAATATCCTAATAATAAAACGATTCCGGTTATGATTTGAGTTTTTTGAGATGTTTTTAAATACAAAAGAGAAACTACAAAATATACAATTGCAATGCGCTGTAAAACTCCCGGAAGTCGTACGTCGTGATACGCTTCGATACCGCTATAAGCAAGAAACAGATAGATAAACAGAATTGAAAAGGCTAAAATGTTTTTGACCTTTGAGCTGAAACTCCCCATTAAGGCATAACCAACGGCAATGGTAATAGCAAGACGGCCAATAAGAAGCGGAATCCCTTCAAGTCCGAATAATTGGATTTTTCCGAAAAAGTTGAAGAAAATCCCCAAACATAGCATTCGCAAAGAGCGAACTAAAATTTTGTTGAAAGTAGTGCCGTCATAAAATTTATCCGGCATTGCAAGTGGAACGGCAACTCCCATGATAAAAATAAAAAACGGAAAAACTAAATCGGTTGGGGTGCAGCCGTGCCATTCGGCGTGTAATAATGGCGGATAGACATTGCCCCAGTCTCCGGGGTTGTTTACAATTGTCATCAATAAAATAGTGAGTCCACGAAAGACATCTAGCGAAATTAAGCGTTCTTTTACCATTGGGTTTGGGTAAATTGGTTAGTTAATAATTTTAAAAATCGCTATTTGGTTTGAAATAATAATCTTGAGAAGATAGGTGGTTATTTGGTTCTCAGAAATTATTACTTTATTATTTTCTTAGCCACGAATTACACGAATTATTTTTTGCCTTTTGACCCTATAAATTAGGGCAAATTAGTGTAATTCGCGGTGAACTTTTTTATATTGTTATAATGTTAAAATTCGTTTCTAATGGTTTTAATTTTTGAATTAAAAGCGGAATCAACTGTTCGCCTTTTTCCAGATAAAATTCTGAGAAATTAGTATGGCGTTCCTGTAAACTTTGATTAGGGAACAATTCGAATTGTAAATCTGTTACACGTTGCAATTCGTTGTCTAATTTTCGTTTTTGGGCTTTTAATAATCTTTTTTCAAGATTATCCAATCCTTTCTTTTGCTTCACTTCCTGCGCTTTTACAGCTCCCGTAAATGATTTGTCGGTTTGCTGTGCGAGTTCATAAAGATATTCAAATTGTTTTTCTAATATTTCTTTTTGAGGTGTTAAATCAATAGGAAAAGCAGATAATTTGTGAGTAATGGCATTTATCAGATGCTCGGGTTTTGTAAAAAGATCTGCCCAGCTCAAACCTAAGTTATCCGCTTTTTTGGCTTGTTTTTCTGTAGATAAAACTACAGAGTTACGAACCAAAAGCATTGGGAAAGTAATGTTTACCGCTTCGAAAAATGATTTTAATTCCAGCCAATAAGCAATTTCCCCGCCTCCGCCAATGTAGCATAAATTAGGTAAAATGATTTCCTGATATAACGGACGCATGATCACATTTGGACTGAATTTCTCTGGATTGCTTTCTAATAATTTTAAAATTTCATCCGTAGAAAATGAGATTTTAGTGTTGTTGACAAGGTATTTATCATTCTCGAAAATAATTCGTTCGCGTAAATCATCTTCGATATAAAATAAATTGATTTCACGAGGATTAACCTGAACACTATATTCTTTTAGTTGATCGATAGTTTCCTGAACTGCTTTAAATGACCTTTGCTCCAATAGTTCTTCCTTGATATACGGAATAAAAGCTTGTTTTAAATTCGCATCATCGGCATCTAAAATCACCAAACCATAATTAGCAAATAAACTATTGGCTAAAAAACGAGTAGCATCGGCTAGGTTTTCGTGTTTTAAATACGCTTCTTCAAATACTTTTTTCAGAACACTGGCATTGGTGCTTGATCCTAATTCTTTAGAATAAATTTCGAAAAATTCAGCTAAACCTTCTGTTGAAAGTCTGCCAACAGGACCCGCGCTTTCTTTGTTCCATCGGAATTTTTTCCCTTTAAAATTAAAATAGTTGATCTCTTCAAAATCATGATCTTCAGTTGCCATCCAATAAACGGGTACAAAATTATTCGATGGATATCTTAACTTTAATTCCTTGGTAATATTAATCGTCGAGATGATTTTATACAAGAAATACAGCGGACCGCTAAATAAATTTAGCTGATGTCCTGTTGTAATGGTATACGTATTTTGAAGCCCTAAAAGCTCGATATTTTGTTTTGTCGAATCAGAGATTTCGATATGCTGGTATTGCTTTTTTAAAGTTTCAACCAAAGGAATTCGGTTGTTGTTATCAAAGTTTGCGGCTTTTTCGGCAATTTGTTTTTCGAAGTTTTCTAAAGTAGGGAAGTTGTTGTACAGCGCTTGTAATTCTGATTTTTGATCTAAATAATCTTGCATCAATTTAGAGAAATATCCTGAAGTTTGATAGCTGATACAGTCGGTTGGCATAATTTTAAATTTATTTTTGACAGCTGTAAATTTAATGAAAATATGCAGTGAAAAACAGTTTTAACGATAGCTTATGATTTGATTTTTAAATTTTATTTTAAAGCTCCTATAATCAAGTTTTTAATGTTGACTTATTTGATGATTAAAATAAAATGAAAATTAGGTAAAGTTGTTAAAAATACGTGATCATTTAAAAGTATTTATTCTAAAGCTGAATTATTAGTAGCGAAATTCTATTTTTGTAATTAAAAAAGATATATCTACTTTACATGGAAACTAACCCGAAAAAGAAGAACTCATTAAAACACGTTCTTTTTGGTTCCCTGATTGGAACTACAATTGAATTTTTTGATTTTTATATTTATGCCAATGCCGCAGTATTGGTTTTCCCGCAATTATTTTTTCCTGGTTCTAATTCGACTATCGCGACTCTCGAATCTTTAGCTACTTTTTCAATAGCTTTTTTATCACGTCCTTTAGGCTCGGCTTTTTTTGGACATTACGGAGATAAAATTGGACGTAAATTTACTTTAGTTGCCGCTTTATTAACGATGGGTATTTCGACGGTGACTATTGGATTTTTACCAAGTTATGCCAGTATTGGTGTTGCTGCACCGTTATTATTAATGCTGTGTCGATTTGGACAAGGTGTAGGTTTAGGAGGCGAGTGGGGAGGAGCTGTTTTACTGGCTATAGAAAATGCGCCGCCAAATAAACGTGCGTGGTACGGAATGTTTCCGCAATTGGGCGCTCCAATAGGATTATTGCTTTCAGGAGGAACTTTCTTATTGTTAACTGATTCGATGAGTAATGAAGATTTTATGGATTATGGATGGAGAATTCCGTTTATTGCCAGTTCACTTTTGGTAGTAATAGGGTTTTATATCCGAACAAAAATAACTGAAACACCTTCTTTCGAAAATTCTAAAAAAGAACAGGAAGAAGTTAAAGTTCCTTTTTTAACACTTGTAAAATCGTATAAAAATCAATTGATTTTTGGAACCTTTGCTGCTGTTACCACTTTCTTGGTTTTTTATTTAATGACTGTTTTTACGTTGAGTTGGGCCACTTCAGATTTAGGAATTGTTAAGCGAGACGGATTGTTAATACAATTATTTTCGGTATTGTTTTTTGCCATTTTTATTCCGGTTTCGGCTGTAGTGGCTGATAAAATTGGCCGTCGTAAAATGCTAATTATAGCTACAGTGGCTATTGCGATCTTCGGATTTTTCTTCTCATACTTTTTAAGCTCAGGAAATATTGTTTTAGTGACCACTTTTGCCTGTATCGGGATGGCTTTAATGGGATTTACTTATGGGCCTTTGGGAACTTTTTTATCAGAGTTGTTTCCAACAAATGTGCGTTATTCCGGCGCGTCTTTAACTTTTAATATGGCAGGAATTCTTGGTGCTGCTTTTGCACCCATGATAGCAATTTGGCTGGCCTCTACTTATAGTGTGAGCTACGTAGGTTTGTATTTAACCATTGCGGCATGTATCTCTTTGTTTGCCTTTTTGGTCATTAGCAAAGAGGAACATAAGTTTTAAAAATTTCCATTTAAAATAAATTTTATAAAGAGGCTGTAATTTAAAATTAGAGCCTTTTTTTTGCTAATTAAAAAAGTATTTAGATATTTGTCTAAATATATAAATGATGAATGATATTTTTAAAGCATTAAACGATGCGACCCGAAGGGAAATTCTGGAACTATTAAAAGAGAAAGATTTGTCTGCCGGAGAAATTGCTGATGCGTTTAATATTTCAAAACCCAGTATTTCGCATCATTTGGATATCTTGAAACGTGCGGATTTAATTACTTCTGAAAAAAACGGGCAATTCATCATTTACTCCATCAATACCACCATAATGGAAGATGTTTTGCAATGGATACTAACCTTTAAAAAATAAAAATGAATTTAGAACTGAAAAAAGAACTTCCAATAATTGGAATTGTTTTGACACCCTTTGTGTATTTAGCTATTATTTGGGACAGCCTTCCTCAGCGAGTTCCAATACATTGGAATTATAAGGGAGAAATTGATAATTGGGGCGACAAGTTTTCGCTTATTTTGATATTGTTCCTTTTGCCGGTTTTGATGTATGTTTTGATGACTTTTATTCCTAAAATAGATCCTAAAAAAAGAATTTCTTTAATGGGAGGTAAATTCTATCAGCTCAAGTTCTTTTTGGTACTGTTCATGTCTGTAGTGGCATTATTAATTCTTTATACAACTAAGGAACGCTCTGTAAATAATCCTAATTTAGTTTTTGCACTATTGGGAGTGCTATTAATGATTTTTGGGAATTATTTTAAAGTAATTCAACCTAATTATTTTATAGGAATACGTACGCCATGGACATTGGAAAATAGTGAAGTATGGAAAGCTACTCATGCATTCGCAGGTAAGATTTGGCTTATTGGAGGCTTCGTTTTAGTGTTAGCAGGATTAGTTCTCAACAATGCATTTCGTAATGTATTTGTTTCTATCATTCTAATTTTGGCATTATTTCCAATAGTTTATTCTTTTATAAAATTCAAACAAATACAAAAAAGGGATCATCAATCAAATTAGTTTACTTACACAATCAATCAAAGCAAATGACAAAAAATATACTTATTTTAATAACAGTTTTAAGCTCTTTTATAATGAGAGGACAAGAGATTTCAGGAAAGTGGAATGGTGTTTTAAAAGTACAGGGCACTCAATTAAGAGTATCATTTAATGTGAATAAAACAGAAAATGGTTATAAAGCAACAATGGATAGTCCGGATCAGAAAGTGACTGGGATTCCTTTAGAAAAAACAACTTTTGAGAATTCAATTTTAAAATTAGAAATACCAAGTGCTCAGATTTCTTATCTCGGCACATTAAATAAAGACAATATTATTGTAGGTACTTTTACGCAAGGCGGGCAATCTTTTGAGATGAATTTATCCAAAGAAGAAATTCAAAAACAAGTATTTGCCAGACCACAAGAGCCGCAAAAACCTTTTCCGTATTATACCGAAGAAGTGAAATTTGTGAATAAAACAGATCATGTGACTTTAGCCGGAACTTTGTCTTTGCCTAAAAAAGAAGGTAATTTTCCAGCTGTGATTTTAATTACCGGAAGTGGTAAACAAAATAGAGATGAAGAAATGCTAAGACATAAACCATTTTTAGTCTTATCTGATTATTTGACTAAAAAAGGAATAGCTATTTTACGTTTTGATGATCGTGGTGCGGGTGAATCTACTGGAGATTATACAAAAGCATCAACAATCGATTTTACGAGAGATGTTCAGGCTGGAGTTGATTATTTAAAAACCAGAAAAGAAATTAATAAAAGCAAAATAGGATTAATAGGTCATAGTGAGGGAGGAGTAATCGCTCCAATCATTGCAGGAAATTCAAAAGATATTGACTTTATCGTTTTATTAGCCGCGCCGGGTCTTCGCGGAGATAAATTGTTGTTATTACAAAAAGAAATACTTGAAAGACAATTTGGAGTTCCTGAAAATGATATTCACAAAGGACAGGGAATTTTTAAAGGAGCTTATGAAATTGTTTTGGCTTCTGCTGCAAATGATGAAAAGTTAAAAATCAATTTAAGTAATTACGCTCAATCAAAACTTGATGATAAAACTGCAAAATCATTTACAGAACAAATCACAAATGTGTGGTGGTACAATTTTTTAAGAATTGATCCGGCAATAGCTTTAGCAAAAGTCAAATGCCCTGTTTTAGCTCTTAATGGCAGCAAAGATTTACAAGTTCCTGCAACTGTTAATCTGGAAGCGATTAAAAAAGCTTTGATTAAGGCAGGGAATAAAAATGTTACAATCAAAGAACTTCCTGATTTAAATCATTTGTTTCAGGAATGTAAAACAGGTTCTCCTATGGAATATGATACCATTGAGCAGACATTTTCTCCCATAGCTTTAGAAGAAATATCCAATTGGCTTTTAGTACAAACAAAATAAGATATATAAGTTCTCAATAAAAAATAACCGCAAAATTTACTTTGCGGTTATTTTTTATCGTTTAAGGCTAAAATGTCCTCTATATTCTTTTCCGTTTAATCTTGTCACAGTAAACCAATAATCTGAGGCAGGTTCATTTGTACCGAGGTAAGTTCCGTCCCAGGAAGTATTAAGATTTAGTTCCTTGATGAATTTTCCGTAGCGATCAAATATTCGAATTGTTGTATTAGGTTTCAAATAAGCGAAGTCTATTGTCCAGTTATCATTATAACCATCGTTATTTGGCGTAAAGAATTTAGGAAAAGGTAATTCGTCCACATAATTAATACAATCTCCTTGAGTTGCTTCCAGAATATTTATTGTAATTGGAATTCTGTCGCTTTCGCAATTCCTTATCGTTTGTGAGGCATAGTAAGTGATTCCGTTTTCAAGAGCTGCTGATTCAGACAACGTGGTATTCGAAGATGTACTTTGATACCATTTTATATTCTGCCCTGTAATGTTGATGCTTTTTATTGAAGCATTTTGTTGTACGCAGAATGTTTGTGGTGAGTCAGCAATGGGATTTTGAGTATCCTGAATTTTTACTGTTACGGCAAATCTTTTACTTTCACAATTGTTTAATGTTTGTGTAGCGTAATAGATGCCATTTTGTAATAAAGTGGTTTCTGGTAAAATGTTGCCATTTGTTGCAGCGTCATACCATTTTAAAGATAATCCAGCTATATTAAGATTCTCGATTGTAGCAATTTCATCAATACAAAACTCTTGATTATTATTTCCAATTGGTAGAGGAGTGTCATGAACCTGAACTAGAATTGGAGTTCTGTCACTTTCGCATCCAATGGTTTGTGAAACATAATACGTTTTATTGTTTTCTAATACAGTTGTATTGCTTAAAACGCCAGTTGAGAAACTAGTATCATACCATTTTGTGTTTTGTCCTGTTATTTGAATGTCATTTAATGTTGCATTCTCGCTTTTGCAAAACTCTAGATTTCCATTTGCAGTTGGAGCAGCTGGAGTGTTTGTAAATGAAATTGTAACTCCCAATCTAGGACCTTCACAATTATTTTCTGTTGGAGAAGCGTAGTAAGTTTTTCCATTTTCGAGATTTGCGGTTTCTGCTAATAATGAACCATTGGTTAATGCATCATACCATTTTATTGACGTTCCCGTAATTTGAATGTTCGCTAAAGTTGGATTTTGTCCTGTACAAAATGTCTGATTTGCATCGCCGGAAGGAGTATGCGTATCTTGAATTTTTATGGACACAGAAACTCTTTCACTTTCACATCCATTTATAGTCTGAGAAGCATAATAAGTCTTAGTGTCTTGAAGCAAAGTTGTATTGGATAAAAGAGACCCCTTTGTTAATGCGTCATACCATTTTATGCTTTGCCCTGTGATAATAATTGAATTTAGCGTTGCATTTTGTTGAATACAGAATGTTTGGGGGCTGGCTAAAGCAGGCTTTAGAGTAAAATTTGTAAAAGGATTGATTGTAACTGTGGTTGCATTTGAAATACAACCGTTATTATTTTTGACCTTAATAGAATAGGTTTTAGGGTCAAGATTTGATTTCATTGCAGTTGTAGTCCAGCTAACACCATTATCGAAACTATATTCTGGTGCAGCATCGGTAATTGTAATAGCACCTTTAAGATTATTGCAGTCTGGTTGGGAAATTATAAATGCAGGATTGCTCGGATAATCCGTTGGAGTATTAATGGTTGTAGGTAATGAAGCAGACTCGCAGCCAATACTATTTTTAACACGAACCATATAGGTTCCCGCTATTAAATTTCCGGAATTAGGATTGGATGAATAATTTTTACCATTGTCAAAACTATATTGATCAGCTGTACTTGTAATTAAAATCGAGCCAAATGGATTGCTGCAAGTAATAGGCTGGGTAACATTTAAGGTTGGAGTTGAAGGAGCATTTGGCGGTACATTGATGGTTGCTTTGTACGCAATCGATTGGCAGCCATTTGTGTATTTTATTCGGATAAAATAACTTCCGGGAGATAAATTGGCAGTATTGCTGGTATCCCATGTAAGACCATCGTCAAAACTATATAGATTTGCAACCGTAGAAACCATAATGCTGCCTAAGGCAGAACTACAGCCCAGTGGGTTTGTGACTACCATTTGCGGTGCTTCAGGAATTACAGGTGCAGCTTGTATAGTGACCGGTGCAGCCAGGGAAATACAACCCGAATTATATTTAATCATCAAATTGTAAGTTCCTGCAGAAAGATTAGATTTTGTATTGGATGCCCCAAACGTGATTCCGTTATCAAAACTATAAAAATCGGCAGCAGTATTAATTGAAATTGACCCTGTAAAATTGGTGCAATTGGGTTGAGTCGCTGTAAAGGAAGGAGCTGAAAGCGCTGATAATGATGAAATCGTAACTGGAGCAGCATCTGAAACGCAACCCGATAAATTTTTAATCTTTATGAAATAAACACCTGGCGAAAGATCTGTTTTTGTATTAGAAAAAACGTAGGTTAATCCGTTGTCATAGCTATAAGTTGCTGCATTTGTTGTAATAGTAATAGAACCTTTTGATGAGCTGCAACTTGGCTGAGTAGTAGTAAAATCTGGAGCTGCGATTGTAGTGCCAGAACTCAAATTGACAACAGTGGTTGCTGATTCACAACTATATGAATTTGTTTTGATTTTAATAATATATGTACCAGCGCCTACATTTATTTTCGTAGGACTTGTTGTCCAACTGTTTCCATCATTGAAACTATAACTTATGGCCGATGTTGTTATGGTTATACTTCCATCAGTGGCACCACAGGAAGAAGGTTGAACTATATTTACAGCGGGTGCAGCAGGAATTGAGGGAGGAGTATTTATATAGATATAATTGCCTGAAGACGTACAGCCAAGAGTGTTTTTTATTACTACAGTGTATGAGCCGCCAGCTAAATTTTTCTTTACAGGATTTGTAGTCCAGGTTATTCCGTTATCAAAACTATATTGGTCTGCAGCAGAATTTACTATTATAGATCCAGTAGGAGTACTGCATGTGGGTTGAATAGTAGATACATTTGGCGATGAAAGGTAATATTTGTTTATGTAGACATATTGTGCATTTGATTTACAACCTGCTGCATTTTTAATAAGGATATTATAAGACGAACTCGCAGGATTTAATAAAATTGGATTTGTAGTCCAGGTATTGCCCCCATCAAAACTATAATTGGCAGCAGGAGTTGTAACGGTTATACTTCCTCCATTTCCGCAGCTTGGCTGTACTACTTTTATATTTGGATCGGGAAGATAATAAGGATTGATGAATATTGACAAATTATTAGATTTACAACCCGTTGCATTTTTTATCATGATGTTGTAATAACCAGAATTAAGTCCTGAAAGAACGGGGTTAGTTGTCCAAGTATTGCCATAATCAAAGCTATAAGAACTTGCAACTGTTGCAATAGTAATACTTCCGTTGATACCACAGGTTGGTTGGATTAATGTAAAATCCGGATTAGGTAAATAATACTGTTGTAGGTAAGCGTATGTACCGTACGGGTAAGATGTGCACCCAGAAGCATTTTTTACTAATAAATTATAAGAGTTTGGACTTAGGTTAGTAAATACAGGATTACTACTCCAGGTTGTACCTCCATTTATACTGTATTGTACTCCAGTTGAAGTAAAGGTTATGCTTCCGCCAACTCCACAAGTAGGTTGTGTTGTTTTAAAAGTGGGAACTGGAAGATAGAATTCTTGAAGTGATACAGAGTTTGAGTTAGAAATACAACCTTGAGCATTTTTGATCATTGGGTAATAATATCCTGCTGAAAGGTTCGAAAAAACAGGATTTGTCACCCAATTGTTACCGTCAATACTATAAAAGCTTGCAGTAGTATTAATTTTAATACTGCCCTTTGTTCCACATCCTGGCTGAACGATAGTTAAATTGGGCTGTGCTAATTTCGAGGAATCCATATAAATCGAAATGTAATTGGATATACAATTATCTTTTTTTATCATTAAATAGTAGGATCCCTGACTTAAATTATTAAAAACATTACTTGTACTCCAGTTTGTACCATAATCGATACTGTAATAATCTGCAGTTGTGTTGAATGTAATATTGCCAATATTTCCACAACTTGGATTGGTGACTGTATAATCTGGATCAGGAAGCCTTGCGTTGTTAATTGATACACTTACAGAGTTAGAAACACACCCTAAATTGTTTTTTACTGAAATGTTGTAATATCCATAAGAAGTAAGATTTGATAAGGTAGGAGAAGTTCCCCAAGTGTAGCCTCCATCAAAACTATAGAAACTGGCAGCTGTATTTATTGTAATGCTGCCCGAGGATGTACAAGTGGGCTGAACAACTGTATAATCGGGTATATCTATATTTGGATTATTTAAATAAATAGTATTTGGATAAGACATACATCCGAGATTATTTTTTATAATTACGGTATAAATACCAGGAGGTAATGATTTAGAATTAAGAGTTGTCCAGGTTGTACCATTGTCAAAGCTATAAAAATCGGATAATGAGTTGACTGTGATTTTTCCGTTTACACCACAAGTTGGCTGTTCCTGGGTAATAATTGGCGAATTCAAATAAGGCTGAGATAAATAAACATAAGCAGCAGCGCTGATACATCCCGCACTGTTTTTTATTTTTATTTGATAGGTTCCGAAAGGTAAAATTTTAACATTATTACTAGTCCACGTTGTACCATTATCAAAACTATAGGAATCTCCTATTGTAGTAATAGTAATACTGCCATCTGTTCCGCAAACAGGTTGTTCGGATGTATACTGAGGATAGGAATTTTCGTAATTATTTAAATAAGCATAAGTATAGAAAGAAGTACAACCTAAAGCATTTTTAATTCCTAAAGAATAGCTTCCTGCATTTAAATTACTCATTGTATTGTTTGTAACCCACGTAGTTCCTCCATCAAAAGTGTAAAAATCCGAAAGAGTATCAATGCTAATACTTCCTTTTGCAGTACAAGCAGGTGATACAGTTGTATAAGTTGGGGTTTCTAGCGTATTACTGCTAATAAGTACATTGTTTGCTGACGAAATACAACCTTGTAAATCTTTGGTACGAATTTTATAATTTGCAGGTAAAAGATTGTTAGCGGTAGAGTTATTTCCCCAGGTATTACCATCATCAAAACTATAGTATGCAGCTGGAGTTGTAATGGTAATACTGCCGGTATCTCCGCAAAATAAAGGATTGGTATAAGTATAATTTGGATACAAAGTAGAAGCAGCTGTAATAATTACACTTTGAGAATAGGAGGTGCATCCATTTACGGTCTTTATTTTTACTTGATAAGTTCCGGGATATAAATTACTCTTCGTGTTGCTTGCACCCCAGGTATTACCATCATCAAAACTATATTGTAATGCCGCCGAGGTTATTTTTATTGTTCCTGTGGAGACAAAACAAGAAGGTTGTGTAATCTGTAAGATAGGAGAAACTGCAGTTTGGCTTGGTTCGATAGTAACACTTGCATTGCTGGTGCATCCAAAAGAATCTGTGACAGTAACAGAATAATCTCCTAACGAAGTTACCGCAATACTTTTTGTAGTTCCACCAGTACTCCATAAATAAGAAGCTCCTGGAGAAG
This sequence comes from Flavobacterium sp. CSZ, assembly GCF_015350725.1. Classification (NCBI taxonomy): domain Bacteria; kingdom Pseudomonadati; phylum Bacteroidota; class Flavobacteriia; order Flavobacteriales; family Flavobacteriaceae; genus Flavobacterium; species Flavobacterium sp. CSZ. The sequence continues at coordinate 127,077 of NZ_JADKPQ010000014.1, forward strand.
CAGTTAATACAGTGCTTCCGGAACAAACATTTAGGATACCTGTAATATTTGCAGTGGGATTTCTTACCTCTAGATTTGCAGAAATTATTTTATAACAAATCGCATCCCTGCTCACCCTGACAAAAATAGAAGCACTTGAACTTGGATAACTTGTAAAATTGCTGATAGCATTTAAGTTGGAATCTGCCTCGTTGTAATTTTTGAAATAACTAAAATTTAAACCTGCTGTAGAAGCAACCACTAAAGAATTTAATGTAGACAAATCAAAATTTTCACTCCCGTCACGGTTTGCATCACATTGAGATATTTTGGCGGTCGTTACATTAATGTTACAACTTGAAGAGCAATTCAAAAAAGAAATATCCCAGCCAGGATTTGCATCTGGATCTATGGCAGAATTAAATGTGGTTCCTGTGCATGAAGTTCCAGAAATGTCATAATCTATTTGTACGCCTACATTATAATTAGCATTTGTAATATTGGGAAAATCACTGGTTTTTAATGTAAAGCAAAATTTTTTATTTGTTGTGTCTAAACTTGAAGTAGTTGAGATACTGTAAACTGACACGTTATTGCTGTTGTAAACATTTAAAGTGATTTTTTTTACTGAGGCAGAAATTCCTCCAGAATTAGGAATAGTATAACTGCCGCAAACTGAAATCGGCAAAGTTGGACAAACTTTATACAAAGGATCTAGTTCTATAGAGCCTTGCAGATTTTCTGCGGAATGTAGGGTACAAACATCATCAATATACATATACCCGAAATGCCCACCCAATCCACATCTTGAAGCCATAAATTCAACGGTAAATTCTTCATTATTAGGAATTGATGAAATGTCCAATAATCCTGATTGCCAATTGGTAGTATATAAAGTAACAAAATCAGAAGTTTGGCTTGGAACCTTGCTGAAAATGCAATTTTTTTCATCTCCTACCAAACAAAATTCACTAACAACTGCCTTGTTTTTATCTAAAATCCGTGCTTTTACAAAAGCTTGATTATCGGTATGACTATTGTCATATACACTTTGTAATACCGCTTTGTAGTTAAATTTTAGATAATTTTCATTATTTGTTTTATACCTTTTGCCCTGAACAATAGAGCCATAAGTGGAGGAGTTCTCATAATTAATTTTAAGAGCATATTGATCAAATGCTTTAATGTCTCCTATATATGGGTCAACCAAATTGGCAGAAACACCGGTTGCCATAATGTTCATATTATTTGGATTATAGCGATTGATGTATGAGTCGGCAGTATTGCTGATCGATTGGCATTGCGTAGGTCCGGGAGGATCACCAATTGTGCAAAGAAAATTCTTAAGATAGCTGTTTCCGTTTATAGTTTCATATTGCTCAAAACCTCCGTTAGTACACATTTCTACTCCTTTAAGAGTAACGGCTGTTTTTGAAGTCAAATTTCCATCTTTTGAATTTAAAATTACTTTTTTTAAATTCAGCATTTCTGCCTTCATCTTTTCTTCCCTAATTTTCAAAAATTGTTTTTGTTGTTCCAAATTTTGAATGAGATGGCCATTTTTATCTTCTAATAAAAAATTATTGGACGAATTAGGATTAATTTCTTGGGCAAAAACACAATTACATTTGATAAAAACAACAAATAAGAGTAAAATTTTTTTCATATAGGATATTTAGCTACGAAGCAAATGTAATTAAATATCTACAAAATGAAACTAAAATCACAAGTTGAATCTTTTCCTGAAAAGTCTCTAAATATCCCGTATTTTTGCAAAAAATAATGTTGCCTTGAAAACCAAACTTTTTGTCATTACCCCTCCTTTTACACAACTGAATACTCCGTATCCGGCGACAGCGTATATAAAAGGATTTCTCAATACAAAAAATATCGAATCGGTTCAGGCTGATTTGGGTATTGATGTGATTTTAGAATTGTTTTCGAAAACGGGTTTGATTGATTTGTTTGAAGTTTCAGGTTTCAGGTTTGAAGGATTGAATCAAGAAACCTCTGATAATTCCAAACGTATTTTTGCTTTACAGGATGAATACATCAAAACTATTGATGCTGTCATTCAGTTTTTACAGGGGAAAAACCCAACATTAGCCTTGCAAATCTGTCAGGAAGATTTTCTGCCGGAAGCTTCTCGTTTTGCGCAATTGGAAGAACTCGATTGGGCTTTTGGGACAATGGGAACTCAGGATAAAGCAAAACATTTAGCCACTTTATATCTTGAGGATATATCCGATTATATTGTCGAATGTGTCGATGAAAATTTTGGCTTTAGCCGATATGCTGAACGTTTAGGGCGAAGCGCCAATTCGTTTGATGAATTGTACGAAGCTTTACAGCAACAACCAACTTATATAGACACGATTTTAATTTCGATTTTAAAAGCTAAAATAGAAACGATTCAGCCTACATTTTTTCTGATTTCGGTTCCCTTTCCGGGGAATTTATATAGTGCTTTCAGATGTGCACAATGGATTAAACAACATCATCCCGAAATTAAAATTTCGATGGGTGGCGGTTTCCCAAATACCGAATTGCGTTCCCTTTCCGATGCACGTGTTTTTGAGTTTTTCGATTTTATTACCTTAGATGATGGAGAAGTTCCAATAGAAGAACTTGTTGAAAATTTGTCATCCCGAACGGAGTCGAGGGACGAGAAGCGGTACAAGAGAACTTTTCTCCTAGAAGACGGAAAAGTAGTTTACAAAAACAATTCCTTAAAGCACGATTACAAACAAGCTTACGTAGGAACTCCCGATTATTCTGATTTGCCTTTGGATAAATACATTTCGGTAATCGAAATTGTAAATCCAATGCACAGAATGTGGAGCGACGGACGTTGGAATAAGCTCACCATGGCGCATGGTTGCTACTGGGGGAAATGTACTTTCTGTGACATATCGTTAGATTATATCAAAGTTTACGAACCTGTTGCTGCCAATTTGTTGTGTGATCGAATGGAAGATATGATGCTTCAAACAGGTCAAAACGGATTTCATTTTGTTGATGAAGCTGCGCCGCCCGCTTTGATGCGTGCTTTGGCTTTGGAAATTTTGCGACGAAAATTAGCCGTAACCTGGTGGACTAATATTCGATTCGAGAAAAGCTTTTCTAAAGATTTATGTTTATTACTAAAGGCTTCCGGGTGTATAGCTGTTTCCGGTGGTTTAGAAGTAGCGTCTGACCGATTATTAAAATTAATCGACAAAGGTGTAACGGTGGAACAAGTAGCAAAAGTGACCCGAAATTTTACCGAAGCCGGAATCATGGTTCATGCCTATTTAATGTACGGATACCCAACACAAACCATTCAGGAAACAGTGGATAGTCTCGAAATGGTGCGTCAATTGTTTGAAGCAGGAATTCTGCAATCCGGATTTTGGCATCAGTTTGCCATGACGGCTCATAGCCCGGTTGGATTATATCCGGAGAAATTTGGCGTAACAAAAAAGACCGAGGCAATTGGAACTTTCGCCAATAACGATATCGATTATACAGATTCTACAGGAATCAATCATGATAAATTTAGTTTTGGATTAAAGAAATCGCTCTTTAATTTCATGCACGGAATCTGCTTTGACTACGAATTGCAGGATTGGTTCGATTTTAAAATCCCAAAAACAAAAATAGATCCCGATTTTATTTTTAATGCGTTGGAAGAAGGAAATGATTTTAATACAAAACCAAATGCAAAAGTCGTTTGGTTAGGAGGAAAGCCTTTTACAGAACATTTTACAAAATCGAAAAAAGGAAGATCCTGGGAAATGATGACTTTTACTTTTCATGATAAAAAAGAAAGTTTCAACATTCAGACTAATAAAGAAGAAGGTAAATGGCTGGTCGAAATTTTAACCAAAATTGCAATTTCAAATGCTAAAAATTACACTTTTCAGGAAGTAAAAGCTGATTTTGAAACGAGTTTAGAAGATTTCGAATTGTTTTGGTATTCAAAACCTATCAATACATTACGTGAATTTGGTTTGCTGGTTTTATAGCTTTAGTAAGAAACAATTTCGCCATCTTCCGGAATCGAAACTTTATCTAATAAATTATTTTGCTCTAAGGCTAATCTCAATTCAGATCTTTTTGTTGGGCAATGGTTTAAAGCTTCTAAATGATTTGCCAAAACATATTGAGGCGCCAAGGCAACAAATTTCAGAATATCGTTCATTCTCATTAATAAAGGCTGACCAATATCTAATCTTGCTGTTCCGCAGGCTACTACAGCAATTTCCGGTTTAAATTCAACCAAAACTTTTTGTACGTGTTCAGTAAAAACGGTGTCTGAACTTATGTAAATTGATTTTTGATTAGGTAATTCAATATAAAAACCCATTACGTTCCCCATAAATTTTGCAATAAATCCGTAACCATGAATCGCGGGAATACCTATAATCTTGCCTCCCAAAAACTCTTCCGGTTCCCAATAATTTAAAGTTTGAAGAATGTTTAAACCTCTTGCGCTTAATGCATTTTCAATTTTTGTACTGCAAATTACCGGAATGCTTTTTCGTCGAAGAAAAACTTCTCCGGCTTTGTCAATATGATCAGGATGTAAATGTGTAATAAGGCAAATAGTAACCCTGCTTAAAATATCCCGGCTATTTTTGGGTAAAGCAACAATTGGATTTCTATGAGGTTTATAACGAAAAATTGTAAAAGGCGGAACCGTTTTTCTTTTTCCTAACATTGGATCAACCAATATAACATCGGTTTCAGTTTCAATAACTAAAGTGGCGTTGCGTAAATGATGTAATTTCATATCGAGGAAAATTAGATATTAAAAATACGAAAGTTTTTTAAAAATAATTTTACAGTTTTTTTCTAATTTGTATTAAAAATGTAACTTTTCAGGATAATGTATTTATAAGAAGGTTTTTGTAATTATTATATTTTTACAATGCCCGGATAAAGCAAATAATGTTTTAACTCGTTAGAAATTAAACTACACCGTAAACCTAAACCCAATTCCGTGAAGATTTTCTATAGCAATACCATCTTCATTAACTAAGATTTTACGCAGTCGTGAAATAAAAACATCCAGGCTGCGTCCCATAAAATAATCATCAGTGCCCCAAAGCGAAGTCAAAATCTGTTCTCTTTTTAAAACCGAATTCTTATTGTCCAGAAATAATTTCAATAATTCGGCTTCACGCTGTGTAAGGCTGATTTTTTCATTTTCATTAAATAAAATAAAATTGTTGGTATCAAATTGATACTTTCCAATTTCATAAACAGATTTTTCTATCGGAATATTTTTCTGAGAACGCTTCAGGAAAATTTCAATTTTCAGCAGCAATTCTTCAATGCTAAAAGGCTTTACCAGATAATCATCTGCGCCCAGTCGCAAACCTTTAATTCGATCTTCTTTTAGTGTTTTTGCAGAGAGAAAGATAATCGGAATATCAGTATTTAACTTTCTGATCTCTGTAGCCAAGTCAAACCCATCCATTTTTGGCATCATGATATCAAAGATACAAATGTCAAAATTTTCTTTTTTAAAGGTTTCTAATCCAGATTGCCCGTCGCAACAATGAATTACTTCATAATTGTTTTGTTCCAAATTGTCTTTGGTCAAAAAGGCTAAAGTTTCATCGTCTTCGGTATAAAGTATTTTGAATTGTTTCATTTTTTATAAGGAATTGACAAAGTTATAGTAATGCCGTTAGTTGGGTTATTTTGTACTTTTATTTTCCAATTATGCAAGTTGCAAATTTCTTTTACATAATACAAACCAAGTCCAAAACCATTGACCTCATTGCTTTTTTCGTTTTGAGCGCGGTAAAATTTATCAAATACAAAAGACATGTTTTTAGGAGAAATTCCAATTCCGTTATCACTAAAAGCCATTTTTATAACTGAATTTTCGGTTGAAATTCCAATTGTGATCTGCGGTTTTTCGTTGCAGTATTTTATAGCATTATCCAATAAATTATAAACCAAATTAGAGAAATGAAAAACATCCGTTTCTATTTGGTATTCATTCGAGAATGTTTCGATTGTAATAAAAGCTTCAGGATATTTTAACTGAATATTTTCGATAGTTTCCTCAATAATCGGAACAATTAAAACCATTTCTTTTTTTAATTCTAAAGGAGCATAATCGGATTTGGCAATGTTTAGAATTTTCTCAATATGATTGTTCAGTTTATGACTCTGATTGATAATAATATTGGTGTACGTATGCAATTTTTTATCGTCTTTAATCGGGTTTTGTTCACTTAGATATTTAGAAGCAATTAATATCGAAGACAATGGTGTTTTGAATTCATGTGTCATATTATTGATAAAATCCCGTTGCAGTTCAGAGTATTTTTTTTGCTGCAAAAGCGTAAAAATCGAATAGACGTAAATCAATAAAATCAGGATTAAAGCGATCGAAAGTATAAACCAAAATCGCATCGAACTGAACAAATACGTCGTTTCGTTGGGAAAACGAATGGCAAAATAATATACTAAGTTTTTATGCTTTGGAAAAGAAACTGTTCTCTTCGTTTTTTCTTTTTCAGAAAACGAGATGTACTTTCCGTAAACCATTTCATCACTTTGGCAATTATACACAGCGTATTCAAAATCAGTTGTAATGTTCATTTTTTTAAACTCTGATCTCAAATAGAACTCTAAAATATCCGGTTCAAAATCGTTCTGAATATTTACAATATAATAATCGTTTGAAATTTTTTGAACAGGGTTTTGGCAGGATGCTTCATGATCCTTTCCTTCATATAATTTCCTGGCAACTTCCAGCAAAGCGATGTTGGCTTTCTGGCTTAGTTTTTTTTGTTCTAAAGTAAAAGCCTCTTTTGTCCAGAGCAATTGTGCGACCAATATGCTAATAATGGCTACAAGTCCCAGAAGGATAATACTATTGAGTTTATTTATTTTCAAGAAAACGGTATTTTAGAGTGTAATATTAATCAAATTTAGGTTTAAAAACACCGATTAACAAGTCATTAACAAAGATTTGAAAGCGGTTAACAGCGATTAGGATTTGTCTGAATTATCTTTGTAAAACAAAATTAGAACTATAAACCATTAAATTATATAACTATGAAAATGATTAAAATTTCGATGTTAGCCTTAGCTTTAAGCTTAATGTCTTTTTCAGCAATTGCACCAATACAATCTATGACTTCTGAAACTGAGACCAATATTGTTCTGGAAACAGCTTCTACAATTGTATGGAAAGCAGAAACAATTGATGTAGGTCAAATTCCGCAAGGAACGCCAAAAGCAATTGTTTACGAATTTAAAAATACAGGAAAAACTGCGGTTGTTATTACAAACGTACAGGGATCTTGTGGTTGTACTGCAACAGATTATACAAAAGAGCCTATTTTACCTGGAAAATCAGCTAAAGTAACAGCAACGTATAATGCAGCCAACAAAGGTGGTTTTACAAAAACAGTTACTGTAACAACAAGTGCGGAGACTACTCCAAAAGTACTTACTTTAAAAGGAACGGTAATCTAAAATAAAGGTTGGTTATAAAGTAGAAGCTCCGGATATGTAATGTATTCGGAGTTTTTTTATGCTTTTTCGCGAAGTAAAAATCAGATTGTAAAGTCAGGATTAATTTTTCTATAAATGGTTTGTTTTCTCCAAAACTTTTCTATTTTTATTTAAAAAAATATTATGAAAATTTTCTATCCGCTTGTTGCTGTAGTCCTTATTTTTGCTGCTGTTTCCTGTAATAAGAAAACAGAAAAGAATACAGAAGAATCAAAAAAAACTTCAGAAAAAGTGGTTCCCGAACTTAAAATTACAATTGATAGTTCTGGCATTTCAACGTTTTATCAGGCATATCCTAAATTGATTAAATTTCAGAGCGAGGTTCTGGCTTTATACAAGAAAAACAAATCTACCCAGTTATGGCTCGATAATAAAGGTGTTGTAGAATACGGGAATACATTATTCAATAAATATAAGGGATTAGATCAGGAAGGCTTAAAAGCGAATTTTCCTTACAACGAAAAGATCAGTCCTATTTTTGAGCATACAGCCGAAAACAAATTGTCGCAAACTGATACCGATTTGATGATTACCAATCTGTATTTTTATTATGCGCAGAAAGTTTCCGGTGTAGATGAAAAAACGACCAGATCATTAGAATGGCTTTTACCTCGAAAAAAAGTAAACTATCAGGTTTTTTCGGACTCTATCTATAAAAAAGCGACTATTAGCGACGACAAAAAAAGCAAAATGTTCAGTCAGTATTATAAGCTTCGTGACGCGCTTCATCAATACAGAGAGATTGAGAAAAAAGGAGGATGGAAAACTATCGAAACCGGTGAAGATTTTAAAAGCCTTAAACTGGGAGATTCTATTGTTGCAATTGGGCAAATTAGAGAAAGGCTTTACATAACGGGTGATCTTAAAGAAAATAGCAAAAGCAATATTTGTGATTCGACATTGATAAAAGGAATCAGAAGCTACGAATTCCATCACGGTTTAACACCAAAAAATATTATTTTACCGGAACATATTGCGGAATTGAATGTTCCTGTTTCGGATAGAATCAAGACAATTATTGCCAACATGGAACGTTGCAGATGGATTGACCCTGAGCTCGAAAAAGGGAAAGAATACATCGAGGTTAATATTCCGGAGTTTAGATTGTATTTGATTCGCAATCATGAAATTGCATTTGTATCCCCAGTTGTGGTAGGAAGAGCAATGACCAAAACCGTAGTTTTTAGCGGAATGATGAATAATATTGTTTTTAGTCCGTATTGGAATGTGCCTCCAAGCATCATCAAAAGTGAGATCAAACCGGGAATGGCAAAAAACAAGAATTATTTAGCTCAGAAAAATCTGGAATGGAATAATGGCGCAGTTCGTCAGTTACCCGGAAAAAACAATTCGCTTGGTTTGGTGAAGTTTTTATTCCCGAATTCAAATAACATTTATTTACATGATACGCCGGCAAAAAGTTTGTTCGAAAGAGAAAACAGGGCTTTTAGTCACGGATGTGTTCGTGTAGGCAAACCAAGAGAATTAGCCATCGAACTTTTGAAACAAGATCCAAGTATGACTCCGGAGAGAATTGATAAAGCGATGCATGCCGGTAAAGAAAGCTGGTATACGCTAAAAAAGAAAATCCCGGTTTACATCGGTTATTTTACCGCTTGGGTTGATCGTGATGGTAATTTGAACTTTTATAAAGATGTTTATAAAAGAGATGAAAGTTTGATCAAATTACTTACCGAAGAATAGAAATGGTTTGTTGCTAACTACAGTAATTTTCACGTAGATCTGGCAGATAAAAGCAGATTTAATTTGATTTTTTGAATTATCAGAATAAATGAATCTGCGCGCATTTGCTGAAATCTTTTTAAATCTGCGTGAAAAAAAAATCAAGGAAGTACATCAACACATTTATAGTATCGTTTGCTATAATGTTCTGAGTCCAGATCGCTAATCGTTACGCTGCCGGCTTTTCCTGATGGGGCGTGGATAAATTTAGAATTCATGCCATTGGCTTCGCAAATGATTCCGACATGCCCAACAACGTTTCTGTTCTTGTAGCCGTAAAAAACTAAAACATCTCCAACTTTAAAATTTTCCGGTTTTTTTGAAATTCCCAGATTTTTATATCCACTGGAACTTCTTGGTACGCTAACCTTAAAATGTTGGAAAACATAATTGACAAAGCCAGAACAATCAAATCCTTTTTTGGGATCATTTCCTGCGTATAAATAATGTATTCCTAGATATTGTGTGGCATAGCTAATAATAGAATCACGTTCTATTGTCGTTTGTAATTTTTCGGTTTGATGACTAATGGACTTATTTTCTTTTTGTAAAGTAAAAGAAGAGCATACAATCGTAGCTGCAAATGCGATATATAGGGATGATTTCATTTTAAAATATAATTATAAGATTTTATTTACGAATGTATAGCCTTGCTTTTGAATATCAAAAACAATGTTATACAAAGAAACAGTGGATGAGTAATAAGAACGGAAGATACATCTTTTTATTTTGGTGTTTTTTTATTGCTTTTTGATGTTTTAGTATCTTTTTGTATATCGTATTTCAGATATATTTGTGAATCGTATTTATATTTTAACAAATAAATTATGTTTCTCAAAAAAATAGCATTTTTAATTTCATTTTTGCTGATTTCAATTGTTTCAACTTCACAAAGTAAAACAGAAACTTTTCTGTATCAGGGTCGTGTTGAAAAACTTTCCGATAATACAGTTGTTTTAATAGGAACAGCTTCTTCGGTTTCTTTTAATTTTAGGGGGAATGAGTGTTCGATTTCACTTCAAGGTATTGATTCATGGGAACATCATAATTATGTTTCTTTGGTTTTGGATGGGAAATATATTGGGAAATTAAGAATCGAAAAAGGGGCAGGGCAATCTTTCCCCGTGAAAATTACTTCAAATAAAAAAGAACATACTTTAGAAATTTATAAAACTACAGAAGCGCATAGCGGTGGAATTCTATTTGCGGGAACAACGGCAAAACTGATTTCGATTACTGCAAAAAAGAAAAAGAAAATCGAGTTTATTGGAGATTCCATTACCTGTGGAGCAGCAAGTGATCCATCAGATGTTCCTTGTGATAAAGGCGAGTATTTTGATCATCATAATGGCTATTATGCGTACGGGCCTGTACTTTCGCGAGCAATTGGTGTTGATTATTTGATGAGTTCGGTTTCGGGAATTGGAATGTATAGAAACTGGAATGATGAGAATAAAGACGAAGGAATTATGCCTGACGTTTATCAGAATTTATATTTAACGAAAGACAATTCTAAACCTAAATATGATTTTGCTTTTCAGCCTGATATTATCAGCATTGCATTAGGAACCAATGATTTTTCTAGCGGAGATGGTAAAAAAGAACGTTTGCCTTTTAATCCGGAAAAGTACGTTTCGAATTATATCAACTTTATCAAAATGTTGTACAAGTACAATCCTAATGCGCAAATTGTGATCACTAATAGTCCAATGATAAACGGCGAAAGAGCGATTGTTTTTGAAGATTGTCTGAACAAAGTAAAAGCGGCTTTCGCAGAAGATAAGACTCATAAACCAATTGTTGTTTTCAAATTTAAACCAATGACGCCAAAAGGCTGTTCAGGGCATCCTGATGTGGCGGATCATAAGGTTTTGGCTCAGGAATATGCTCCGTTTTTAAAAAAGTTACTAAATGAAAAATAATATATTTAAGTTTGTTTTCATTCTGATGATTTCCAGTACTATGATGGCAAACGTTACACTTCCTAATATTTTTGGTGATAATATGGTTTTACAACGCAACTCCGAAGTGAAAATTTGGGGTTGGGCGAATCCTAAGGAAGAAATCAAATTGGTTTCGGGCTGGAACAATCAGGAATATAAAGTCGTAGCGAATAATCAGGCACAATGGGAACTGCATATAAAAACGCCTGAAGCGGGAGGACCTTACACGATTTCGATAAAAGGATATAATGAAGTAATTCTTAAAAATATTCTGATTGGAGAAGTTTGGGTTTGTTCCGGACAATCGAACATGGAAATGTCTGTAAGTTGGGGAATAGATAATGGAGAGGAAGAAATGAAAAATGCTATGAATCCAAATATTCGTTTTTTTACCGTTCCGAAATTAACGGCTACAACGCCTCAAAATAATCTATTGGGAAACTGGGTCGAATCGACTCCTGAAACCATGAAAAACTTTAGCGCGATTGGTTACTTTTTTGCCAAACGCTTGCGCGAAGATTTAAAAAATGTCCCAATAGGATTAATTTCTTCGAACTGGGGCGGAACGCCAGCGGAGATCTGGATGCCGGAAGAAGTAGTGCAGAACGATCCTGTTTTATTAGAAAATGCTAAAAAACTCAACGAACAGGAATATGGGCCGCGTCAACCTGGTAGAGCCTATAACGCCATGATTTATCCTTTTGTTGGTTTTAAAATTGCCGGAACACTTTGGTATCAGGGCGAATCGAATGTTGGTTCATTGGTTTACGATCAAACATTATCGGCTTTGATTACATCCTGGAGAAATGCCTGGAACGACGAATTTCCATTTTATTTCGTTCAAATTGCGCCATATAAAACGGGTTCTAATAACTTCTCGAATGTTACGGTTAGAAATTCTCAACGAAAAGTCCTGAAAGATGTTACTAAAACCGGAATGGTGGTGATCAGCGATATTTCGGACACGATTGATATTCATCCAAAGAATAAAAAGTCGGTCGGGATTCGTTTGGCAAACTTCGCTTTGGCAGATACTTATAAAGTCAATTCAGGTTTGGTGAATAGTCCGCTTTACAAAGATTTTAAGATTGAAAAAAACAAAGCAATCGTTTCGTTTGATTCTGCTGATGGATTGTATTTCAAGAATAAGACTTCGAATCAATTTGAATTGGCTGGAGCCGATGGAGTTTTCTATCCTGCAGAAGCTTCGATAAAAAATAATCAGGTGGTTTTGGTGAGTAAAAAAGTTGTGAATCCTGCAAAAGTGAGATTTGCTTGGGGAAATACGATACAATCTGATTTGTTTAATAAAGCGAATTTACCGGCTTCTTGTTTTATTTCTGAATAAGAGTAATTGCCCACGGATTATGCGGATTTAAATGGATTGACGCAGATTTTTTTTGTTTTTGTCTTGCTTTTTGTCAGGCTGAGCGGAGTCGAAGCCCCGCAAAGTGAGACATAAAGTTTGTCATCCTGAGGAACGAAGGATCACACTAGAAACCCGACAAAGACTTGAGAATTACTGTGCGGAATCTCTTGTGTGATCCTTCGTTCCTCAGGATGACAAGATTGTGAGAAATTCGTATGAGAAAAAAGTTCTTTTAGCAACGTTCGCGTTAGGGATAGCAGCGGAAAGCCCACAGCCTGAAGAAGGAAGTGCGAGGACTTGAAGCGAATAGCCCGATTCGCCGCGGCGAACACGCCCAAAAGAAACTTAGTATCTCAGTTCCGATAGCTATCGGGATAGCGCCTTTAAAATAAACTATCTGACCATTATACTATTATGAAAAATAAAAAAATAATAACTATTGGGGTTTTTGCCCTGTTTACTGTTGGAAATATGAATGCACAGAAAAAGCCGTATCTGGATAAAAATAAAACTATTGAGCAGCGAATTGATCTGCTTTTGCCATTGATGACTCTGGAGGAAAAAGTGGGGCAGATGAATCAATATAACGGATTTTGGGATGTAACGGGACCGGCTCCAAAAGGGGGAACTGCGGAACTGAAATACGAACATTTGCGAAAAGGCTGGGTTGGGTCGATGTTGACCGTTCGTGGTGTAAAAGAGGTTCGCGCGGTGCAGAAAATCGCGGTTGAAGAAACACGATTGGGGATTCCCTTGATTATAGGTTTTGATGTGATTCACGGTTATAAAACGTTAAGCCCGATTCCGCTGGCAGAAGCAGCGAGTTGGGATCTGGAAGCAATTAAAAAATCGGCGGCGATTGCGGCTGATGAAGCTTCGGCATCTGGAATTAACTGGACTTTTGGTCCTAATGTCGACGTTGCAAACGATGCAAGATGGGGACGTGTGATGGAGGGTGCAGGAGAAGATGCATATTTGGGAAGTAAAATCGCGACTGCGAGAGTTCATGGTTTTCAGGGTGAAACAATTGCTGATCTGGCTAAATTAAATACGATTGCGGCCTGTGCGAAACATTTTGCGGCTTACGGTTATGTAGAGGCGGGATTGGAATATAATATTGTTGACATTAGTAATTCGAAATTGTATAATTCGGTTTTGCCTCCTTTTGAAGCTACGGTTCAGGCGGGAGTTCGTACGTTTATGAATTCGTTTAATACGCTGAATGGGGTTCCGGCAACGGGAAATGTTTTTCTGCAAAGGGATATCCTGAAAGGAAAATGGAAGTTTGATGGTTTTGTAATTTCTGATTATGCTTCGATTCGCGAAATGATTGCTCATGGTTATGCAAAAGATGAAGCCGATGCAACTGCAAAAGCGGTAATCGCAGGTTCTGACATGGATATGGAATCGTATTTGTATGTCGCAAAATTGGTTGGTTTGGTGAAAGAAGGAAAGGTAAAAGAAGCTTTGGTTGATGATGCCGTTCGTAGAATTTTGCGTGTGAAATTTGAGCTTGGTTTATTTGATGATCCGTATAGATATTGCGATGAAAAACGTGAAAAAGTGGTTGTGGGGAGTAAAGCGAATAATGATGGGGTTTTGGATATGGCGAAGAAATCTATTGTATTATTGAAAAATGAAAAAGGTTTACTTCCGCTAAAAAAATCCGGACAGAAAATTGCTTTGATTGGCGCTTTGGCAAATGATAAAAATAGTCCGTTAGGAAGCTGGAGAATTGCTGCAGATGACAATACTGCCGTTTCGGTTTTAGAAGGAATGCAGCAATACAAAGACAATCAATTGGTATTCGAAAAAGGTTTGGAATTGCTTTTGCAAAAAGCTACTTTTTTAACGGAAACAGTTTTTAATACTACAGATAAAAGTGGTTTTGAAGCAGCCAAGACAGCCGCAAAAAATGCTGATGTTGTGGTAATGGTTTTAGGTGAATACGGTTTTCAAAGCGGTGAAGGAAGAAGCAGAACTGATCTTAATTTACCAGGATTACAGCAGGAATTACTAGAAGAAATTTATAAAGTAAACACTAATGTGGTTTTGGTTTTGAATAACGGTCGTCCGTTGAGTATTCCGTGGGCTGCAGAGCATATTCCGGCTATTGTTGAAGCGTGGCAATTAGGAACTCAAACCGGAAATGCGGTTGCGCAGGTTTTATACGGCGATTATAACCCAAGCGGAAAATTGCCAATGTCGTTCCCGAGAAATGTGGGTCAGGTGCCGATTTATTATAACAAATACAGTACAGGAAGACCTGTTGATAGTGATAAAAACGTGTTTTGGTCTCATTATATGGATGTGGAGAAAACGCCTCAATATCCGTTTGGTTTTGGATTGAGTTATACGAAGTTTGATTATAAAAATCTCAAAATCAATAAAACTGCTTTTGCAAAGGGAGAAAGTGTTCAGGTTAGTGTTGCCGTAACAAACTCTGGAAATTATGACGGAAAAGAAGTAGTGCAATTATATATTCATGATGAATACGCCAGTATTGTTCGACCAATAAAAGAACTAAAAGGTTTTGAATTGGTGAATTTGAAAAAAGGGGAAAGCAAAACGATAACTTTTACTTTGACCGAAAAAGAGCTTGGTTTTTATGATAATGAGGGAAATTATTTGGTAGAACCGGGAACTTTTAAAATCATGGTTGGAGGAAGTTCTGATAAAGGATTGGAGAGTGGTTTTGAGATAAAAGAATAGGTTTTTGCCACAAAGGCTCAAAGGCACTAAGTTTTTTTTCGCCACGAATTCACGAATTTTTAAACAATTCATTCGTGAATTCGTGGCGATTTCTATTTTTTTAATAGCCATTGGCTAAAGATGGGCGCTTTCAATCTTAAAATTTTAAAAAACTTTGCGCCTTCGCGACTTTGCGAGATTAAAAAAAAACACAACTTTATATTTACTACTTTTTTTCT
The DNA here is from genome assembly GCF_015350725.1 of Flavobacterium sp. CSZ. Taxonomy (NCBI): domain Bacteria; kingdom Pseudomonadati; phylum Bacteroidota; class Flavobacteriia; order Flavobacteriales; family Flavobacteriaceae; genus Flavobacterium; species Flavobacterium sp. CSZ. The sequence continues at coordinate 142,565 of NZ_JADKPQ010000014.1, forward strand.
ACCTTTAAAACCTATTAAAACACCAAGCAATTTAAACTAAAATAATGAAATATAACAGATGCGGAAAAAGCGGGTTATTACTACCTGAAATTTCTTTAGGATTATGGCACAACTTTGGGTCAGTAGATAATTTTGAAAATGCAGAAAGTATTGCTGTAGATGCTTTTGATAAAGGAATCACTCACTTTGATTTGGCTAATAATTACGGACCGGTTCCAGGTTCTGCAGAAACTAATTTTGGTAAAATTCTATGGCATAATTTTCAGGGAAATTTACGTGATGAAATCATCATTTCAACCAAAGCGGGTTACACCATGTGGGACGGGCCTTATGGTGATTGGGGCTCTCGTAAATATTTATTATCAAGTTTAGACCAGAGTTTAAAAAGAATGAAAGTCGATTATGTCGATATTTTTTATTCGCATCGTCCTGATCCTGAAACTCCAATTGAAGAAACGATGCAGGCTTTGGATTACGCTGTAAGAAGCGGAAAAGCATTGTATGTGGGAATCAGTAATTATTCGGCAGAGCAAACCCGAGTTGCGGTGGATGTTTTAAAGCAATTAGGAACGCCATGTTTGATTCATCAGGCCAAATATTCAATGTTGGAGCGTTGGGTTGAGAATGGTTTACTGGATGTTTTGGAAGAAAAAGGAGTAGGCTGCATCGCATTCTCGCCTTTGGCACAAGGACTTTTGACGGATAAATACCTGAAAGGAATTCCTGAAAATTCCAGAGCGCATAACCCAAACGGACATTTAAAAGAAGATGAGGTTACTCCCGAACGCATTCAAAAATTAGTACAACTCAATGAAATCGCTCAAAACCGTAATCAATCTTTGGCGCAAATGGCTTTGGCCTGGCTGCAAAAAGACAAACGAATTACTTCGGTTTTAATTGGCGCGAGTTCTGTGAGACAATTAAATAATAATATTGATTGTTTGCAAAGTTTAGAGTTTACGCAGGATGAATTGAATGCGATTGAGAAAATTTTAGTCTAACATATTCTATAATATACTGTAGAGAAGCATTTGCGTATCCGTCATTTATACGAAACAGTAAACCCGACAGGTTCTTAAAACCTGTCGGGTTTGAAAAGATATAAAGGTATACTTTAAATTATTTCTTTAATTTCAAATTATACTTTTTCACAATATCCAAAGTCGATTTATCCGAAGAAAAAACAGAATTCAATCCTTGTGGTTCTTGTGGCGGATCTGTTGTTAATGGATCTCCGGGATTCCATTTTCCGTCTTGGGTAACCGGTTTGCCTTCGCCACCAAATCCCCAGAAATTTGCCGCCTGCAACGGACCGTTATTTTTCACACTCTCGGCAACTCTGCTAAAAATATAATTATAAAAAATATCCCTGTTTGTTGTCGACGTCGTCGCCAATAAACTTTCGTTTTCCCTTCCTAAACCAAATTCTTCGATAATAATTGGGCGCTTTAGATTATTGGCCACTTTTATATGTTCATCAATATATTTTCCGGCATTATCAAGCGTTGTTGTCATCGTTTTTTTTGCATCATCAGCCTTAAACCAATTCCAGTTTTTGGGCCAGATGTGCATGGTCAAATAATCAATGTTCAAATTTTGGTGTGTTCTTTCAAAGATTTCCATGCTGTCGTTTGAGCTATTTTTTCCTTCAGAACCCGTCGAAACCAAATGATTTTTATCTAAACTATCAATCAAATTTACAATAGTATTCAGCCATGATGTAAATTTGGCTTCATTTTCTACCGTAAAAAGTCTTGGCTCGTTGCCCACTTGCCACGCCATAATGGTGTTATCCTCGGTATATTTCTTTTTGGAATATTTGTTGGTTCTTCCTATAATAAACTTGACATGATTTTCTAAAGCTTTCATACAAGGCTCACAGCTATAAAATTGTTGAGTATATGCCATAAATTGCGGCCATGTATTTGGGGCAATATTTGGTACCGGAATCGCACCTTTGCCATTCCATTCGAGATATTGTGACATTCCGCCCGACCATTCCCAGTTGTTTGTCAAATACAAAACCGCATACATTTTGCGTTTGCTCATTTCGCTGATCAAAAAATCCAATCCGTCAAGCAAATCATCATCGTATTTTCCCTGTTCGTATTGCAAAGCCGGGCGAACGGTAAAATCGTATTTCCCACCATCGGCACCAACAAGAATTCTAAGATTGTCAATTCCGTTTTTCTGCATCAAATCCAGTTCGCGAAGCAATCTTTTTCTGTCGCCCACTTTTTTCGAAGCCAGTAAACTTCCGTACCAATAATTCGTTCCAATGTAAGCGTACGGTTTATCGCCTTTATAAAATTGCGTTCCCTTGACCATAATTCTTTCCTGCGCCTGACAAGCAATTACAGAAAACATTAAACCGAATACAAGAGTTTTTAGAAATTTATTTTTCATTAGTTATTTTTTTAGGAGCTATTTACTTCGTCAGTCGCTATTGCTCGGGTCCTGCTATCCGTTTCAATCTTTTATTTTTTTTAAAGAAAAAAAATAAAAGGATTTCCACTTCTATCAGGGCTAGGGCTTTAGGTTTTTTAAGTCATTGCGAGGAACGAAGCAATCTGATGTAGCAGATCTTTTTAATTTGTAAACTTGATTATTGTTAATGTGATTGCTTCGTTCCTCGCAATGACATATTTTGTGTTACTTCGGCAATTCATACATCTTCGGCAAAGAATTCACCAATGCCGATTTTGGCTTGGCAGCAAATGTCTTGAAATCTGCTGCATTAGAAACAGCCCCACTTGGTACAAAATAAGCATCTTTAGTATTATTCCAAAACATGACATAACTAACTTCAATATCATTAGATGTCAATGCTCTGTATAAGTAAGTCGAAAACAAATCTGTTATTGGTGTCTTTGTACTTGTAACCTGATAACCGGTTTCTGTTAACGCTGCAATTTTTACTTTGGTTTTAGCCAAATCAGCAATTATCTTTAGTTTAGAATTGGCTTTGGCAGCGCCAGATTGGCCTTGATTATCAAAATCACCATAATTATCCATTCCTAAAACATCTACATATTTATCACCGGGATATCTGCTTAAATAATTGATTTCTGTAGTATACGAGTTGTCAGGTGAAAAGGCATAAAGAATATTATGAACGCCTTTGGTATTTTTTAGGTAATCAACTGTAAACTGATAAGCCATTTTATATTCCTGGGCAATGGCAAAATTAGCGCCCCACCAAAACCAGCTTCCGTCAAATTCATGAAAAGGCCTGAAGATTATCGGAATCAATTCACCATTCGAACCTTTTAAATTCAAAAGGACGCTGGCAATTTTGTCTAATTTTTTCTTGTACCATTCGTGATTGGTTCCACCAGGCAAAATACTTTGGAAAGCCGTTGCTTTTTGGTCTGCCGTCATATCGGCTGCATAAAAAGAATCCTCTTTATTAGGTTCTCTCAAATGCCAGCAAAAGGTATTGATTATTCCTTTCGCGTAAGCGGATTTTGTAGCGCTTACAAGTTTTTCTTCTTGTTGATAAAACCAGTTATCTGCCTGATTGTTATTGTTTTTATCGGTAATAAACATGAAGTCAGAACCTAAAATAGCAGGATCAGAACCTGTATTTTTTTTGATGTCAGAGTCACCGCCATTATCCTGATAAAAACTATTAAAAGCATCTTGCTGACCAATGGCAACTTTAGTTTTGGCAAGCTTTTTTAAATTATAAAATAAAGCTACAGTTTCTTTGGTAGCATTTGCATCGACCATAAAGCTTGTCACATTTTGTGTTGTCAACAGATCGCTTGGGTTTAAAACCGGCGGTTCAATGATGATTTCAGGACCTGATTCATCGTTTGAAGAACAGCTCGAAACGGCTAAAATTGATAGACTTAAAAATGCTATTTTCAGAAATGTAGTTTTCATTTTTTTAAGTTTTAATTCGGTTAATGAGCTCTAAACAAGCCCGGCTATTATGATACGGACATTTCCAGAATCCAGCCTTGTCTTTTTCGATCAAAGAATAATCACGATTAATTCCCCAAAACCATTCTCCGTTTTCTTTGTCTAAAATGTACTTTTTTATAAACTTCCAGTTTTTATAAACGATGTTTAAATACGTTTCATCACCGGTTAATTGATAAGCGTTATAAAAACCAATTAAAGCTTCTGCCTGAACCCACCAATGTTTTTCGGCTACTAATTCGTTGTTTTCAGGATCAAATTCATACCATAAAGCTCCATCAGTATCTAAACCTTCTTTGGTAACTTCTGCCATCTGAATGGCATGTTTGGTGTAATTAGCAATCAAGGTTTCATCTTCAGAAATTTCGGCACATTGCAATAAAAGCCAAGCCGCTTCGATATCATGACCGTAGGAGATAACGTCTGGTTTTTCGATCCAGTTTTCATCAAAAAATAATCGTAAATGACCGGTTTGGGTATTGATGAAATGTGCCTCGATTGTTTCTAATAATTCAATAACATCGCTTTGCAGTTTTTTGTCTTTCCAAACCTTAAATAAATTGGCATACGCTTCGACAATGTGCAAATGCGTATTCATGGTTTTTTTTTCGTTGGCATCTTTATCGCTCAAGCGCAAATCTTCTATGGGTTGCCAATCGCGGGTTAAAGCTTCAAAATAACCTTTCTGTTCAGGATCGTAACTGTGTTCCTGAATTTTCAAATATAAATTTATGGCTATTTCTAAAGCTTTATCGTCTTTAGAAATAGCATAAAATTCAGATAATCCGTAGATCGCAAAAGCTAAAGCATAGATTTGATTTTTGGTATCTTTTGGTGTTCTATCAGTATTAATACTCCAGAATAAACCTCCAAATTCAGCATCATAAAAATGTTCTGAAAGAAACTCAAAAGCACGTTTGGCAATCTTTTTATGGTTTTCGTTTTTTGTGACTTTATAACTAGCTGCAAAACTCCATAAAATTCTCGCATTTAAAACAGAACCTTTTTCGGTATTGGCGATAATATGATCGTTGAAATCAATCTGACCAACAAAACCTTCATTTTCGTTGTCTAAAGTATGTTTTGACCAATATTTTAAAATTGAATCTAGTTCGTCTGATAATTCAGATTTAAGTTGCTTTAGTTGTATTGACACAGTAAATTAAATTGTATTGTTTTTCTCGATTTGATTGATGATGGTTTTCACCGAACCTGCAGAAATAAAAGTATCTGCGGGCGCATTCATAACATAATCAATCAGTTTTTCTACAGACGAAACGGCAACATGCATTCTGGTATCTGATGAAGCATAGTAAACATAAACAGTTCCGTCATTATCTTCAATCCATCCGTTTGAGAATAAAACATTCGATACATCGCCAACTCTTTCGATTCCTTCTGGTCCCATAAAATGACCGGCAGGAACGTGTGTTACTTTGGTAATATCATTCAAATCGGTCATGAACATATAAAGGGTGTAACGTAAACCTGCAGCGGTATTACGAACTCCGTGTGCGAGATGCAACCAGCCTTTTTCGGTTTTGATAGGAGCGGGACCAAGTCCATTTTTCAATTCATAAATTGTATGATATTGTTTCCCAAAGATGATTTTCTCCTCTTTTACAACAGGATTTGTCATATCATCCACATATCCCAGACCAATTCCGCCACCGGCTCCAACATCGATAAAGCCATCTTGTGGACGTGTGTATAAAGCATATTTTCCGTTTACGAATTCGGGATGTAAAACCACATTGCGCTGTTGGCCTGTATTCGAAATCAAATCAGGTAATCTTTCCCAGTTTACCAAATCTTTCGAACGTACGATTCCTGCATTGGCTACAGCCGAACTTGTGTCGCCTTTTGGTGCTTTTGGATCTTTTCTTTCGGTACAAAAAATACCGTACACCCAACCGTCTTCATGGTTAATCAAGCGCATATCATACACGTTTGTATCTGGTTCTTCTGTTTGCGGAATCACGCATGGTTTTTCCCAAAACTTAAAATTATCCACTCCGTTTGGACTTTCCGCTATAGCGAAAAAAGATTTTCTGTCTATTCCTTCTACACGAACGGCAAGCAAATATTTTCCGTTCCATTTCATGGCGCCTGCATTAAAAGCGGCATTCATTCCTATGCGTTCCTGTAAAAACGGATTGGTTTTTTCGTTAAGGTCAAAACGCCAGTTCAATGGTACGTGGGCTGCTGTAACAACCGGGTTTTTGTAGCGTTCGTATATACCGTTTCCGGCATGATCCTGAGGAGCATTTTTTTGCTCGATCAGTATTTTATGTTCTTTTTCTAATGCTACTTTTCTATCCTGAAATGTAGTTGAAGTGGCTATTGCTGTCATATAAATAGATTTCTGTATCTGTATTTTTTTAATTGCTTTGGTCTCGTTTTTCGTTTAAATCTTGTTCGATTACCTGAAGTTTATTTTCAGATAATGGATAAAATGCTATAAAAGCAACTGATATTATGGCCGCGATGGCAGGGAGTATGCTTAACATTAACTGAATTCCGTTTTGGGCTGTGGCAGTTTGCTCTACATTGGCCTGAAAACCGTAATAGCCTAAAAGCCATCCGGCTCCGGCGCCGCCAATGGTCCATCCAAATTTTTGTGACATAGATGAAGCAGAGAAAACCAATCCTGTTGCTCTGCGTCCTTGTTTCCACTCAGAATAATCGGCACTGTCAGCGTACATCGACCAGATTAGCGGAAAGATGCAACCGGCACAGATGCTGATTAAAACCTGGAAACTCATAATTAAGAACACATCTTCTTTTCCGAATAAATAGAAAATCAAACTCAGGATTGCGGCTACGGCCATGGCACCAAAAAAGGTTTTCTTTTTACCAATTTTATTGGCAATTGGTGTTGCTATAATTACTCCGATGATATTGGCAGCTTGCCCTAAAACCAAATAGATTGAAGTTGGCGTCATGTGAAAATCGGTTCCAAAAAGAGAGAAGTCGAAATTCACGCTGCTGCTTACGTAATATTTAAAATAATAAACGGCAGCTCCGTCACGAATGGAGTTGAAAACCAATGCACCAATTCCGGCCCCGAGTAATATCCACCACGGTCTGTTTTTTAGTAAATCTTTTAAATCTTCTTTTAGATTGTTTTCTTCGTCAGAAATGGGTTTTACTCTTTCTTTGGTGAAGAAAAAACACGCCCAGAAAAAAGCAGTTGTAATTACTCCAAAAACAGCAATTGTTGTTAGCCAGCCTGATTTAGAGTTTAGGCTTCCGCCGAAGTAATTTACCAAAGGTTCAATTAGCCACAGTGCCAGAAGACTTCCTCCAAAGGCAAAAACCATTCTGTAAGAGGATAAAGTATTTCTTTCTTTCCTATCAGATGACATTACGCCCAAAAGCGATGCATACGGCACATTGATTAAGGAATAAATCATCATCATGGCTGAATACGTCACGTAAGCATAAATTATTTTTCCTTTTTCGTCAAAATCAGGTGTGTAAAAAGTTAGTACACCAATTACGGCAAAAGGCACGGCAACCCATAATAAGTAAGGTCTGAATTTTCCCCATTTGCTTTTTGTTCGATCGGCAATGATTCCCACAATTGGGTCAAAACAAGAATCCCAGATTCTGGTAATCAAAAACATGGTTCCTACAACGGCAGGCGCCAGTCCGAAAACATCGGTGTAGAAAAAGAGAAGGTACATGCTGAAAATTTTCCAGAACATGGATGATGCTGCATCTCCAAGACCGTAACCTACTTTTTCTTTTAAACTAATTTTGTTGTGCATCAGGCTTTTTTTAAAAGTTGTAATTTAGATTTGGTTAATTATTTTAATGTTTCTATTTGTTGAATTTTTTTGACGCGGATAAAACGGATTTACTTCGTAAAACGCGGATAAAAAACAGATTTTATTTTGAATGACATATCTTTAAATCGATGTTTTTATGTGTCGAATTTTTAGGTACGCGGATCTCGCAGATTTAGATAGATTAAAACAGATTTTTAATTCTCAATTTTTTTTAATGTCTTTTTCGAATAAGGTTTTGTCCAAATTATAAAAATTAACAAAATCTTTCGCGCTTACTTGGCCTGTATATGGCGCATAGTAATGCATTTTTTGCTCTTTTTCCTGCCAGCCGTGGTTTCTCCATAATAAAACATAAGAAATTTTATAGTCTCCAATTGCTTTAGATAAAGTTCCTGTCCACCATTTTGGGTCTGGAATGGCTTCGTAACCCGCCTCGGCTATGGCAATTAATTTGTTTCGTTTTATACCAATTTCATTGATAATTTTCAATTGGTTTTGCACTTCTTCTATAAACTTTTTGCCGTCTTTGTCGTCATTGTTCTGGTAAGAATCAAAACTGATAATGTCAGCATAATTATCACCCGGATATTTGTCCAGAAAATCTTCCTGAGAGCTGAAACTACTGGTATTGTAAATATAAATTAAATTATGAACCCCTTTTTTCTGAAGATATTCGAAAGTAAATTTCCATAATGTCTTAAATTCTTCAGGTGTTCCATTTCCTTTTCCCCACCAAAACCATCCGCCGGTAAGTTCATGATAAGGCCTAAAAAGTATCGGGATATTTTTTCCCTTTTTATCTTTTAAAGAAAGAAAGAAATCAGCCGCTTTATCAAGCCAGCTGATGAATTTTTGATGATTTTCTCCACCAGTTAAAATTGTTTTTAGCGAATTTGGAGTATTGTCCCAGGCACTTTTTCCGGTTGCGGGATTGTCAAAATGCATACTTATTGTCGAAATGCCGCCTCTTTCATGAGCTTCTTCGATGTACTGTTTCATTTTAGTAAAAGGAATTCCATCAATATTATTTGCGTCATTTCTTTCTAAACCCGCAATGTCCCAACCGTAAACCGCAGGATAATCGCCCACTACATCTTTTATATCACTGCGACCGTCTTCGTATTTCCAGTTTACACCATACGCAAGATCGTCCTGATGCCCGAATAAATAACCTTTTTGGGTTAATTGATTGAGTTTTTTATATAAAGAAACGGTTTCTGGTGTAGCTTTTTTATCTGAAAGTGACAAATTAGTATTAGTAACCAACTGCTTTGAGGAGCAGGAAGTCCCTATAAATATCACGGTTATTAGTGCTAGTATGTTTTTTTTCATTAGGAATGTGGTTGTTTTTCAGTGTAATAAGTGTAAAAGCAACAGTTGAAAAAGGTGTTGCGAAACCTTCGTTTTTGTAATCTATTTATCAGTATTAATTTTTGATTAAAATTATCAAAACTTTAAAAAGATATTGTATTAAAAATGATTAATGTTTATTATTAATATTCTTTTTGTAAAAATCATAATTCTATTTTTCAAAGATAATCGGATGTTTATTGTTTAATTAATATTATTTTATCAATTATATATCATATTATTGCAAATAAAAAATCCAATAGTACTTCCTAAAATAGTTTATTAAAGATGAGTAATACTAAAAATTTTTACAGAGAAATTGCTCCGCTTTCGGCCGGGGATAGTTTTTTAGTTTTCGACAGAGTAAAAGATAGTTTTGATTTTCCGGTGCATTACCATCCGGAGTTTGAGATCAATTTTATTTTAAACGGCAAAGGAGTAAAGCGTGTCGTGGGTGATAATATTGAAGAAATTGATAATGTCGAATTGGTTTTGATTGGTCCAAATTTATATCACGGTTGGGAATTAAGTAAATGTACGAGCAAAAAAATTCACGAAATTACGATTCAGTTTCATAACGATCTTTTTCATGAATCTTTGTTGTCAAGGCGTATTATGAATCCTATTCGTGATATGTTCAACAGGTCTATTCATGGTATTTTATTTTCGAAAAAAGTAGCCGAAGAGTTGACTCCAAGGCTGGTAAAGCTTTCTAAATTAGATGGTATGGACTATTTTTTAGAAATTACTTCGTTGTTGTATGATTTGGCAAATTCCAGAAATCAACGTTTACTGTCGACTTATACAGTAGATTATGATACGTTTGATGATTATGATAAAATGAAGCTGGTGTATGAATATGTACAGAAACATTTTGCAGAAAAAATCACTTTAGAAGATGTTGCGAATATTGCGAGCATGTCGATAATTTCTTTTAACCGATTTATTAAAAAACGTACCGGAAAAACTTTTGTTAATTATATCAATGATATTCGTATTGGATATGCGGCACGTTGGCTGGTGGAAAAAGATATGAGTGTTTCTGAGGTTGCTTTTAAGTCCGGATTTAATAATATCGCCAATTTCAATCGTAGTTTTAAAGCGATTAAAAACTGTACGCCCAGTCAGTATAGAGAAGATTTCTCTGGATTAAAACGTATTTTATAATGATACTTTTTTGACACAAACAAATATTATTTTTAACGAAATCGTTTGCTTTTAAGCGAATTCGTTAATTTTTATTTATAAGATCAAGTAGTTTAACGGGGTTGATTTACGAATAATGTAATTTTTTGTACTTTTTATTTTCATATGTGTTTTTTTAAAACGTTATAGTAAAAATATTATCATCAAATGATATAATACTATCGATTTAATGTTTCCTTGTGTTATAGATTTGTTAAATAATTTAAGAAATAAATACAACCCTTTTTTATGACTTGAATTAGAATAACAAATTTAAACTAACCAAACATTTATTATGAAAAAACTAATGACTAACTTCATTCATTGGAACGCTAACCACAGAGCGGTTCCTTTGATTTTATTTTTGTTACTGACCAGTAATTTTATTACAGCTCAGGTTAAGGTAACAGGAGTAGTTTCTGATGATAAGGGACTTTCTATACCGGGCGCAAATGTCATGGTAACAGGAACTAAAAAATCAGTTTCAACAGATTTTGACGGAAACTATTCTATTGATGCGCCAGCGAACTCTAGTATTTCAGTTTCATTTATTGGATATGTTACTCAAACAATCAATGTAAAAAATGGAGGTAAAATAAACGTGATTCTAAAGCTTAGCGCTGAGGATTTGCGTGAAGTATTGGTAAACGTTGGATATCGTAACCAGAAAAGAAAAGATGTTACCGGCGCAATTTCGTCAGTAACGGCAAAGGATTTTAAAGATTCTCAGCAAGTAACGGTAGAGCAATTATTGCAGGGCAGAGCGGCTGGGGTTGTAGTTACGAATAACTCAGGTAAACCGGGAGGAAGTGTTTCGGTTAAGATTCGTGGTAGTGCATCGCTAGGTGGTAGTAATGAACCGTTATATATTGTAGATGGTATTCCTATTTCGGGAGATGCTACAAATCAGGCTACAGGAGGAACAATTGTGAGTGGTTATATTGGTACAAATACAGGAAGTGTAACCAATAGCCCATTGGCGTTTTTGAACCCAAATGATATTGAAACCATGGATATCTTAAAAGATGCTGCTTCTGCTGCAGTTTATGGTTCAAGAGCATCAAATGGTGTTGTAATTATTACGACTAAAAAAGGTAAAAAAGGATCAGGAAGAATAACCTACGATACTGCTTTTTCTACACAAAATGTAACAAGATTGCTTAAAACAATGAATTTAAGCCAATATGCAACGCAGCAAAATGCACTGGCTCAATATTATGGTGTAGCGCCAAGAGATGAGTTTGCTGTGCCTTCGATTTTAGGTAAAGGAACAAATTGGCAGGACGAAATATACAGAACAGCGTTGATGAACAGTCATCAATTGTCTTTCTCGGGAGCAAAGGACAGTACAAGTTATTATATTTCTGGAGGTTACCTGAATCAGGACGGGGTTGTTATTGGTTCTGATTTTAAAAGATATACTTTTAAGGTGAATCTGGATTCAAAAATTAAAGACTGGTTAACAGTTGGAGTTACGCTTAATACAGGTATTACAAATCAAAATATTACTATTGAAGGTTACAGCGATGGTATTATTGGTACTACGATTTTATCTACTCCGGATGTAGCGGTTAAAAATTTAGACGGTACTTATGCGGGACCGCCTAAAAATGGCACCCAAGGCGCGTGGATTAATCCGGTTGCAAGTACGCTAATGAATACCAATTATTTGGTACAAAAGAATTTTCAGGGTAATTTTTATGCAATTGCTAAACTGGCAAAAGGGTTGGATTATCGTTTTGATTTTGGTGGTTCAACCAACATTCAGAATTTTGAAGGATTTCAACCAACTTATGCCTGGGGAGCTGCTGTGAACAAAGTAAACCAACTTCAGGAAAGATCGAATACATGGTACGGATTGAATCTTAAAAATATGCTAACGTATAGTTTTGCTGCAGGAAAACATAATTTTACGCTTATGGGACTTCAGGAAGCTACAGACTCACATTGGTTTGGCGGCAGTCAGTCTATAAGTGGTTTATTAAGTAATGATGTTCATTCGATAAATCTTGGAGATCAAAAAACTTTGGTTGCCAGCGAATATAAAGGAGCAAATGCTTTGTACTCTTTCTTGGGATCTTTGAATTACAATTTTGATAATAAATACTTTTTGCAAGGGACAATAAGAGCTGACGGCAGCTCGAATTTTGCCGAAGATAAAAGATGGGGTTACTTCCCTTCGATTTCAGGATCATGGAAGCTTTCTAACGAAAAATTCATGGAGGGTACAAAAGACTATATCGACAATATTAAATTTAGAGTGGGATACGGTGAAACAGGAAAACAAGATATTGGCGGCGGATTGTACAGCTCGAATATCCAAACCATTAAATCGGCTTTAGGAAATTTCTTTACAGCAGGTAACATTGCCAATCCGGATTTAACCTGGCAAAAAGCTGAGGATACCAACTTAGGTCTTGATTTTACTTTGTTCAAAGCTAAATTATCTGCAACTGTAGATGTATACAGAAAACAATCTTCAGGATTTTTATTTGTATTGCCTTTGCCAAGTTATGTTACAGGTTTAGAGCAATATCAGGGTGGTTTGGCAGCACCAACAGTAAACTTAGGAAGTATGAGAAATCAGGGTATTGAGGCGACTCTTAAATATTCGAACAGTTTTTCTAAAAACTTTTCCTGGGATGCGACTCTTATGTTTTCTAAAAACAACAACAAACTGTTGAGTTTGGTGGATAATTTTGATTTAATTAAAGATGTTCAGGTTAACGGATATACAACTAAAACAGTAACGAAAAGTGAAGTTGGTCAGCCAATTGGACAGTTTTATGGGTACGAAACGGTTGGAATCATCAGAACAAACGAACAATTGGCAAATGCGCCAATACCTTATACAGGAAATAAAGCGGTAAAAAGTGTTTTAGGAGATGTAGAATATGTTGACCAGAACAAAGACGGTTTGATCGATGAGAAGGATTTAACTTATATCGGGAATCCACAGGCCGATTTTATTTATAGTTTCAACAATCAATTTAGATATAAGAATCTTGATCTTTCTATTTTCTTAACAGGATCTCAGGGGAACAAAGTAATGAACTTAACTAGAAGAGCTGCTACAAAAAATCAGCGTTTATACGAAAATCAACTGGCAGAAGCGGCTGATTTCTGGACACCGGATAATCCAAATGCGAAATATCCAAGACCTGATGGCGGAGACGGACATCCAAATATTGCCATATCAGATCGTTATGTAGAAGATGGTTCTTATTTGAAAATTTCACAGTTAACTTTCGGTTTTAATTTACCATCAGATGTACTTTCTAAAACCAAATTAAGCAAATTAAGATTTTATGCAAGTGTTCAAAACCTGTACACTTTCACAAAATACACAGGTTATGATCCGGAAATTGGAGACTATAATCAAAATGCTTTATTGAGCGGAATTGACTCGGGACGTTACCCTACGAACCGCACAATTACTTTTGGAATGAATGTTGAATTTTAATAAAAAACTATTATGAAAATATATAAAATAAATTTTAAAAGCTTAGTGGTTTTTGTTTTACTGGCTTTGTCTGCTTCATGTAGTGATGATTACTTAGACCGACCTACTCAGGATGGTTATGTTAGTGATAACTTTTATACTTCGGATGAGCAGGTTCAGCGTACTACTTACGGAATGTACGGAAGAATGTGGGCACCGTTTTATACTAAATGTTTTTACGCGCTTTCAGAATTGTCATCAGGAAACTGCTGGTCGAATGTTGATGGAAACGAAGTAATTCAGTTTAAACTAACTTCAGACAGTTTCATTTTATCAGATCCGTGGAGATCTTGTTTTAGTGTTATTGCACAATCAAATGATTTAATTAATAACTTAAATAACAATGCAAAAGCGGGTGTAAGTCCTGCTGTAATTAAAAACACAATTGCCGAAGCGCACTTTTTTAGAGCAGTTTCTTATTTCTATTTGGTTCGTTTGTTTGGGCCCGTGCCTATTATCGAAGACAATTTAGCGCTTGCTAAAAATCCGATGGTGAATACAAACAGAATTGAAGATGTTTATAAGTTCATCGAAAATGATTTAAAATATGCTGCTGCAAACCTTAAATCAAAAGTAAGATTAAGAGGATCAAGTACTGAGAACGTTTTTGTTTCTCAGGGAACTGCAGAGTCGTTTTTGGCTAAAGTTTATCTTTATGAAAAAGACTATCCAAACGCCAAATTAATGGCAGAGAAAGTAATTAATTCAGGAGAATTTGGTCTTTTACCTAATTATGCCGATTTGTTTTTGACGAGTAAAAACAATAACGAAGAATCTATTTATTCATGGCAATGGTCTGGAGCTGTCAATGAATATCAGGCAGGAAACTTTTCTAATGTGCAATATGGTTTGGATATTTTAAATGACAGAGTATCTTATGGAGCTGTATATATTCCTAGTAATGATATTCAGGAAGCTTTTGAAGTGGGGGATGTAAGAAGAAAAGAATCGTATATGATTTACGGGGATAACTATCCGGCATTAAAAGGAGATGATGTAGTAGGGTTTACATTAGATAAAACAAAATATCCAAATGTTTTAGATGCAACAGGAGCAGCAGTAAAAAAATATGTTGTAGGTCAGGAAACGGGAGAAACTGGTCCGGCAGACAATTGGGGAGCTATGAGCAACTGTAATTATATCATGCGTTATGCTGATCTTTTATTAATTCATGCCGAAGCAATTTTAGCAGGAGCTAATGAAACCAGTGATCCTTCTGCGAAAGCATCTTTTAATAAAATCAGAAAAAGAGCAGGATTAGGTGAGTTAGGTGTTAATGTACCATTAACCAAAAAAGCGTTGTTTCAGGAACGTAGAGTAGAGTTTGCCTTTGAGGGAGAATTCTGGTACGATTTGGGAAGATTGCCGAGAGCCGAAGCTATCGATATTATTTCGAAACAAGACAGAGGTTCTGATTATGAAGGAGTGAAACATTATACTCCGGTAGAAACGGATTTCATTTTTCCTAAGCCAGCTAATGATGTTAGGAAAAATCCAAAATTAAAAGAAGCTCCGGTTCCTTACGTTTTTAAATAAACCTTAAAGAAAAACAATTATGAAAAATATAAAAATAATAATGTCATTGAAGTTTTACTTTCTTGCTTCAATTTCAATTTTCTTACTTAATTCTTGTTCTAATGACGACGGAGGTTCTTCGGGTACATTAGCCATTACAGGAATTAGCAAATCGGTTATAGATGATCCTTTGATCGAAGGAGACAGGCAGGTAGATGTGCCAACAGATGTTATTAATGCAGGTAATACCTATATTATCAGAGGTTCAGGTTTTTCGACTTTAAAATCAATCTGGTTTAATGGTCTAGAAACTATATTTAATCCAACTTTGGTTACAGATAATGTAATTGTGGTAAATGTAGACGCGGCCACTCCTTACTATAACGAAATGGATGAGATGAAACTGGTTACTAATATTGGAACCTTAGTTTATTCTGTAAAAGTAAGACCTCCTTTTCCTAGTATTACAGGATTTCCTATTAATCCTACTCCGGGAGATATCATCACAATTACAGGTGACTATTTCCTTCGTCCGGTTGTAAATTTTGGAACCATTAAAGTCGAGCCAATTACCTCTTCATTAACAGAGCTTACTGTGCAAGTACCGAATGATATTCAGTACAAAAGCTTATCTATCACCAATGTATCAGGAACTACCGTGGCCGGACAATCTTTTGGAAGTGCCATTTACGACGATGCTTATACTTCGATAAGTGATGGATATGCTTTATGGAATGCTGAAAATCCTTATAACGATGCCTATGCCAAAGATCCTAAGCAAGGTTCGAAATGTATTTCATGGACAGCGAATCAATGGGGTGGATTAGAATTTAAAGTTGCGAGTGCTAAAGTTGATCTTTCTAAATATAAAGGTATCAGAGTAAGTCTTAAAGGACAAAATGCAGGTAAAGTTGGTGTTTTCTTAAATGGCAGCGATGCGATTAAACCATCATATGATTTTTCGTCTGACTGGACTTATGTTGAAATTCCGTTTAGTGCTTTTAATAATCCTGCAGAACTGAATAAAATTTCTATTCAGGAATTTGGAGGTAAAGTAGGGGGGAACACTATTTATATTGATGATTTAGGTCTGATATTAAAATAGTGAACAGGTTTTGAAAGAATCATTTGAAATTATAACATGATTCTTAAGAGGTAAAAAAATATTAAAAAGAAAACTTATGAAAATACTATATAAATTAAAACAAATTGCATTAGGTGCACTTTTGCTTGCCATGGCTTCTTCCTGCGACGATACAATTGAAGATGTTGGAGGTGCACAGCAAAATTATAACTCAGTTTATGGAATAATCGCTGTTAATACCAATTTAGCGACTTTTACCAAGGCTATAGATTTAGCAGGATTAAAATCTACTTTTGATACGGCTGATAATTTCACTTTTTTCATCCCTACCGATGCTGCTTTTGATGCTTATCTGGTAAAAAGCGGCTACGTAAATTCGCTTGGATATCCTGATATTAATTTGGTTCCGGTTGATGTTTTAAGAGAGGTGGTCTTAAGCCATGTTGTAAAAGGAGTAAAAAAGAGAGTAGCACATTTAGACGGAATACAAGCAGATTATCTAACAACCGGTGAATTGGCTACAATGGCCAATGCAGAAGATACAGACCTTTATTTACTAAGTGTAAATGTTACCAATGGCGTTTTAAAAGTAAACGGATCTGATAAACCTGCTCCCGGAACAGATTATTATGGTACAAATGGTTTTGTAAATGTTTTAGATAATGTGATATCTCTGGATCCTCCTGCTCCGGTAATTGAAGGAGTGTCTAATGCATCTCCCGCTCCTGGAGAAGATATAATTATTAAAGGTTTAAATTTTGTACAAGTACAAACTGTTAAGTTTGATGACAAAGTGGTTACGTTTAAAGTATTGTCTAAAACAGAAATACAAGTAACGGTTCCGGCAGATTATGGTTCTAATGCGCTTGTAACAGTACGAACAGTTTATGGTGTTTCAAATATTGCTACGCTGGGTGTTAGATACTTATTGTATGGTGATAATTTTTCAGGTGTAGCTTCACCAGTTTGGAACGGTGGTTGGGGAGGTACTCAGGATTTTCAAAATACAGAAAGGGTAAATCGTGGTACTTATTCTATTAAAAGGACAAATAATGAGGGTTGGACAGGTATGTCTATAGGATTTAATTCTATTAATGTTGCAGATTACGGCTATTTGAAGATTTCTGTATTCCCTATAAAAACTACAAGACTTTTCTTTTCTATCAAATCTGACTTGCCTTGGGCTACAGGTTTTTCTGTTGAAGTAAAAGCGGGGGAATGGAATAATCTTTCAATTCCATTTTCAGATCTTAAAGCAGATCAGATTGGTGAAACGATAAATTCATTAAACATACAGGAATATTCAGGTGAACCTGGAATTGTATATTTTGATGACATAGGTTTCTTATAAAAGGAGTTTTTATTTTGAGTTTTGTTTAAAGTATTCCCTAATTCATTCAATTAGGGAATATTTTTTATAAAAAAACCAATTTATTTATTGATAATCAGTTTGTTATGTGATTTTTTAGTACTGCTATTTGAGAAAATAGTATCTTTTTTCATCTGTTTTTCGGGTTAAATTTATTTCATATTAACAAACCAAAAAAAAAGAATTTATGAAAAAAAATGACTTTCAATTTTCAACCAAACTAAAACTTTGTTTATTAAGTTTTAGTTTAATTTTAATGGGCTATAGATCAAATGCTCAGGAAATTACAGGCTTAAATCCTTATTGTGTGGCCTCAAATCCTTCTTATTCAGTAGTAGCTCCAAGCGTGCCTTATGATGAAGTAGTGTGGTCTTGTACGGATCCACTTGTGACATTTTCAGGAAATCCATCGCCTTTGACGCTTTTTAAAGTTTTGTATAAATACCCGGGATTTATTGCGGGAGGAGAAATCCTCAAAGTAGAATTTAAAAGCGGAGGTACGGTTGTAGCGGTAAGACAAATTACATTTGTTGCGCCCGAAGTGCCTGTACAGCCCAATTATCTTGTAACAAAAACAAATGATTACTGTACCAGTCAATATCATATTATATCATTAACAGTAACAACAGATCCAAATCCAAGCCCAAACACAAATTTTTCAATCGCACCAAGAGTACCGGATCCTAGTATTATAGTAACACAAACCTCGAAAAATGTATTTGAATTAAAATTACCATTAAACGGACAATCTTATTTTTTGTATGATGTAACAAGCACAACATCATTATCAGGATGTCAGTCGAATAGTGTGTCATCGACAACATATGGTAATTCGGTTTCGTTAAATTTAACCGGTTGTTTAAACAACACGCCTAATCCTGGGCCAAATTATGAATTTACGGTATCGCCAAATCCGTATAGTGATGGTTATATCACTATCGTTGCAACTGCTGTTTCTTCGCAAGCTCCGGCAACTTGTAAAATTTTTAATAGTTCAGGTGCTTTAAAGCTTACATTTTCATTACTTGGTCCAAGTACCTATATTCCGCTCAGAACGGCTATAGGACCATCTTTGACTGCAGGAATTTATATTGTGCAGGTAACGTATCCGAATGGAACTGTAAAAAGTAAAAATTTAGTTGTGAATTAAAAAAAGTTGTTCTTAAAAAAAAAAACAACTCCATTTCGAGATTATCGATTTGGAGTTTTTTATGCCGTTAATTATGAATGTATGAAGTTTAAATGTTCTTCATCAGTATAAAAGAATAAAATATCAAAAAAAGAGTATAATGAAAAAAGCAATATTATTAGCCCTTACAATCTGGTGCAACTTTACTTTTAGCCAGGGAAATACACATACACAAACAGCAGGAAAATTCGAAGGTTTGGCCATGACGCCTCCAATGGGTTGGAATTCGTGGAATACCTTTGGCACCAGTATCGATGAAAAATTGGTAAAAGAAACAGCAGATATTATGGTGTCGTCCGGAATGGCCGCTGCGGGATACAATTATATTGTACTCGATGATGGCTGGATGGCTAGAGAACGTGATGCTAACGGAGATTTAGTTCCGGATCCTGTTAAGTTTCCAAACGGAATGAAAGCTGTGGTAGATTATGTGCATAGTAAAGGATTAAAATTTGGTTTGTACAATTGTGCAGGAACGCAAACCTGCGCGGGTTATCCCGGAACTCGTGGTTATGAATATCAGGATGCGAGATTTTATGCTAAGTTAGAAATAGACTTTCTTAAATATGACTGGTGCAATACAAAAGGAATTACGGCGCCGGAAGCCTACACTACAATGAGTAATGCGCTAAAAACTGCCGGAAGACCTATTGTTTTTAGTCTTTGCGAATGGGGAGATAACCAGCCGTGGGAGTGGGGGAAACCGGTTGGCAATTTATGGAGAATCTCAGGCGATATTTATCCTTGTTTCGATTGCGAATTCAAGCATCCTGAAAATTGGTCTTCGTGGGGATTCATGAAAATAGCCGAAATGAGAAAAGATATTCGTAAATATTCCGGACCGGATCATTGGAATGATTTTGATATGATGGAAGTTGGAAATGAAATGAATGATACTGAAGATAAATCGCATTTTGCCATTTGGTGTATGCTTTCGTCTCCGCTTGTAGCCGGAAATGATTTCAGAAAAATGTCTAAAGAAACCTTGGCAATTTTAACCAACAAAGATTTGATCGCCATCAATCAGGATAAATTAGGAATTCAGGGTTTTAAATATTCTGCCGAAGATGGTTTAGAAGTTTGGGTAAAACCATTATCAGATGGAAATTGGGCGGTTACTTTTTTAAATAGAAGTGAAGTCTCGAAAAAAATCAATTTCGACTGGAAAAAGCATTTAATAAAAGATACTGATTTTGGTTACGAAGCTGATTTTAATAAAATAGTTTACAAATTGAAAGATCTTTGGAAGAATAAAGAAATAGGAAATACTAAGAAGAGTTTTGTTTCAGAGCTAGCTTCTCATGATGTGATTACATTAAAATTATCCCATTAAATCTTTTATTATGAAGTTAAAGAAAAAAATATTTCTTGTCGCTTTTATGTTTGCTTTTACATTTCTAAATGCTCAGGTTAAAACACATAAATATCTTAGTGTTTCAGGTACGCAATTAGTAGATAGTGATAATAAACCTATTGTTTTAAGAGGAATGAGTTTTGGCTGGCATAGTATGTGGCCAAGGTTTTATAATGAAAAGGCGGTTAAATGGTTGCGGAAAGATTTTAGCTGTAATGTTGTTCGTGCCGCTATGGGTGTTGAGCTTGGAGAATACTCCTATATGAAAGACCCAGAATTTTCGAAAGAAAAAATTGAAGCCGTTATCAAAGGAGCAATCAAAGCGGATATCTACGTCATCGTCGACTGGCACAGTCATAATATTAATTTGAAGGAGGCCAAAGAATTTTTTGCAGAGATTTCTAAAAAATACTCCAAATATCCCAATATTATATATGAGATATTTAATGAGCCGGATCATGAAAGCTGGGCTGAGGTTAAGGCTTATTCTGAAGAAGTAATAAAGGTGATAAGAGAAAATGATCCTAAAAATATTATTTTGGTTGGTTCGCCACATTGGGATCAGGATGTAGATCTTGCTGCAGCCGATCCTATTTTAGGTTATACTAATATAATGTATACGATGCATTTTTATGCCTCAACACACGGTAAGGAACTTAGGGATAAAACAGATGCGGCTATAAATAAAGGTTTACCCATTTTTGTATCAGAATCTGCCGGAATGGAAGCTACTGGTGATGGCCCGTTAGATCTAAAAGCCTGGCAGGAATATATTGATTGGATGGAAGCCAGAAAACTAAGCTGGATTATCTGGTCAGTATCTGATAAAGATGAAACCTGTTCTATTTTGAAAAAATCTGCAAAATCTACCGGTAAGTGGAAAATGGAGGACTTAAAAGAATCCGGAATTATAGCCCGTCAATATTTCAAAAAATATAATACATGGGATTAGTATGGATACATAATGCTTGTTCGTAAGCAAACTTATTTGTTTTTCAATGATAAAAGATAAATAAGCTGCCAGGAAGAAATTCGTGATGGTAATTTTTATTAGTAATTTATAGATATAAGGATGCGCAATAGTGCGTCCTTTTTTTTATTCCTCTTTTGGATTATTTGGTACTACTCGCGTTTATATATTTTGGTTTGATAATCTGTCAAAATGAGAATTTCAGCATTGCGTTTTTGTAAGAATTTAGACTTTATAACTTGTGGTGGATTATTTGTTATATAAATATATCTTTTAATTTGTGTTTTATTTTTAATTTTAAGCATGACCCTATTTTTTTAGGGGGTGTTTTGTTTTTAGATTTGTTTTTTGGTGTTTTTAGTACTATTTTTTAGTCTTTATTTTTATTTAGTATGTGTTTTTGATTAAAAACGCGATAAAATTCGTTGTTGAATTTTCAAAAATGATTCTGTATAAATGTCAAATCACGATTATTGTTAATTTAATTTTTGTAATCCATAATTCTGCTGTCAAAACATCAAAAAAATAGTCTTCAATTATTCTACTCATACAAAAGTTAATAAATTCGCTAATGAAAATGAAGATGTTTTAGAGGCGGAAATGAGGTTTTAAAAAGGGACTTATAGTATTACAATACATATATAAAAGATTAACTAACCAGAATCAATTAATAACCAAAAACCAATTACACATGAAAAAAGTATTACACATTTTTGCCGCGATGTTAACGAGTTCTTTTGCTTTTGCTCAAGAAGATACTGAAACCACGACTTCGCCAGCAACAACTTGGGGAGGATCTGCAGATGCTTACTATAAATATGATTTTTCAAAACAAATGAATGGATTAACGAGCTTTACCAACTCACAAGATTCATTTGAATTAGGAATGGCCTCTGTTCAGGCAGCACACACATTTGGGAAAGCCTCTGTTTTTGTAGACTTAGGTTTCGGAAAAAGAGCAGGAGAATTTTCATACAATGAAACAACAGACAAAGATATTGATGCAAAATTTTTAATTAAACAATTGTTTTTCACTTATCAAATTACAGATGAATTTAAAGTAGTCGCAGGTAGTTTTGGTACACATATAGGATATGAAGTATTAGATGCGATAGGAAATAAAAACTACAGCATGTCTTACGCCTTTTCTTATGGTCCGTTCTTTAATACAGGGGTAAAAGCACAATATACCTCAGGAAAGTTTACTGCCATGGCAGGAATTACAAATCCTACCGATTTTAAATCAGCTATGGATGCAGGCTCAACTCAAAAAACATTTATAGCTCAGTTGGGTTATATTGGTGAGACGGGAAGTGCTTACCTGAATTTTACATCAGGAAGTACAAATCCAACTCCTGGAACTTTAGTAGTGCCATCTGATGAAAATAAAACACAAATCGATTTTGTGGCATCAAAAACAATAACTGATGCTTTTTCTTTAGGATTTAATGCAACGTATGCTAAAACTAAAAATGATTTCGACAGCGAGTTAGATGGTGATTGGTTTTCAGTAGTAGGATACGCTAATTATGCTTTCAAACCATCATTGAGTTTAGCTTACAGAATGGAATATTTTGATGCTAAAGATGCTGCCGCTAATGTTGGAACATTAATGGGATCAAGTGTTTTTGCTAATACAGTTTCTTTAAATTATAAAGTTGGAAAACTAACGATAATTCCCGAGTTAAGATATGATGCTGCCTCAGAAGATATCTTTTTAGATAAAGATGCTTTACCAACAGGAGGATCATTCTACGCACTAATTGCTACAACATACTCTTTCTAGAGATAAAGATTGATATTTTTTTTTTTTTTTTGGAGCTGTCAAAACACACTAATGTTTTGGCAGCTTTTTTATTTGAAGTCTTTTTGCAATTAATAGAGTGATAGAGAAGAGATAAAGTAATTCACGAATTCTTTTTTCACGCAGATTTAAAAAGATTTAGGCAGATCTGCGCAAATATATTGATTACTAAAGTTTGAAAATTAAATCCATTTTAATCTGCTTTAATCTTTTTAAATCTGCGTGAAACAAAAATATTTTAAAGTAATAATTTTCTATCTCCATAGCTTATAGAGAGTGGCTAAATTTTCCCTTTTCGATTTGTGCAAATTTTTGGAATTAGTGTTAAACATAAACTTTATTCAATAAAAAAACGCGTTGCTAAATGTTTAGAAACGCGTTTTATATTGAAGTATTTTATCTTATTACTGAATTTGCTTTTTGTAAATCGAGTAAATAGTATCTATTGTTTTTCGATCTAAAGTTGTTGTTACATCGGTTTGAATATAATGTAGTTTAAAAGCCTGAATTGCTGCCGAAAGATTCTTGGTATTATACCCAATAATTCTCAAAGCAGGTTCTATTTTAAAATCAAAAGGAGCTTCTTCTAGAACTTCATCGGGCCAAATACCAAAACCTTTTTCAGCTAAAGTTTTCCATGGAAATAAAGCGCTTGGGTCTTGTTTTCTGCCTGGAGCGATATCTGAGTGACCTAATATATTTTGAGTAGGGATGTTGTAGTCTTTCTTTAGTTTTGTTAAAAGAGCTACTAAACTGCTAATTTGTGCTTCTGTAAAAGGTTTAAAACCATTATTGTCCAGCTCAATTCCTATAGACGAAGAGTTTATATCTGTGTTTTTTCCCCAGGTTGCTGCTCCCGCATGCCATGCTCTTAAATAATCATTCAACATCTGAACTACTTTTCCGTTCTCAGAAATAATATAATGAGCACTTACCTGAGTTCTTGTTAAAGTAAAAGTTTTTATGGTTTGCTGGATAGAATCCTGAGCAGTATGGTGAATAATAATAAAACTTGGTTTTCTCAAATTAAAGTTCACAGTCCCAACCCATTCTGTATTTACTCCATTAAGTAAATATGTAGATCCTGTTTTTGATAAAGTATCTTTTACGATACCTAATTGAGCTGCATAACTCGTATCAATAACTACAGGGCTAACGGCAGGTATCGGTTTAGCCTCTTTGCTCGTAATTTGGGTTTCTAAAGTCTTAAGCTGCTGATCGTAGACCTTTTCTGTAGTCTTATAAGGGTTTGTCGAGCAGGCAGTGATAACAAGGGTTAAAATCAGATAACAAAAGTGTTTTTTTGTCATAGTGCTTATATTTTAAGATGAGGCTGAAACAATTATTCCTGAACTTTCGTTGTTTCAGTTTCTTCTTTTACTTCTTTTGTGTCTTTATCTTTAGAATCTTTTTTCTTTTTTGATTTCGAAGGTTTTTTGATCTCCTTAAAGTCAGCCATAAAGGCAGTGTATTTTTCAACCTGATCCGGATTCAGGAAAGCAGTTATTTTTTTAGTAGTACTTTCTCTTAATGCCTTCATTTGTTCTACTTTTTCA
Source organism: Flavobacterium sp. CSZ (assembly GCF_015350725.1). NCBI lineage: Bacteria > Pseudomonadati > Bacteroidota > Flavobacteriia > Flavobacteriales > Flavobacteriaceae > Flavobacterium > Flavobacterium sp. CSZ. The sequence continues at coordinate 167,164 of NZ_JADKPQ010000014.1, forward strand.
TCCTGACTGCTGCTTTCATTTTTCAAAAGAATTCCTTGCTCTTTCATGCTATCAGTAAAAACATTTGCAATGGCAATGGCCTGAAGTTCATCAAGGTTAACTACCGGTTTCATTTGTTCTACAATTTTAGCTGCCATTTCTTCGGGTGGAGTTTCTTTAGGTTTGCTCGTATTTGGTTGTGGTCCGGACATCATACTTCTGTCCATTCCCATTCCGCCACCGCGCCCATAACCATTTCCGTAACCGCCGCCGCCATAGCCGTTATTATATCCATTTCCGTATTGAGCCGAAGCAAAATTGAAACAGAATAAGGTAAAAACCAAAAGAAATAAAGATTGAGTAGGTTTCATAAAAAATGTTTTTATCTTAAATTGATAATTGTTTAGCGTAAATTTAAGCAGGTTCTCCGTATAAATCAAATTCTGTTGCTTCTATTATTCTTATATTAACAAATTCACCTGTTTTTACATAATGTTTAGAGGCGTCAATCAAAACTTCATTGTCAACATCCGGGCTGTCAAACTCAGTTCTTCCAACAAAGTGCGCACCTTCTTTTCTGTCAATAATACATTTGTAAACCTGACCAATTTTTTCCTGATTCAGGTCCCATGAAATTTGCGATTGCAATTCCATTATTTCATTTGCTCTGGCTTGTTTTACATCGTCCGGAACGTTATCTTCTAATAAATAAGCATGCGTATTTTCTTCATGAGAATAAGCAAAACAACCCATTCTGTCAAATTTCATTTCCTGAACAAAATCTTTCAAAATTTCAAAATCTTCCTGAGTTTCTCCAGGATATCCAACGATTAAAGTCGTTCTAATTGCCATTCCAGGAACCGCAGCACGAAAATCTTTCAATAATTGAGTCGTTTTAGCCTGTGTAGTACCACGACGCATCGATTTTAATATTGAATCAGAAATGTGTTGCAGCGGAATATCAATATAATTGCAAATTTTAGGTTCGCGTTTCATTAATTCCAAAACATCCATAGGGAAACCTGTAGGGTAGGCATAATGCAAACGAATCCATTCAATACCTTCGACTTTTGCTAATTCTTCTAAAAGTTCAGCAAGATTTCTCTTTTTGTAAATGTCAAGACCATAATATGTTAAATCCTGAGCAATCAGTATTAATTCTTTAACGCCATTTTTAGCTAAACCTTGTGCTTCCTTCACTAATTTTTCAATTGGCTGCGAAACGTGCGAACCTCTCATTAACGGAATAGCGCAAAAACTACAAGGTCTGTCGCAGCCTTCGGCAATTTTTAGGTAAGCATAGTTTTTAGGAGTAGTAGTCAAACGCTCTCCTAATAATTCATGTTTATAGTCGGCTCCTAAGGCTTTCAATAATTGAGGTAATTCTGTTGTACCAAAATACTGGTCTACATTCGGAATTTCTTTTTCTAAATCAGGTCTGTAACGCTCAGATAGGCAACCAGTCACAAAAACTTTGTCAACTAATCCTCTGTCTTTTTTGTCTGCATATTCCAAAATCATGTTTACTGATTCTGCTTTGGCATTGTCAATAAAACCACAAGTGTTAATTACGATAATGTTTCCTTCTCTTTCTGCTGGTGCTTCGTGTTCAACTTCTTTTCCGTTTGCACGAAGTTGTCCCATTAGCACTTCACTGTCATATACATTTTTCGAACACCCAAGAGTGATTACGTTAATTTTGTTCTTTTTTAAAGACTTGGTTCTCATACTTTTATAAATTGGAGTGCAAAATTACACTTTTTTATTCAAACACCGCTTGTTTCCTTTTCTTTTACGTGTTTTTTATGAAGCTTTTGGATAGTTATTCTGATATGCGGACAAATTAGAATAAACACGAATTTCGCTGATTTGCACCAATTGCTTTGCGGAATTAATTTCACAAAGTAAATAAGCCTATTAAATCGGTGTATATTCGTGAAATTTGTGTCTAAAATTAAGCTAATAGTATTGCTGTCAGGTTTTATTGGTGTGAAATTTCCAGTTTCTTAGTTCTAAAAAAAAATCCGCCAGACAACGCCTGACGGAAATTTCCATTCATCTATTTATTCTTAATTACAATTCAAATAATAAAGTCAAAGAAACATTATTTAGTTTCGATGTAATGTTTGCGCCATCAGTAAATCCTGTTGCGAAAAATCCCTGATTCGATTTTCTTTCCAAATAAGAATAAGCTAAATCTACTCTTGTTCCTCCAAAATTATAGCCTAAACCTCCAGAGTAACTGTTTAGGTCTCCAATTGTAGTTCCGTTTTTATAAGGACTACCTTCAAAACGATATCCACCACGTAGGCTCAATTGTTTTATTTTATATTCAGCACCAACTCTTAATTCACCGGCAGTAGTCAATTGATTGCTAATGTCATTGTTTAAGCCTCTAAATCGTGTATCACTTGTTGGTTTGAATTTAGAGTTGCTGTAGTCTTTAATGGAATAGTCGACGCTAATTAATCCTGATTTTCCAAATACATATGCAGCACTAAACGTTGTTTTCCCAGGGGTTTGTAAAGTGTATGATTCGTAAACGTTTACAATATTTGGATTGTCGTTATAATATTTAGTTTGTCCTCCGATAACATCAGTTGTGGTGTATAAACTTTGTGATAATTCGTCATAAAGCTCGTACCAGGTATTAGATTCGTATGCTAAACCAAGTCTGAAAGATTCTGTAACTTTAGCAATGGCTCCAAGTTGAAACGAGAACCCGTTACCGTATGTGTAAAGGTCGTTGTTAAAGGTTAGATCAGATATTGTTTCAGTTGGCTGCAGTGGATTGTCGTTTTTTTCGAAAAAACTACTTGTTTTTCTATAGTCGGTTATGTGGACATTTAAATTGGCACCTAGGTATATTCTGTCCTTATATGATGTTGCAATGTTGAAACTTAACTTGCTATTGTATCCGCTAGTCTGAAAGCCATTTTCCTGGTAGTATTTACCACCAGCAGGTACATTGCTTAGGTATTGAGTTCCATTAATATCCCCTGGGTTTGCGGGTATTATTACCTTTCCATAATATCCAAAAGCAGCTTGTTGCTCATCGTAAAACTGATCTCTATAATCAATTTGTGTTACATCTTTTAAAGGTATTCCGTTAGCAAACGCTAAAAAGTATTTATCAATAGAATTTGTTGGATTTGTTCCTGCTGAGAAAACAGAATTATTAAAATTGTTAGTATTTTCATAATTCGCTCCAATTGCAATCTTTTTCCAATTATTGCTTGGGTTGTGATCGTTAAAAACAAAAACAGCTCCCGCCTGGTTTAGTATAAAAGAATTTTCTTTATCACTTGTTTGCGTTCCAAAATAATTAGAATTATTCTTAATATTCTGGTTGCTAAAAGTTATTCCGGTCTGATTGTTTAAGAAAACGGCAGATCCTGCAGGATTGACACTTATTGAGGATAAATCTCCTCCAACTGCTCCAAATGCACCGCTCATTGCTCTAAAACGAGCTGTTCCGGTTAGGTTGTCTTGTGCGTAACGAATAGCATCGGATACTTCTTGTGAATGTGAGACGCTAACAGTTAATCCTGTAATAAGGAGGAATAATATTTTTTTCATTGGGATAAGTTTTTAATGTGATTTTTCGATTTGTGAAAGAAGATATTATCTTCTTCCACCTCCGCCTCCTCCGTATGATCTTCCGCCACCGCCACCGCCACCAGATGATCTCATGCTTCCTCCGCCACTGTTCATAGAACGTGATGGGCTAGGAGAGTAGCTTCTTGTTGGTGCGCTGTTATTACCGTTATTATAATTTCTGGTAGTCGTGTTACTGCTTGATCTTCTGTTAGAATAGTCGTAACTATTGCTTTGTCCCTGGGCAGCGCTTCGTCTGTTTGTAAAAGTTGGGTTTGAAGAATTGTATGTTCTTCCGTTTGTAGAACTTCTTCTAAAGTCAGAATACCCATTTCTGTTTGTTGTATAACTTCCTCTGTTTGTAGTGTAGTTTCTGTTGCTGAAATTTCTGTCAGTGTAGCTTCTGCTGCTGTAGTTTCTATTGCTATAGTTTCTGTTGCTATAGCTTCTATCGTAGCCATAGTTTCTTCCTCCGTAATAAGCGGCAGAACCTCTTCTTCCATAACTATAAGCGTAGTTATTGTATCCGTAGTAAGGTCTGTATCCTGGATAGCCCCATCCTGGTCCCCAATATCCTGGGTAGCCCCAGCCGTATGCAGGGTAGCCCCAGTAGCCTCCTCCGTAGCCCCATCCGTAATATGGATATCCGAAACCAATTCCGAATCCCATTGACCATGTAGGGTCAGAATAAACGTTTACAGAAACATCAGTATTTGCGCTTCCCCAGGCAGGGTAAGCGGTTGCAACTGTTTGTGTGCTGTCATTATCGGCATAATTGCCATACGTGTCAACATCTGTAAAAATTTCAGTTGGCTGATTGTCATCTTGCAATGATCTAAAGTAATCTTTGTATTGATTATTTGTGTTTGTGGTATTTGTTTGAGCATACGTTCTTGTCGAACCACCATATACTCCATCATTATCATTATACGAAGCGTTTTGGTAAGAACCACACGATGCTAGTAGAAAACTCAATATTCCAATTAAGTAAAAATGACTTGAGTTTTGGCGGAGAGATGTAGAAGTTTTCATATCTGTGGTGTTTTTTATTGTTGCACATTACAAAAATAGTTAGTTTTGTCAAACTATTTAGTTAAAATTATTAAAACAAAATTTGTGCCAAACTATTCAATATGAGTAAGAACCTCACTACAAGATCAGAAGATTATTCGAAATGGTATAACGAGCTGGTTGTAAAGGCAGATCTAGCCGAAAATTCAGGCGTTAGAGGATGTATGGTTATTAAACCGTACGGATATGCTATTTGGGAAAAAATGCAGGCGGAATTAGATCGAATGTTTAAAGAAACAGGACATCAAAATGCATACTTCCCTTTATTTGTGCCTAAGAGCATGTTTGAGGCTGAAGAAAAAAATGCAGAAGGATTTGCAAAAGAGTGTGCTATCGTAACACATTATAGATTAAAGAATGATCCGGATAAACCCGGAAAACTAATGGTAGACCCAAATGCTAAGTTAGAAGAAGAGCTTATTGTTCGTCCTACTAGTGAAGCAATTATTTGGTCTACTTATAAAGGATGGGTACAATCGTACAGAGATTTACCTTTATTAATTAACCAGTGGGCAAATGTTGTGCGTTGGGAAATGCGTACGCGTTTGTTTTTAAGAACTGCTGAGTTTTTATGGCAGGAAGGGCATACGGCACATGCTACAAAGGCAGAAGCATTAGAAGAGTCTGAAAAGATGATGAATGTTTACGCTGATTTTGTTCAGGATTTTATGGCGATTCCGGTTGTAAAAGGAATAAAAACCGAAACAGAACGTTTTGCCGGAGCTGATGAAACCTATTGTATCGAAGCTTTAATGCAGGACGGAAAAGCTTTACAGGCTGGAACATCGCACTTTTTAGGACAAAATTTCGCCAAAGCTTTTGATGTAAAGTTTGCAAATGCCGAAGGAAAGCAAGAACACGTGTGGGGAACCTCTTGGGGAGTTTCTACTCGTTTAATGGGTGCTTTGGTAATGACACACTCTGATGATCAGGGATTGGTTTTGCCTCCTAATTTAGCGCCAATACAAGTTGTTATCGTGCCTATTTATAAAACAGACGAGCAATTGGCTGAAATTACAGCTGCAGTGAATGAATTGACAGCTAAACTTAAGAAATTAAAGATCTCTGTTAAATATGATGACAGAACAACTCAAAAACCAGGATTCAAATTTGCTGAATGGGAATTAAAAGGTGTTCCAGTTAGAATTGCTGTTGGACCAAAAGATTTAGAAAACGGAACTTTTGAAGTTGCGAGACGGGATACATTGACAAAAGAGACAGTTTCAGGAGAAGGAATTGTTACTTATATAAATGACTTGCTGGAGCAGATTCAGGCAGATTTATTTAACAAAGCATTAGACTATCGTAATACTCATATTACAGAAGTAAATAGTTTTGAGGAATTTAAGGAAGTTTTAGATGGTAAAGCAGGGTTTGTATCGGCTCATTGGGACGGTACTGCTGAGACTGAAGAAAAAATAAAAGACTTGACAAAAGCCACAATTCGCTGCATTCCTTTGGATAGTAAAGAAGAGGGGGGAACCTGTGTGTTTACTGGTAATCCTTCTTCAAAAAGAGTGTTGTTTGCAAAGGCTTATTAATTTTTTTTAATTTTTTTTGCATCAGGTATTGTACATCTTAAAAATAGTTGTATTTTTGCATCCGCATTAGAGAAGCA
>NZ_JADKPQ010000015.1:0-166156 GCF_015350725.1 Flavobacterium sp. CSZ
TCAAATATCAAAATTTAATTATTTGGTCTATTTCTTACATCAAGGAATTAAAATCGTTTTTGTTCTGTTTTTTTTGCTTTAAACATTGTGTTTTTGCAAAAAACGTATACATTTGTTGGGTATTTGCATATAAGCCCCTGTTTTTGTGCGAATTATATTTAAAATAAATAAATTTAACAACCTACCTTGTTGTATAGCAACATGTTAAAATTATGAAGGTAATAAAGGCTATTTTTTTTACGATTTGTTTGACTTTGATGAATGTATTAACTGCTTTCGCACAGGACGATGGTGGTGGTGATTTGCCGCCGGAGCCGGGGGGTCCGCCGGATCAACCTCCGGGAGGTAGGGTGCCAATAGATGAACATATTTTTATTCTGTTGATATTGGCGATTGTTTTAGGAGGTATAATGATATACAGGTATAAAATAAAAAAAGCTCTGCAATAATGGAGGGCACTGAAAAAGTCTTTTTAAGGAATGATTTTTAAATTAAAAGGAGTAGAAGCTAAAAGTTTTCTGCTCCTTTTTTTGTATTTTTTGGGTGTAATCATAAGACTTTTTAAATGTTAATTCAATAGCAACAAATTCAGTTTAGTCCCAATTCTTCTTTATTATGATTTAATTGTTCCCCAGGATAATTTACTGAGAAAAATTAATGAACTAATAGATTTTTCATTCCTCTACGATGAGTTGCTAAATAAATACTGCACCAATAATGGTCGCACCGCAGAAAGCCCAGTGCGCATGTTTAAGTTTTTGCTTCTAAAAACAATTTATGATGTCTCGGATGTTGATGTAGTAGAGCGTTCACGTTTTGATATGTCTTTTAAGTATTTCTTAGAAATGACCTCCCGAGGAAGGTGTCATTAATCCAAGTTCATTGACGAAATTTCTTAAGCTTTGTCTTAAAGATACAGACTTATTAAATCTACTCATTGGTAAAACAGTGGCTATAGCTGTTGAAAAGGGAATCATTAAATCTAGGTCTATTAGTTGATGCTACACATACTTTATCGAGATCCAATCCGTTTGCAGCAATTGATGTATTAAGAGAGCGTTCTAAACTACTTCGAGAAACGGCATATCTATTTGAGGATCAATTCAAAGAGCATATGCCTGAGAAGAACACTACCAATGAATTAGAAAAAGAATTCGCTTATTGTAAAGAACTCGAGCAGCATATAGAAAAAGAAGAATCTTTAAGTTCTATACCTGCTGTAAAAGAAAAGCTAAACCTGCTTAAAGAAACTATAGAAGATACTCAGGAAAATTATACTTTGTCAAAAGATACAGATGCTAAAACAGGTCATAAATCCGCTGATAGCACTTTCTTTGGATACAAGACTCATCTAGCGATGACCGAAGAGCGCATCATCACAGCGGCTGTAGTAACCTCAGCAGAGAAAGCAGATTGACCAGAATTGCCTAAACTTTTGGAAATTAGCCAAGAAAACGGAATCGATGTTGATACTATTATCGGCGATGGAGCTTATATAGGAACATGAAATCTCAAGCGAGCAAGCGAGTTAGAGATTAAAGTGGTAGCTAAACTGAATTCTATAATAGCACAAGGTGCCAGAAAAGACGAAGATAAATTCGATTATAATAAAGATGCCAACAGGTTTGTTTGTCCTGCAGGCCATATGGCTATAAAAAAATCAAAACAGGGTAAAAAAAATGTCGGAACAAATCAAGTAGAGACCTATTATTTTGATGTCCAAAAATGCAAGTCTTGTCCTTTAAAAGAAGGGTATTACAAAGAAGGATCAAAGACAAAAACATATTCGGTATCAATAAAATCAGAATTACACCAAGAACAAATTGCTTTCCAAGAAACCGACTACTATAAGGAAAAGGCCAAACATCGATACAAAATAGAAGCTAAAAACAGTGAATTAAAAAATGTACATGGATACGATAGAGCACTATCATATGGTATCACCAATATGCAAATGCAAGGAGCGATGGCTATTTTTACAGTCAACTTAAAAAGAATACTGAAATTAATGTAAGAAACTTAAAGTAAGTATACTTCTATAAAATGCCTCTATAAATCAAATATCAACACATATAGCCTCAAATAAAAAACAGTTATAAAACAAAAAACGCTTACAACGGATACTTTTAAATCCTATTATAAGCGTTTTTTTTTTTTTTTTTTGTCTAAAAAATAAACCTGATCAAAATAAGGGATGTTTTTCAGTGCCCTCATTTAAATTGAAACTTTTTTTTATGAAATTAAATTTGAGTCTTATTTGTTTATCGAATAAAGTCTGGATATATATTTTCCAACAACATCAAATTCTAAATTAATTTTAGTTCCAACCTCGAAATTTTTAAAATTAGTGTTTTCGTAAGTATACGGAATAATGGAAACGCTAAATTCATTTGTTTTAGAGTTTACAACAGTAAGACTAACTCCGTTTACAGTTATTGAGCCTTTCTCGATGGTAATATTGCTGAGGTTTCTATCGTATTCAAAAGTATAGTTCCAGCTTCCGTTTGCTTCTTCAATCTTAATGCAGGTTCCTGTCTGGTCTACGTGACCTTGCACGATGTGTCCGTCAAGACGATCGCCAAGTTTCATTCCTCTTTCTAAATTTACAATATCATCAACTTTCCAGTCGCCAATATTTGTTTTCGAAATGGTTTCTTCGATAGCAGTAACGGTATAAAAGGAATCTTTTATGGCGACAATTGTCAGGCATATTCCGTTGTGCGAGACGCTCTGGTCTATTTTTAATTCGTTGGTAATAGAGGCTTCTACTGTTACGTGAAGATTGCTTTGGTCTTTTTTTATTTCGTGAATCCTTCCAAGGGTTTCTATAATTCCTGTAAACATTGTTGTTTTATTTTACTAAATTTGCACATCAAAATTAGTAATAAATAACCTGAGCACATGAATAAAAATGCAGAAAATATAATTGTTGGAATTTCAATTGGAGATCTAAACGGTATTGGAAGCGAAGTTATACTAAAAACATTCGAAGATTCTCGCATGTTAGAAATGTGTACGCCTGTTATTTTTGCCAATGCTAAAATACTTTCGTTTGTTAAAAAAAGTTTTACTTCTACAGTTCAGTTTCATGGAGTAGATAAATTAGATCAGGTTGTTCCTGGGAAAGTAAATGTTTTTAATCTTTGGAAAGAAGGTGTGGATATTAACTTAGGAACAAACGATGAGAAAATAGGAGAGTACGCTATAAAATCATTTGTTGCAGCAACAAAAGCTTTAAAAGATGGTTTGGTTGATGTTTTGGTAACAGCTCCAATTAATAAATACAACATTCAGTCAGAAGATTTTAAATTTCCGGGACATACAGATTATTTAGATCAGGAATTAGAAGGAAATGCATTGATGATGATGGTGCAGGATAATTTAAGAGTTGGTTTGCTAACGGATCATGTGCCTTTAAGTGAGGTTTCTTCGCATTTGACAGAAGAATTAATTACAAGAAAAATTGAAACCATTAGAAAATCTTTAATTCAGGATTTTAGTATTGTAAGACCAAAGATTGCTGTTTTAGGATTAAATCCGCATAGTGGAGATGGTGGTGTGATTGGTAAAGAAGAAGATTTGATTTTGAAACCAGCTTTAAAGAAAATATTTGATAGCGGAACGATGGTTTTTGGTCCATTTTCGGCAGATGGCTTTTTTGGAAGTGGTCAATATGAAAAATATGATGCGATTGTTGCGACTTATCACGATCAGGGATTAATTCCTTTTAAGACCTTATCTTTTGGAAAAGGGGTAAATTATACTGCAGGTTTAAATAAGGTGAGAACTTCGCCAGACCACGGTACGGCTTACGATATTGCCGGAAAAGACATGGCAGATTTTAATTCATTTAAAGAGGCAGTTTATCTTGCGATAGATATTTTTCACTCGCGAAATCAGTACGAAGAGATTACTCAAAAACCTCTTAAAGTAAAAGAAAAACAGTTATAAATAAAAAAAGGTGAATAAGATTATTAGTTTTATAATAATTTTATATCTTTGCACCCCAATTCAGGTATCTGATTTTTAGATACGAGTTGGTGAAATTGATGTTGAAATGAGCAAAACAAAAGAATTTTTAATTCCTTTCATAGGGTTAAAGCTAGGAAAACACCATTTTGAGTATCAAATAAGTAACGTGTTCTTTGAGAACTTTGATTACGACGAATTTCAAAGTTCGGATATCAAAGTAGGTTTAGTTTTAGATAAGAAAAGCAACATGTTAGAGTTGGAATTCAAACACAAAGGAACGGTAAACGTGCCTTGTGATCTAACAAGCGAAGATTTTGATTTGCCTTTAAAAGGAAAAATGAAATTGATTGTTCGTTTTGGAGATGAATTTAACAATGATAACGAAGAGCTGTTGATCTTGCCGCATGGAGAGCATGAAATAGATGTGGCACAATACATTTATGAAATGATTGCACTTTCGGTGCCGCTAAAACGAGTTCATCCAGGAGTAAAAGACGGAAGTTTGCAAACTGAAGCCTTGAAAAAACTAAATGAGCTGACAATAAACAAAGTCAAAGAAGAAAAAGAAGAGAGTAAACAAGAAGAAGATATTGACCCGCGTTGGGACAAATTAAAGAAACTATTAACGGATAAATAATATAGTAAAATGGCACATCCTAAGAGAAAAATCTCGAAAACAAGAAGAGATAAGAGAAGAACACATTATAAAGCTACTGTAGCTCAAATCGCTACATGTCCTATTACTGGAGAAGCACATTTATACCACAGAGCTTACTGGCATGAAGGTAAAATGTATTACAGAGGGCAAGTTGTTATCGATAAATCTGTAGCGGTTGCTTAATACGTTTTTGTAAATGATACTAGAACTCTCACATAGTGAGAGTTTTTTTTGTTGGTTATAATTTTCTTTTTTTAAGAAAATGCATACAAATTCATTTCGTTTTTTTTTGTAATTTTCAAGTCTTTTAAAAATTTTTCAGATACGTAGTATTTGAAACGAAATAATAGAATATAATGAATACAATCACAGCCGCAATTACCGCTGTTGGAGCTTATGTTCCTGACTTCGTTCTTTCGAACAAAGTATTAGAAACAATGGTCGATACCAATGACGAATGGATTACTACTCGTACTGGAATTAAAGAAAGAAGGATTCTTAAAGATGCTGATAAAGGAACGTCGTTTCTTGCCATAAAAGCAGCACAAGATTTACTTGCGAAAGCAAATATTGATCCTTTAGAGATTGATATGATTATAATGGCAACAGCTACAGCAGATATGCCGGTAGCCTCTACAGGAGTTTATGTTGCTACAGAAATTGGAGCTACAAATGCATTTGCATACGATTTGCAAGCGGCCTGCTCAAGTTTCTTATACGGAATGTCAACTGCTGCAGCTTATGTGCAGTCAGGGCGATACAAAAAAGTACTGTTAATTGGTGCTGATAAAATGTCATCAATTGTAGATTATACAGACAGAGCAACTTGTATTATTTTTGGAGATGGAGCGGGTGCCGTTTTGTTCGAACCAAATTATGAAGGGTTAGGCTTGCAAGATGAATACTTACGAAGCGATGGCGTAGGACGCGATTTTCTTAAAATTCCTGCCGGTGGTTCTCTAATACCAACTACAGAAGAGACCGTTAAAAATAGACAACACAATATTATTCAGGACGGAAAAACTGTTTTTAAATATGCTGTAACGAATATGGCTGATGCAAGTGAGTTGATTTTGAAAAGAAACAATTTGACTAACGAAGATGTTAATTGGTTAGTGCCGCATCAGGCAAACAAGCGTATCATAGATGCTACTGCAAGCAGAATGAATCTTGAAGAATCAAAAGTATTAATGAATATCGAAAGATATGGTAATACAACTTCAGCTACTTTGCCATTAGTATTAAGCGATTTTGAGCACCAGTTCAAAAAAGGAGATAATATTATTTTTGCCGCTTTTGGTGGTGGATTCACTTGGGGATCTATTTACCTAAAATGGGCTTACGATAAGAAATAAATTAAAACTAAAAAAGAATCATTATGGATTTAAAAGAAATTCAAAACCTAATCAAATTTGTAGCAAATTCGGGAGTTGCAGAGGTAAAGTTAGAAATGGATGATGTGAAAATCACGATCAGAACAACTTTAGAAGGAAATGTAACAGAAACTACTTATGTACAACAATTGCCTGCTCAGGCTGCATTGCCACAAGCAGTAGCTCCTCAACAAGCTCCAGCGGTTGTAAGCGTAACTAGCGAAGCATCTGTTCCGGCAGAAGATTCTAAATTCATTACTATTAAATCTCCAATTATTGGAACTTTCTATAGAAAACCATCTCCGGATAAACCAGTATTTACTGAAGTTGGAAGTACTATTTCTAAAGGTGATGTTCTTTGTGTAATTGAAGCAATGAAATTATTTAACGAAATCGAATCAGAAGTTTCAGGTAAAATTGTAAAAATTCTTGTAGATGATATGTCTCCTGTAGAATTTGACCAACCTTTATTCTTAGTTGATCCATCATAAATAAATTTAGATTTTAGATTTTAGATTTTAGAAGGATTCACAATACAAGTTTTGTTAATCATCTAAAATTATCTAATTATCAAATTGTCTAATTATCTAATTAAAGTAAGATGTTTAAAAAAATATTAATTGCGAATAGAGGAGAAATTGCACTTCGTGTAATTCGTACATGTAAAGAAATGGGAATCAAAACTGTAGCAGTTTACTCTACAGCCGATGCAGAAAGTCTACATGTTAAGTTTGCTGACGAAGCGGTTTGTATTGGTCCTCCTCCAAGTAACTTATCGTATTTGAAAATGTCAAATATTATTGCCGCTGCAGAAATTACTAATGCAGATGCAATTCATCCAGGTTATGGATTTCTTTCTGAGAATGCTAAATTCTCAAAAATTTGTCAGGAACACGGAATCAAATTTATTGGTGCTGCTCCTGAAATGATTGATAGAATGGGAGATAAAGCTTCTGCAAAAGCTACAATGAAAGCTGCAGGAGTTCCATGTGTGCCAGGTTCAGACGGATTGTTAGAATCTTTCGAACAAACACAAAAATTAGCTAAAGAATTTGGTTACCCTGTAATGCTTAAAGCAACTGCAGGTGGTGGTGGAAAAGGAATGCGTGCTGTCTGGAAAGAAGATGAGTTATTGAAAGCATGGGAAAGTGCACGTCAGGAAGCTGCTGCAGCATTTGGAAATGACGGAATGTACATGGAGAAACTTATCGAAGAACCTCGTCATATCGAAATTCAGGTTGTTGGAGATTCTTACGGAAAAGCATGTCACCTTTCTGAAAGAGATTGTTCTGTACAACGTCGTCACCAAAAGTTGACTGAAGAAACGCCTTCGCCTTTCATGACAGACGAATTACGTACTGCAATGGGAGAAGCTGCTGTAAAAGCTGCTGAATTTATTAAATACGAAGGAGCGGGAACGGTAGAATTTTTAGTGGACAAACACAGAAATTTCTATTTCATGGAAATGAATACACGTATTCAGGTAGAGCATCCAATTACGGAACAAGTAATTGATTACGATTTGATTCGTGAGCAAATTATGGTTGCGGCTGGAATTCCAATTTCAGGAAAAAACTACTTACCGGAATTACACGCTATCGAATGTCGTATTAATGCTGAAGATCCTTATAATGATTTTCGTCCTTCACCAGGAAAAATTACTACACTTCATATGCCGGGAGGTCACGGAGTTCGTTTAGATACTCACGTTTATTCTGGTTATACAATTCCACCAAATTACGATTCGATGATTGCTAAGTTAATTACGACTGCACAATCTCGTGAAGAAGCAATTAGCAAAATGCGAAGAGCTTTGGATGAATTCGTTATAGAAGGTGTAAAAACTACAATTCCTTTCCATAGACAATTAATGGATGATCCAAGATATATAGCAGGAGATTATACAACTGCTTTTATGGATACATTTAAAATGAAACCTATAGAAGAATAATATAAAGGCTGTCAATTTTGGCAGCCTTTTTTATTTTATAACTTTTTAAACCCGATAGATTCTTTAAGCTATCGGGTTTTGTATTATAATAATTGAGAGAATTTTATTTTTGCAACATTTGAATCTGATAATTTTAAAGTTTACCGGTTTTAATGCTTAAATTCTTTGAGTAAACACTATTTGTGTATACTTTTTACACAGTATTTCATAAAATTACACACTTATTTTTAATCCTATTTTTTGGCACAACAGAATTAAATGCTTAAATTACAGGGTTTTACGTGGTTGTTGGGCTGGCGTTTGCGTTACGGCATAATAATTTCATTATCTAAAGCGTAAACAACTATTAAATAATTATAAAATATACACATTATGAAAAATCTATTTTTATCAGCCGCAATTGTTTTAGGAAGTTTAACTTCATTCGCTTCAACTACTCCTATTACAAATACTATCGTAAAAACGATTTCTATTGAAGACGAATATACAGAAATCAAATTAGAAGAATTACCAGCTCCAATTGCTGAGTCTTTGAAAAAAGCTTATCCTGATGCTGTAATTACTAAAGCATATAAAAACGAAAAATCAGAATATAAATTAGATGTTACCGTTGGTGACAAAGTAGGGAACCTTTTTGCTAATGCAGATGGAACCTGGATTAAAAAATAATCAAATTAAATTTTAGATGCTCATGTCATGCAGATTCAAATTAGCAATACTAAAATAAAATTAACAATATTAAAATATAACTATTATGAAAAATCTATTTTTATCAGCCGCAATCGTTTTGGGAGGTTTAACATCATTTGCATCAACTTCTCCAATAACAAATACAATCGTAAAAACAATTTCAATTCAAGACGAATACACTGAAATTAAATTAGAAGAAGTGCCAGTTGCAATTACAGATGCTCTTAAAAAAGCGTATCCGGATGCAGTACTTTCTAAAGCATACAAAAATGCTAAATCAGAGTATAAACTAGACGTTACAGTAGGTGACAAAGTAGGTTCACTTTTTGCTAATGCAGATGGATCTTGGATTAAAAAATAATTAGAAACGAACTATAAAACTATCACTATGAAAAAGTTAATATTATCGGCAGCTATCCTGTTAGGAGGGTTGTCAATGCAAGCAGGGAATGTAGCCGTGACAAGTTCAATGGTTCAATCAGTAAACATTCAGGACGAATATAAAGAAGTTGATGCCGTACCGGCAGCTATTAAAACGGCGTTAGACGAAGCATATCCAGGTGTAAAACTAGATAAAGCTTATGTAAACGACAAAAAAGAGTATAAAATAGAAATCACTGTAAGGGGTGAAAAGTCTACTGTTTATACAGATGCTACTGGTAAAATTCTTAAAAAATAATTAAGTAACCCATAAAAACTATTATTATGAAAAAGTTAATCTTATCAGCAGCAATCATTTTAGGAAGTTTGTCAATTCAGGCAGCTAATCCTGTAGTAAAAACTTCAATGACTCAGTCAGTGACAGTTCAGGATGAATTTACTGAAATTGGTGCAGATGCTGTTCCGGCAGCTGTAAAATCAACTGTAGAAAAATCTTTTCCGAATACAAAACTTGAAAAAGCGTATAAAAACGAAAAGAACGAGTACAAGTTGGAAATTTCAAGTGGTGACAAAAAGTATACTGTATTTACAGATGCTTCAGGAAACATCATTAAAAAATAATTAAAGAGAGCAACATGAAAACGTTAATCTTATCAGCAGTAATAGTTTTAGGAAGTTTGTCTATTTACGCAAGTAATGAGACAACTCCGCTACAAACTAAGTCGGTTGTTTCTGCTCAGGCAGAATACACAGAAGTAAGTGCAGATGCTGTACCTGCTGCTGTAAAAACGGCATTGCAAACTGCTTATCCGGGAGCAAAACTGGACAAGGCATTTGTAAATGAAAAAAAAGAGTATAAACTCGAAATATCGGTTGGTGACCAAAAGGCTACTGTTTTTTCAGATGTCAATGGCAACTGGTTAAAGATATAAATTAGGTGAATTTAGATTTATGTTTTTGGTGAAAAAGAGATTGCGATACGCAATCTCTTTTTTTTTTGCATAATTTTGTGAAAAGACAATTTTAATAGTCTTATTTTAGCAAAAAAGTCCCTAAAAACAAATGCCAAAGATATTACTCATAGAAGATGATATTTCGTTTTGCAAATTATTAGAAAAGTTTCTGGTAAAAAAAGCATACGAAGTAACCATTGCTTTCTCTGCAGCGGAAGCAAGATTAGCAATCAAAAAAGAATCATTCGATTTAATTTTGACAGATCTTCGCTTGCCTGATTCTGACGGTATTGGACTGATGTCTGAGTTTAAAACGGCGCATCCTGAAATACCTGTAATTCTTATGACAGGATACTCAGATGTAAATACTGCGGTAAAAGCCATAAAAAATGGTGCTGCAGATTACATTTCGAAACCTTTTAATCCTGATGAGGTTTTATTGGTTATTACCAATGCTTTGAAATCTTCAGCAACAGAAGAAGAAATTCCTGTAAAGGAAAAAAAATCGACTAAAAAGCCAGCTCCAAATACTGAAAACGAGTTTGTAAAAGGAATTTCGGTTGCATCCAAAAAATTATTAGATCACATTCATTTGGTTAGTCCAACAGATATGTCAGTTTTGATAATTGGAGAAAGCGGAACCGGAAAAGAAATCATTGCTAAAAGTATTCATCAGCAAAGTTTAAGAAAAAATAATAATTTCATCGCGGTTGATTGCGGTGCTATTCCAAAAGAATTAGCGGCAAGTGAATTCTTCGGACATTTAAAAGGATCGTTTACCGGAGCTATTAGCGACAAAATGGGCTATTTTGAGGCTGCTAATGGTGGAACTCTTTTTTTAGATGAAATAGGGAACCTTTCATACGAAAATCAAATACAGCTGTTAAGAGCGCTTCAGGAACGAAAAATCAAACCTGTTGGGAGTAATAAAGAAATTAATGTTGATATTAGAATTATTACGGCTACGAACGAAGATTTACGGGAAGCGGTAAAGAATGGTGATTTTAGAGAAGATTTATACCATAGAATAAATGAATTCTCGATTCAGTCTCCATCATTAAAAGACAGAGACGAAGATTTAATGGTTTTCGCTGATTATTTCTTAGAAAAAGCCAATCAACAATTGAATAAAGACATCATCGGATTTTCGCCGGAAGTAGTTACTATTTTTCAAAATTATAACTGGCCGGGAAATTTGCGTGAACTTCAAAATTGTGTCAAACGTGCTACGCTTTTAACCCAGGGCGATTTTATAAAAAGCGATGTGTTGCCGGTTGAATTTTTTCAGATTCAAAAACAGCAAACGAATAATGGTGATTTCTCTTTGTCAGAAAACGAAAAAGAAGCTATTATTCACGCTTTATCAAAAGCACAAAATAATAAATCCGAAGCGGCAAAATTGCTTAAGATTACCAGAAAAACACTTTATAATAAATTAAAGCATTACAATATAGATTAAGCTATTTCTGTATGTAAAGCTTTAAAAAGTACATCTGTTTTTGCTTTCAAAACTTTAAAAATATCGTTTAAATCAGAAGTTTCAAGATCCCTGTTTTCTAAGATTTTTAAAATTGCTCCAATTTCTCGCGCCTGAATTTGCTTGAACATTGGCGCAATTCTGTGTGCGATTGAATTAATTTCGGCTGTATTTTTGTCGATCATTGCATTCTCTAATAAATTCAGGTTTTCAGAGCTGCTTTCGATAAACGATTTTAAAACTTCTTTTAATGCTGCAGCATCATTGCCTAAAAACTCTTTAAGTGTTTCCAGAGAATACAATTTAGTACTGGTTTTTTCTTCTTGCTCATTAATGTCAACATTGGGCAAAGTATCATTTTCTAAAATAAGATTTATGGTCTCCAGTAATATTTTAGGCGAATAAGGTTTTTGTATTACAGTTGTAAAACCAGCTTCGTTATAAACAGCCGCATCAAGATCAGTTCTTCCTGTAAGTGCAATTACGGGCTGGTTTTTATAAGTGGAATATCCTGAGCTTTTTAATTTTTTCAAAAACGCAAAACCATCCATTTCCGGCATTTGTATGTCTGTAATTATAAAATCGAAATTGGTGTTCTGAATCGCTTCTAAAGCTTTCAAAGCGCTATTAAAAGACAGCACGTGATGTTGTTCCTGCCTTAAAACCCCGCTTGTCAAATTCAAAAGATTGATATCGTCGTCCAGAACAATAAAAGTTTGTTTCTTAGTATTTCGAACTACAGTTTTTTTGACTTCAGGAACTGAATTCACATTATTATCAAACTGCAAGGGAAGTTCAACTACAAAAGTACTTCCTTTGCCAAATGTACTTTCCAGTTTTAAATCGCCGCCTAAAATCGAAATTATTTTTTGGCAAATAGACAATCCCAAACCGGTTCCGCCATATTCTTTTTCAATATTTTCATTCGCCTGAGCAAATTCTTCAAAAACTAATTTCTGATTTCCTTTTTCGATTCCTATTCCGGTATCTTCAATTCTAATGGTAAAAAACTTATCATTCTCCGATATATAGCCACTAATTTTTATAAATCCTTCTTCGGTAAATTTATACGCATTCCCGATAATGTTACTCAGAATTTGTTTCAATCGAAACGGATCTCCAACAATTCTCGTATTCAGTTTCTCATCTACATTAATAATAAGATCAATGTTTTTGTGTTTGTAAACGGTCTGAATACTTTTGGCAACTTCGTCAATAATATCAGGTAATAAAAACGGAACTTTTTCGATCGTAATTTTTCCGGCTTCAATCTTAGAAAAGTCCAGTAAATCCTGAACCAATTGCGTAATATATTCTGATGAATTTTTGATGTTTCTAATGAAATACGACTGCTTTGTATTGACATCCGAATTGCCCAAAAGTTCAGAATACCCCACAATGGTACTCAAAGGTGTTTTAAGATCATGGCTTACCGTAGAAATTAATTGTTCGCGGCTTTTAAGCAAATTTTTGGTTTTGAAATTCGCAATTTCGAGTTGTTTTTTATAAACCTGCGATTTCGAATAATCACTGACAATCAGGATCGAGAAAAACAACGTTAGGACCAAACCAACAATAGCGGATACGGTGACAATTTCGTTGACTTTTTTAAGGGACTTTTCTTTTAGCGAATTATTTTTTATCGAGTTGATGATAATTTCTCTTTCGATAATTCGAAGTACTTTACGAAGCTGGTCCGAAATGGCGATTTCGTTTTTTAGTAATTTATTCTCTTCAAAATTCAGCGATTCTTTTTTCTTTTCGGCCTTGATTTTTACATTGCTCAACAATTTTTTCGAATTGGCCAAAATAGAATCCGATGCTTGTTTGCTTAACGTATTGGTGCTGTCATCCGGAATATTCTGATTGAGATAATCAACATATTTTTGAAGTACATTTCGCTGATAACTGCCCAACTGATTTGGGTTTTTATTGAAATCCTGAAGTTCCAGCTTTCGAAGTTTGAACTCCATTTTGGTAATTTCGTCAATAGCCGTATTAACCGACACTTCATCTTCGGCTTTGTTTTTTATCGTTTTTAATTGCTGGATATTTTTTGTTTTTTCAGATAACAAATAAGTAACGCTATCCAATAATGTTTTTTGATATTGTGTAGTAACGATTTGTTTTAAAGTATCGATTCTAGATTTTAAAGAATCGGTTTCAATAATGTAATTTTTAAAATCTTCTTCAGAGTTATTTTGAATTGTTTTCCTGGCTAAACTTTCTGTTTTATACACATTCGAAAATAATTTACTGACCCTAAGAATCTTGGTTTTTTCGAAAGCAATTTTACTTTCAAGTTTGTTATATACTACATTTTCAGAATATAAAAACCATCCAACAGTAACAACCAAAGCCAGTAATGCAACATAACTGAATAAAACTTTGAGTGCTGTATAACTTTTTTTGCTCTCCATAGATTGCTATTGTGGGGATTGGGAAGATTTATAACGGGAAATTGCTGCAATTTATTCAAAATTTCTGTTTTAGAAATACAAATTAATGCTAATCTTTTACATAATTAAAAGGTCTAAAAAAGAAAATAGCCGTAGATTTTATAAAATCTACGGCTATTTTTATGTTTAAATTATTTGACTAAAGTGTCTCGTCTAACCATTTAAAGAATTCACCTTGCCAAACCTGAGCGTTTTGCGGATGTAAAACCCAGTGATTTTCATCAGGGAAATACACAAATCTAGATTTAATTCCTCTTAACTGAGCAGCCTGAAAAGCTTCTTGTCCTTGCCCAATTGGTACACGATAATCTTTTCCTCCCTGGAAAATTAAAATAGGTTTATTCCAGTTTTGTACCAAAGTTGCAGGGTTAAAAGTAGTATATGCTTTTTGAGCTACAGCATTGTCTTTTTCCCAGTAAGGGCCACCAAAATCCCAGTTGTTAAAGAAAACCTCTTCGGTGGTTCCTAGCATACTTACTGTATTGAAAACGCCATCATGAGCGATAAACGTTTTGAAACGGTTTTTATGAATTCCAGCCAAATAAAATACAGAATATCCACCATAACTTGCACCCACACAACCCAAACGAGATTTGTCTACGTAGTTTTCTTTAGATACATCATCAATTGCGGAAAGGTAATCGTCCATAACTTGTCCGCCCCAGTCTTTACTAATTTGTTCGTTCCATTCAACACCATGTCCTGGCATTCCACGACGGTTTGGTGCTACCACTACATAACCTTTAGCAGCCATTAACTGGAAATTCCAACGGAAAGAATACGATTGTGTCAACGGACTTTGTGGCCCACCCTGACAGAATAATAAAGTTGGATATTTTTTAGTGGCATCAAAATTTGGAGGTAAAATTACCCAAACCAACATTTTTTTACCATCAGTAGTTGTAACGTAACGTTTCTCTGTTTTGCTTAATGCTAATGTTTTGTAAGTTTCAGTATTTACATTCGTCAATTGTTTCCAGCTATTTTTCTTTAAGTTAAAAGAATAAATTTCCGGAGCGTGATTCATGTCATTTCTTGTTACGATAATGTCATCGCCGGCAAAACCTACCAAATCATTTACGTCAAAATCTCCTTTGGTTAATTGGCGAACCTGAATCGCAATTCTGGTTAATCCCGGAAAGTTTACTGTAAATAATTGTTTTGTACCATCAACAGCAGCTACAAAAAATACGTTTTTACCATCTTTACTCCAGATAAAATTATCTACAGTTCCGTCCCAGTTTGCTGTTAAGTTGGTTTTGATTCCTTTAAAATCAACAATAATATCGTTTTTATCCGCTTCATAACCGTCACGTTTCATTTGCAGCCAGGTTAAATTTCCTGTTGGAGAAAATTGAGGTGCCGTATCGTAACCTAAGTTTTCTTCGGTTCTGTTTGTCGTTTTTTGAGTTTCTAAATTGTACTCATAAATATCTGTATTGGTAGAAATCGCATATTGTGTTCCTGCTTTTTTCTTGCATACATACAAAATGCTTTTTCCGTCAGGAGACCAGATATAATCTTCGTCGCCACCAAAAGGTTTTTGCGGAGAATCAAAATTTTCTCCTTTCAAAATGTCAATTCCTTTTGCGCCGTCTTTGTTTTCTTTATAAAAAACGTGGTTGAATTTACCCTCATTCCAGGTGTCCCAGTGACGATAATCTAAACCATCGTAAATTTGAGCATCAGATTTGTCCAGTTTTGGATAAAAATCTTTACCTAAAACCTTGTCAATTTTTACTTCTTCATTGTACACTAAAAACTTTCCGTCAGGCGAAACATTTTTGTCCGCCAGGATTTCTTTTGTGTCTTTAATTTCAGTTGCATTTCCTCCATTTACAGGGATAATGTAAAACTTAGAAGACGATTTGTTTTCCTCGATCGAAGGAGTCGAAACCTTAAAAACAACATTCTTCGCATCTTTCGAAAGTCCAAGAGCACTTACTCTTCCTAATTTCCATAACAATTCCGGAGACATCACATTCTGCCCGATAGCGTTTAAACTCATCATTATTAAGGTTGTAAATAATACTTTTTTCATAATAAAATTCTAATATTCGTGAGGCTAAAAATACAACATTTAAATACCAATTAGTTAAAATAAATCCCAAAAAAATAATTTCCAAATTCCAATCAGTACAATGATAAATCCAAAGAGTTAAATTCCAAATCCAAAAAAAAATTAAAAATCCAAAAATTTTTCCTCCACGGATTCATGATTTTTTTTGATAATCTTTGAAAATGAAAATTCGTGAATTCGTGGCGATTGAAAATAAAGTTTTAAATTTATTTCTTAAATTGGAATTTGGAATTTAAAAGATTGGAATTTAATTTAAGGCAAAATGGAATTAAGTTATTGGGAACTTAAAAATTGGTTCACAAATGTTGATTATACTATTGTAGGCAGCGGTATTGTAGGATTACATGCTGCATTACGCTTGCGCGAAAGATTCTCTGCGGCGAAAATTCTGGTGTTAGAAAAAGGAATGATGCCTCAAGGCGCGAGTACCAAAAATGCTGGTTTTGCCTGTTTCGGAAGTCTTTCTGAAATTTTGGAAGATCTCAAAACACATTCAGAAGAAGAGGTAATAAATTTGATAGAGAAACGTTGGAAAGGTTTGCAATTGCTTCGAAAAAGGTTAGGAGATGTTGCAATTGATTTTAAACCTCACGGCGGATATGAATTATTCCTGAAAGAAGACGAAATCGGATTTAGTCAATGCATTTCGAGATTGCCTTTTATCAATGAAATTTTAAAATCACTTTTTAAAGCCGATGTTTTTTCTAAAGAAGTGGATCGATTTGGGTTTGATAATATTCAGGAATATTTAATTTTTAATCCGTTTGAAGCGCAGATCGATACCGGAAATATGATGCAGGAATTGATGAGACAAGCCGTTTCTGAAAATATTTTAATACTGAACCAACAAACCGTAACGGCATACGCCGATTTAGGAAATCAGGTCGAGATTGTGTTGAATGATTTTAGTTTTAAATCTCAAAAAATACTTTTTGCAACAAACGGTTTTGCCAACGCAATAACAAAAGGTGCTGTGCAACCGGCAAGAGCGCAGGTTTTAATTACAGAACCTATTCAGAATTTAGATATAAAAGGCACTTTTCACCTGGATCGCGGTTATTATTATTTCAGAAATATAGGCGACAGGATTTTACTTGGTGGAGGCCGAAACTTAGATTTTGATGCTGAAAATACAACCGAATTTGGGCAGACGAAAATTGTGCAAAATAAATTGGAAGATTTACTTAAAAATGTAATTTTACCAAATCAGGATTGCCAAATTGCCCATCGTTGGAGTGGGATCATGGGAATGGGAAACAGTAAAAATCCTGTTGTTACCCAATTGTCTGAAAACGTGTTTTGTGGAGTGCGTTTAGGCGGAATGGGAGTAGCAATTGGAAGTTTAATAGGAACAGAATTAGCAGATTTAATATAATGGGAGTAACCAAAAAACCGATACCAAAAACAACAACCGCAAACAAACCGAAACCAAAACCTAAAACAGCATCAAAAAAAGGCAATCGCTCTTTTGGTGAAAAAGTAAAATGGTTTTTTATTAAATTATGTCTATGGTTCTTCGGGATCTCGATCGCATCAGTCATATTCTTTAAATATATTCCGGTACCATTTACACCTTTGATGCTCATTCGTGCCATCGAAAATAAATTAGATGGTAAAGAAGTTTATTTTGATCACGATTGGGAACCAATTGAGAAAATCTCAATGAATTTGCAAAAAGCTGTGATTGCAAGCGAAGACGGAACTTTCTTGAAGCATAATGGTTTCGATTTTAAAGCGCTTCAAAAAGCCTATAAAAGCAACGAACGCGGACGCCGAATCCGTGGTGGAAGTACCATCTCGCAACAAACTGCTAAGAATGTCTTTTTATGGCAGGGAAAAAGTTATTTCCGTAAAGGATTAGAAGCCTATTTCACAGTTTTAATCGAAGTAATTTGGGGTAAAGAACGTATTATGGAAGTATATCTGAATAGCATCGAAATGGGCGATGGAGTGTACGGAGCTTATGCTGCTACAGAACATTGGTATCGTCGGGATGCATCTAGCTTAACGCCAATTCAGGCAGCGGGAATTGCTGCCATATTGCCCAACCCAAGAAAGTTTAAGGCAACAGGATCTTCTAGTTATATTAACAGAAGGAAAGAGAGAATTGTTCGTGAAATGCGCGCCGTTGGAAAAATAAATTATCATGCGAAATAAAAAATCATTTATTGCGCTCTTAGTATTGACATCGGCTTTGGCTTTTGGTCAGGCAAAAACAACAGAGATTGGTTTTATTACCGACAACGATTTATATACGTCGTCTAAAAATGATATGTATTATACCAATGGTTTAGAGCTTTTTTATCGCTTTTTATCGAAAAATGAAAACACTAAAATCAACAAGAAAATTACCGAATTTCGTATTGGGCAATATATCTATAATCCGAGATTTATCAACGCCGAAGCGGTTACCATAAATGATCGTCCGTTTACAGGATATCTTTTTGCCGAAGCGGGCCGAAGCTTTTTTTACCAAAGCGAATCAGTCTTGAAAACCGATTTCCAGTTGGGTTTTATGGGGCCGAATGCTTTAGGGAAAGAAACTCAGGAAAGTTTTCATCATATTATTGGATATAAAGAAGTTTTTGGCTGGGAAAATCAGTTGCATAATGCTTTTGCCGTTCAGGTGCATGTGATGTATTCGAAAAAAATGTTTCCATCAAAACACAATGATTTTATAGATCTTCATTTTCAGTCAGAAGCTAATCTGGGAACTATTTTTACAGGAGTTTCTACAGGATTTTTAACCCGAATTGGTTTCAAAAAGCTACTCCCAATTTACGATTCGAATTTGCATGATGCTTCGGTAAGTTTGCAGCCGCAATACAATATCAGAGAATTTTACTTTTACGCGATGCCTAGTGTCAACTATCAGTTTTATGACGCTACGATCGAAGGAAGCATGTTTAGTACTACAAGCCCTTTAACTTTTGAGCTCGAACCACTGCGTTTTAATGCAGAGTTTGGTTTAAAATACCGTCACAATAACTTCAATATGTCGTATTCATTTATTTATAGAGGACGAGAATTAAGAGATCCGGAAACAAATACCAA
Source organism: Flavobacterium sp. CSZ (assembly GCF_015350725.1). Classification (NCBI taxonomy): domain Bacteria; kingdom Pseudomonadati; phylum Bacteroidota; class Flavobacteriia; order Flavobacteriales; family Flavobacteriaceae; genus Flavobacterium; species Flavobacterium sp. CSZ. Next base: position 19,049 of record NZ_JADKPQ010000015.1, read on the forward strand.
TTCAGGTTATTTTTATGGATCGATACGATTTGGGTATTTGTTGAATTAGTATTTGCCACCAAGGCACTAAGACGCAAAGGTTTTTTGATCTTAAATCTTTTCGAATAAGGGATATAAGTTACTTGGAGTTAATCAATAATGTCAAATCAAATATGATAAAAAAAATAAATAGATTAGCGCATCCTGGTTTTCTTGTTTCGTTATTGATTCTTCTTTTAAATGACTTCATATTAAAAACCGTCTTTCATAATTATCTCACGGGAAAATTATCTGATTTTGCGGGACTTCTTGCTTTTCCGTTTTTTTGGAGTGTGCTTTTTCCAAAAAGAATCAAAGAAATTCATATTGCTGTTGCTTTATTTTTTGTTTTTTGGAAAAGCCCTTTTTCAGAAGCTTTTATTGACTTTTTTGGTTTATATCGCGTTGTAGATTTTTCAGATAATATTGCCCTGGTAAGTATTCTGGTTTCGTTTTGGTTATTAAAGCAAGAATCTGTCCTATATAAAGTTCAGCCCGTTTTTCTAAAATTGATTTTTCTTCTTTCTTGTTTCTCTTTTGTAGCAACTTCTAAGCCACAGGAGCCGGAAACCTTTGACGATGGTTTTTCACATCTGTATTTGAACAATCGATCTGATCAAAAGATAACGGTTTTAATAAATTTTAAATTTTCTGAAAATGAAATTGCGACGTATAAAAATCAACAGATTAAAATTCTTATAGATAATTACAAAAGATTTATTAGTCAGGATGAAAAAGAGCATAGATTAGTTTTTAAACCATCTGATTCTATAAGTATTGTAAAGGAAGTAAATGATGAATGGCTGTTAAGACAAAAGCATAGTGTGAGACGCTCGATTGTGTTGAATAAAGGAGCTGAACGATATTTGACATTGCCTTTGAATGTTGCCGATACATTAATAGGTTTTCCTGAAGATTTTAAAATTTCAATTTTAGATAGTAATTCGAAAGCACTAAAAATCTATGATAAAAAAGCATTTTTTAGTAAAATTGAGAACAAAGAATTAAACGAGTTCTCCAGAGGAGAAGTGTTTAGTTTGACTTTTGGAAAGAAAAGAGAACCTTTAAAAAATTCCGATTGTTATGGCAAGTGGGAATCTCGCCAGAAGGGTGATTTTAATAAAATAGAAATCAATTCTGATTATTTTATAAATGATAGTAATGGCGAAGTTTCTGATTGTAGTTATAACAATGACACCATTTTTGTTTATTCTCCTGATGGATTATATATAGGAATTATTAAAAAAGGAACAAAAGACAGTCTGGTAATTTCCTGGGATAATGAACCGGATTTAATTTATGTTAAGTCTAAAAAGCCTACGGTTTTGGCTCGTTAGTTATTCTCTTTGCGGGTACAGATTGAAAATTAGCGCTATCGGATTTTTCGGTATTACATAGTATCATTCTTTCAGCTTAATGTTTTTCCAAGTATTTAATGCCCAGTCAAAATCTGTTTTATCATCAAAGTAGAATACTGCTTGAATTACTTCTTTGTCAATTATAGAGAAGCCAAAAAGGACAAAATATGTTTTTCGTTCATTATTTTCTTCTATTAGATAACCTATTCTTGAAACTTTATTATCAGAAAACTCAAATTTGTCTAATGTTTTAGATTTTGTCTGATCTCGATTTTCAAGATTTTGTTTCTGTTCTTCATAAAGATCTTCTTTGTTTTTCTCTGAATTCCATATGATTAATCTAATAGATTTGTCTTCTGTAGTATAATATAAGGTCCCGTCTTCTTCAATTGTTCTTTCAAAGAGATTATTAATCTCAATTGTCCAATCTTCAGTAAGTCTATGAGTGGTCATATAATCATCTTCCAGCTCAAAATCAGTAACTTTGTACCATTCAGAATCATCTTTTTCTCTTTCGTAAACAGAACCAACTCCTTTTAATAAAATATCCTTAAGTGAAGGATCTATTTTTAGAATGGTTGAAGGATTGTAAATGCCAATGTTTTCAGGATCATCATTGTATTCGGGGGATTCAAATCCTGTTAAAATCCTCCAGCCGCTATCTTCGGGTCGTGTCCTTTTTTCACGATATAAAAATCCAGGTTTAATGTTTTTATCGACAACCATTTTTGAGACCATAAGTCCTCCAATTGGCGGAAAATCATTAAAATTATTTTCTTCTTCTTCTTCTTCTTTTATTTTCTTCTTTTTGAAAAATTTCATTCTGATTTTTTTATATTGATAAATTTACTAGAATTTTCAATTTGCTTTACTCGATCGGGTTACAAATCTCCTCTATCGGGATTATTAAATCACCACTCCATAAAAACAATAAAATGATTGTCGGGATCTTTTAGAAAGAGCGCTTTTCCGCCAGGATAATCCCAAGGGCCTGAAAATGTACCGTGCGGTAATTTTTCGACGTCTGATTCATCGCTTTGCGGTAGCTGGTTTTTTATAAGGCGATTATAAATGTCATTTATATCTGCTTCGTTTATTTCGATATTTCCTTCGTTGGCAGGTTTTTGCAAAGTACTTATTTTTAATTCGGAATGATCATCGATTGGTACAAAGAAAGTTTTTGCTTTGTTGGTAAAGTTTTTGTTGTTGAGATTAAAAACTTTTTGATAAAAATCAAATGAGACTTCTGGGTTTGAACAATAAAGCCAGAAAGAAATTTTCATAGAAATGTTTTTAAATAAAATTATTGGGTAATAAAACTAAAGAAAAGTTCTGATAAAAACTAAAACTCCTAATCTAGAGCCCCGATGGAGGCGGTATCCTTTTTATCCGCTTTTTTGCGGATAAAAAGATATATCCGAGAGCGGGACAATTGGTCTTTTTTAAAACGTATCTTCTGCTCCTGATTTTTTAAATTATCAATTTAATGACGGTTATCGCATTGAATATAAATGTCTTCGTTTGATTTGTCGATAAGCGAAATGGCAGGACATCCGAAAGATTCATATTGAAAGCCAAATACAACTGGTGCTTTGTTTTTAAAGAGTTTACCTGTATATTGATCATATGAGTCGTCTCCGTTTTCGCCGTTGAGTGGAGCGGGAGAGGTGCCTTCGCTTTGGCTGTAGAGCTTCTCGATTATGATTTCTTTGGTTTTTGAATCGGTTACTAAAAGGCGTCTGGCATAAATTATTTTATCACTATCGAGGTAGTCTTGTAAAAAATATTGATAAGTATCTGTCTTATATAAATACGTATTGCCAGCAACGGTGCTTTTTAAGATCTCACGATCTTCTTTTTTCATAGGTTTAGATGGATATTCTTTACCAGGGATTTTTTTCCAGACAATTGGTTTTAATGGTTCGTTTGCAAACGGATTTTCTTTGCCTGCATAAACGATCACATCAGAATAATAATCGCTAAAACCTTTTAAATTTTGTTTACTGATTTCAAACCCAATCATATAATAATATTTGGGATAAGGCCAGTCCTCTTCGGATGAATAACCGTTTAGCCATGCAGCGGCTTTAAGATTTTTTATGGCAAATGAAGCCAATTTGTTTTTGGCATAATCATAGACAAACAAAGAATCGGTTTCGGAAATATTGGTTTTAGATAAAAAACGATTTCTGTATTTTTTATCTAGGGTGAAATACTTTGCGGCCTTTTTTTCCATTTTTTCAATATTGGGCAAGGCAAAAGTGTCTGAAGCGGTATCGTCGAGAGGATAAATATCTGAAAGGGAAACAAAAGCTACATCGGTGCTGTCTCTGTAAGTAAGGGTAAATAAATTGATGCTTTCTTTTCTTGGTGCTTGTTCAGTTTCTACAGTATCATTTTGGGCTGCTGCGGTTTGGTCTGATTGTGGCGTGTTGTTTTTAGTTTCTTTCTTATCGTTGCAGGACAAGAGGAAAAGAAATGAAGCACTTAGAATTGCAGGTATTTTAAGATTCATAAAATGTGATTGGGTTTAAAGTTGATTTTATAGGATAGAAAAAGTGCAAATCTTCTATTTTGAAATTACAATTAGAAAAAATACGAATGAGAGTATTAAGAGAACCAGTCCGATAATTAGCAATACATCGTCTTGTATGGTATCGATGCTTTTTTTTGCGAGATAAAAACGATGTAATAATAACCCAATTTCATAGCATAATAAAAAGGCTATTAAGGTCAATAGACCATACATTTTTGCTAATCCGCCGCTTCCGCTAAAGGCTCCTTCATGCGCAAACCAGCTAACAATGAGAACCAACGGAATAATTAATAATGACGATTTTATAAGCAGTGGACTGCCTTTCCAGAATAGTAATGCAATTAGTGCTAGTATGGGCAGTAATAACCAACGGAGTAATAGTGTCATATTGTTTTGTTTTTGTTCAATTCAATTGTTTTTTATTGATGAGACTTCGCCTGTATTTTTATTGAAGGTAATGGTTTTGTTTGGTCCTCCATAAAATAAGGTAAGGGTAAGTGTGCTGTCGGTTTCGTGATTAAAGATGATATCTTTTGCTGTTCTGATTTTTATATTTAGATCATCGTTCATAAGTTGATAATCGGTGCTTTTTAATATTCTTTTTTCAAAAAGACCATGTTTTTCTATTACTTCAAGCCATGGGGGCGCCATTGCACTATAACTTACAATTTGTGCCCTGTAATTTTCATTTAGATTTTTATCTATCCTTAATCCTAATGATGTGGTCGAAAGGATCCATGCGTAAAAAGGCATCATTAGCGGTAAAATACTGAGTATGATGGCTAATATAATTCCGCCCAAAAGTAATTTTGCCATAATTTTTTTCCAAAATATCACAATCACCACAAAGTTGGTCAAAAACCACAGCCAATACAGAACCACATCGCTGTAGTAGCCTCGTAAGCTAATGAGTTTATAATAATACAACAGGCAATCTGTTGCCAGAAGCAAAGTAAGAATGAGATAAACTCTTAAAGCTATCGTAGATTTTTTATTTTGGTTCATGACTTTTTAAGATATAATTTAAACCAAATATTGTGGGAATTGATAAAACCATAATAGGCAAAATTGAAACCGAAAGGGTGTAATGAAGTTCTTCGTTGAAACGATAAGTACTCCAAGAAGATTCGCGATCGACAAAAACGGTATAATTCCAGAAAAACCAAACTGAAATTAAGAATATGAATTGAATTGTGACTTTAAAATATATGTTTTTAATAAGGGAAAGAAAAAGAAATAAAATTGTCAGGAAGATCGTTGTAAATAGCGACATCAGATAAGCGTCATCAAAAAATGAAGCATCGGGATTGCCACTTGACATTCGTCCGGAAAATTCGCCAACAGCCCAGTAAATCTCTAAAAAGGTACTTATGAAGAATATTAGTCCAATTGATAAAGGTTTTTTTAGATTTTTAAGCATTTTGTTTATTTGGAGCATGTTTGGTATTTTATTGTTTGATTGGAAATTTGAAAAGGCTCAAAACAAAGATCCTTTTATAAAATTTAAATATAAAAAAGATTTCTGACAAAAAACAAAACTTCTAATCTGAGCCCCGATGGAAACGGCATCCTTTTTATTCGCTTTTTTAAGGATAAAAAGATATAGTGTACAGCGGGACAATTGGTGTTTTGAAAACAAAATTTTCGCTCCTGATTTTTATAACGCTACGGCTTAACCTTTTGGTAATATTTTATAAGTTTAAAATCTTAACTTTAATAAAAAAAAAAGTCATGGAAATCAATTGGGTAATAATAGGAATTGTAGTTGCAGTTGTAATTGTTTTAATTGTGTTTACTACAAAAAAGAACCAGAAAGAGAAAAAGAAACTAACAGACTTGTTGAATAATGATTTTAAGAAACCTGAAGAAGATGAACCAAATTTTGATGATGCGGCAAATGAAAAGTAACAAATAGTGATCTCAATAAAATCTAAAAAACCTTGTAGAATGTGTCCTGCAAGGGTTTTTAAGTTTTAATTATTGAAATAATTAAAGTTTTGTAAATGTTCCCGTAAAGAAACCTGAAACATCGATTTGTCTTTGAGATATTTGAATAATAGTAAATTTCATTCGGTAATCGATATTGTAATTGTATTTTAAACTGTAGTAATTAGCGTAGGCAGTTTCCTGAATATTTGGATTTCCAAAATGCTCTTCGTAATAAGCGATCTCTTCGTTGGCAGAATAAATAGGATTTCCGTATTCGTTAAAAATTACATTATTTGATGTGAATGTTATTTTGTCACCCTGAATGTTAGTCCATGTTCCCAATAACCAAGTTGGAGGATCGAAATATATGTAAGTAATATCGTTGAACTGGTCTTCTTCATGAATTGTGTCATCTTTAGAACAAGAAGTAATAAAGATTAAAGCAAATAATAAAATTAGTTTTTTCATGTCTTATTTATTTTAAACAAATAAATGAAGATGAAATCTATAAAAGAGACTGTAAAGGTTTTGATTGTAATAGTTTACGACAATTTACAAAAATAGTAAAGAGATAAGGGAACAAAAAAGTATTGATTTTCTAAAATGTTTCAATAACCAATTGATAGCTGGTTCTTGATTTCTTTATTTTAGAATTTTGTTTAACGGTTGGGCTTATTAATCTTTATTTTATGGATTTAAAAAGCGTTTCAATTGTCGATGTTTTTTGGTTGAGTACAATCAATTGACTTTTATCATTTAATAAAATCATGTTTGTAAATTCCTTGTTGGCGTTAACTTTCCAGTTTTTTAATTCTGGAAATTCACGTTTTAACAATTTTATCTTTTCGGTACTATTTTTTGAAATAATAACCACTTTTGTGAGCGATGTTTTTTTCATTTTTTCAATACTATTTTCTGTAATTTCATATTCTCCTTCGGTTCTGGAACGATAACGGTACAATTTTCTTATGGCGTTTATGTCTTCGATATTTTCAGTAAGAACATAACGATAACTCATTATATTATCAAGTTCATTTATCCAGTTTGGGAAGTTGGTTTCATAAAGATTGATGTAGTGGTCAATGAAATTTTTATCCATTTGTTTCTTTTGATCAATATATTCTGTAACCAATGGATAGATTTGTTTTGCCATCAGGTTAATATATTTTTTATTATACCAATCTCCAGAGTCAATTTGTCCATCTAATTTTTCGTAAACATAGCCATTTCCTAATGCGGTTGCCAAAGCTTCATTCATGAGTTGATAGGCATAATTACTGCATTTTGATTTGCTTTCTTTAAAATAGCGATCAATTTCTGTTTTTACTTCAAGCGATTGTTCGTCGTAAATAATATGATAGGTTTCGTGAAGCATGACACTAAATAAATCTTTATGCGATTTTAAGTCTGTTTGTACGGCGCTTATAAAATTGTTGCAAAATGCTTGAGCTGTAAATCCTTGAGAATTTGGCAGTGGATAAAAAGCTATTTCGAAAGGAATTGAATTGTCCCAACCTGAATTATAGAATAATAACCCCACTTGAAAATAATTTTCGATAGTATGATCGTTCGAATATTTTATTATTTCCCCGACTTGCTTTTCGAATTTTTCTTTATTTGGGTTGTAGATTAGTTCGTTGTAAATTGGCGTAAATTCTAACATGGCTTCGGCAAATTCATTCAATGTTTTACTAGGAATAAAACCGATGGAACGAACTTTAAAATCTGTTAGATTATTGGTTTCAATAAGGTTTTTTTGTACGAGATCTTCTGTTTGCATAGTCTTTTTAGAGCCAAAAGGATATTCGTCAAACCGATAACTGTAATAAATATTTAATTTGTCAAAGTTTGAAATGATCGTTTTATATTTCTCTATGTTGTATTTGGATTTTTGGAACTCAGTTTTGAAAACATTTTCAGGGTAATTTTCAGAAAGATTTTGTAGAAAAACAAAAACAGCTAACTGTTCAGAATATTTAATTTTAAAAGTTGCTTTTTGTGCAAATGCTAATGTCGTTAAAAATAAAAGTGAGAGTAAAAATTTATTTTTCATTCGGTTTGTTTTGGTTTATGTTTTTGGTTGTGTCTTTTGTAAATAAAGCAAATGTTCTCTTATGCTAAATTTTATGCTACTTATTGTAAAATATCGACGAATTGTTTAAAGAATTGTTACAGAGGTTAAATTAAGATAATTTGATGAAACGTAAGAAGTTAAATTTTATCTTTTATAAAACAGGCCTAATTGAAACAAGTTTTGTCGCGAAAAGAATGTAGTAGAAATAAAAAAAGAAATTATTCTAGTTTTCTAAAGCTTCTTTTTTTTGCGATATACCAATTTTTCAGGACAATTATGAAATTTGAAATGAGAACAATAAAAATGATCTGGATTAATTTTATAGTTATAAATTCTGAAAGACCATCCATGATATCCGGAATTTGATTGTTGTATTTCTTTGACCAGAATTGGATATAATAAAAAGCGTAGCCCACAAGCTAAAAAAGAAAAGTTTAGGATAAAGCAGTAATGGGAAGTTCTTGTTTAGGTAATAAAAAATTCCTAAAAGAATAAAGATGGGAATAAATGAGTAACATAAATACATTATCAATACTCCACTCAGTAAGGAGTTTAACTGAAAACTATGATTTTTTTGATATGTAAAAAAAAGACCAATAACTATTATCAATTTTATTTAGAGAAAAGTAGATTCAATTATCTGTACAAAGATTTTACCTTCGTTTTTATCTTCTTCCATTTGATAATTCGTTTGTATTAAGACTTTTTCTTTTTTGAATATAAAAAAACCGTATCACAATGAAGTAATACGGTTTTTTGTGGAGAATACCGGATTCGAACCGGTCACCCCTTGCCTGCCAGGCAAGTACTCTAGCCAAATGAGCTAATCCCCCTTTTTAGTGAGCTTTAAGAACTAATCCCCCAAAGCGATAGCAAATAAAGTCAATTAATTTTCAAAAAACAAATTTCAAATCGCGTTCAGGCAAAATTATTTTTCAAAACCGTAACTTTACGATCAAATCTATTTTTATGAGTTTAGAAAATCAAAACGGTTCTTTACAAACTATTTCCAATAATGTAGTTGCAACAGTACAATTTGGCCATCCGGCGAGTAATTCTTTTCCAAGAGAATTGTTGGATCGATTAACAGCCGAAATCAATTCTTTAAGCCTTAACGAAACTGTTTCTGTTATTATCTTGCAAAGCGAGGGATCCAGGGTGTTTTGTTCCGGTGCTTCGTTTGATGAACTTCTGCAAGTAGAAAATGAGGAGCAGGGAACAGAATTTTTCTCTGGTTTTGCGCATTTGCTAAATGCTATGCGCAATTGTTCTAAGCTTATTATTGGCCGTGTTCAGGGAAAAGCTGTTGGCGGTGGTGTCGGCATTATATCGGCTTGCGATTATGTCTTGGCAACTCCTGAAAGTGCTGTAAAATTATCAGAATTAGCTATTGGTATTGGTCCGTTTGTGATTGAGCCTGCCGTTTCACGCAAAATAGGAAAAGCTGCAATGGCCGAAATGACTTTGGCAGCGCATGAATGGAAATCGGCAGAGTGGGCATTAACTAATAAATTGTTTTCTGAGATTCATAATGCAGAAAATCTGGATACTGCTGTTGCAGACTTTGCTCAAAAATTGAGTTCTTACAATCCTGAAGCTTTACAAGAAATGAAAAGAATTATTTGGGAAGGAACGGAGCATTGGGAATCTTTATTGATCGAACGTGCCTCGATTACCGGGAAATTGGTTTTATCTGATTTTTCGAGAAAGGCTTTAACGCAATTTAAAAAATAGAATTCCAAATAGGAAATTCCAAATTCCAATAGTATTGAGTTCGCTATTGGAATTTGGGATTTAAATATTGGAATTTTTTAGCTTAAAATTATCAATATGTTTATCATTTCATTATTTCAGCACGTAGATGTTGCAGAGAAAATAAAAACCGCTCCTGATGGCAGTTATCAGATAGGAGTTATCATCGGATCGTTTATTCCTTTCGTCGTTTTAATAGGAATTGCGTATTGGATGTATAACAGAGCTAAAAAAAGAGATGAAAACGGTTATTAATTTGTAAATTTGCAACCTAAAATTCAAATCGATGAGTAATATCAGAATTACAAAGCAATTTAGTTTCGAAACCGGGCATGCTTTGTACGGTTACGATGGAAAATGCAAAAACGTTCACGGGCACAGTTATAAATTATCGGTAACGGTTATTGGTTCGCCAATCACGGATCGATCGAATGTAAAATTCGGAATGGTAATTGATTTTTCGGACTTAAAGAAAATTGTAAAAGAAGAAATCGTCGATCAGTTTGATCATGCAACGGTTTTTAACGAAACTACGCCGCATATCGAATTGGCTAATGAATTGAAAAATCGTGGTCATCATGTAATTTTAGTAGATTATCAGCCAACAAGCGAAAACATGGTGGTTGATTTTGCAGATAGAATCATTGCGCGTTTGCCAAAAGAAATCTCTCTTTTCTCTCTTAAACTTCAGGAAACAGAATCATCGTTTGCAGAATGGTATGCAAGTGATAATGTTTAGAAATTCCAATTTTTTTAAATTCCAAATTCCAAGTTAAGAAACCTAACTCATAACTCGTAATTCCTAACTCATAACTTCAATGAAGAAAGTATATTTCGCTTCTGATCAGCATTTTGGTGCTCCAACGCCTGAGTTGAGTTTGCCGCGTGAACAAAAATTTGTGGCCTGGCTGGATGAGGTGAAACAGGATGCGGAAGCTATTTTTTTATTAGGTGATTTATTCGATTTTTGGTTCGAATATAAAACAGTTGTTCCAAAGGGTTTTGTACGCGTTCTGGGCAAATTGGCTGAAATTCGTGATAGCGGAATCCCGATTTATTTTTTCGTGGGAAATCACGATTTATGGATGAACGATTACTTTCAAACTGAATTGAATATTCTGGTGTATCATGATAATAAGGAATTTACTTTTAACGGAAAAACATTCCTGATTGGTCACGGTGACGGAAAAGGTCCCGGCGATAAAGGATATAAGCGGATGAAAAAGGTATTTACAAATCCGTTTTCGAAATGGCTTTTCCGTTGGTTACATCCCGATGTTGGCGTAAGTTTAGCCCAATATTTATCAGTTAAAAACAAATTGATTTCTGGTGCCGAAGATGTAAAATTTTTAGGCGAGGAGAACGAATGGCTGGTTTTATACGCCAAACGCAAACTCGAAACCCAACATTATAATTATTTTATTTTCGGACACCGTCATTTACCTATGATAATAGAAGTAGGACAAGATGCCAAATATGTAAATCTGGGCGACTGGATTGGTTATTTTACTTATGGAGTTTTTGACGGAGACACTTTTGAACTTAAAAAATTCGGGTAATAACTATTTTTTATTGCCTGAATAAATCCCGATTTTGTGTGTTCTTAAAATATAATTCGACATTTCTTTGCTGTTCGAAATTTGAAATTTAATAGCATTAGACATCTTCTTAGGCATATGGCATTCTACACAATTATTAGCCAGTAAACTTCCTGACATTGTTTTTAGCGTTGTTGCATTGTGTTTTAAATCCTGATGACAGCTCACGCAAATTTTAGAATAGGAGGCTAAATTTTTAGAAGCATTTTCATGTGGATTATGGCAGGTAATGCAATCCATTTTTTCGCTTTTGATGAAACATTTGCTTTGTGACATTAAGCGAAATTGATTTCCATGTACATCAAATGTTGTGTCGTTAGGATTTCTGGTACTTCTGTAAAATTCAGATAAATTATCTCCGGGCTTAAAATCAAAACGGGATTTTATTTTCATTCCGTCATTTCCGGAATGACAAAGCGCACAAGCATCTAACTTTTGTTGTCTGTTTAATGTTTTATAGCTTACAATGCTGTTGGCTACTTTTATGTTTGGATTTTTCAGATGAAAATCAGCATGTTTTTTAGCAGGTCCGTGGCAACGTTCACAATCAATTCCGTAAACAATTGTTTTTTTATCAATTACATCTTCAACTTCTGCAGATAGAAAATTTACCTCTTCAGGGTTCTGATTTACACTTCTGCTGCTTATGTTCGAACTATGACAGGCATAGCAATCTTTTACAACCTTTCGGTCAAAATAAGGTTTATCAGCTGGAAATCCCGGACTTGTTGCCCAGCTATTTATAGCGTTATAATAAGAAAGTGGTAATTCGTAGGTATTGTTGTCTCGCCAATAAACCGATGTTTGCGCATTCTTAGTGCCAAAAACTATTTCAAAGCGATGTGCCTGAACTTCCTTTCCGTTTTTATATAGAACCTGATATAAACTGTCATTGCGTTTTTCCATGACCAGTTTAGTGTCTTTGTCGTAAATAAAAGTGTGATTTTTTTCGTCGAAATCGCCCAGAACATTTCCTGAAATGGCAGGTGCAGTTGCTTTAAAGTGAGCACTTTTTAAAGCCATATCGTATTGTGTCTTATGGCATTGAATACAGCTTTCTGAACCCGCGTAATCAGGACCTCGCGGATCAATATATTCGTCGGATTCATTATTGCAGTTCGAAAAGAAAACTGCCAAAACTATAAGGATAAAAAGTATTCTGGTTTTTTTCATTGCTGTAAATATACTTTTTTTTGAAGAAAATCAAAATATATTTCAATAATGAAAAAATGCTGTTAAAATATTTAGAATGTTTCTTAATTTAAGCCAACTCCATAAACATATTCGTCAAGCTCAATTCTGAATAAAGAACCTTCGACCAAATCTTTAATCGATTTTAATTCTTTTACAGAAACTGCTAAATCTATCGCTGCACACGGAGTTTTAAGTAGAAATTTGTGACATGAGTTTTTTAATTCACAAGCTTCACAACAAGCATTTTCAATCATGCTGTCCTCGATTAAATCACAAAAATAATTTAATTCCTGTACTGTAAAATAGAATCCTGTTTCCTTAAAAACCAATTGTATTTTATCAGTTATAATTTCGTTGTCCTTTTTCCAATAAAAGGCGATACCGAAGTTGTTGTGGTATAATTGTTCTATTTCTCTCATTATAAATTCCTTTATTTTAACAAATATAAATATTATTTATATTAATTCTAAATAAAAAAATCATAAAAAAGATTTTTTTTTGTTAACCGATAATTAGGGTATAAATTAAATGCTGCTATTGGCACATTGCGTTGAGGTAGAAAGTCAGACTCTGGGCGCTTTTGTACCAATTGCTCATGTTCTTTTCTCTGTAAAAACTGGTTTCGGTAGCTGACATGGCTGTCGAAATAGCAAAGAATTTGCTTTTTTCATTGGTTTTTACACTTTCAATCCATTGAATTGTTACGGCAACATCTCCCATTTCCTTATCAAGATAAATATCAAAAGGTTTTAAATCTAAAGTGTATAAACCCAGAAACCCATTTTTTACTTCAAAAATAATATCCTTATTCACAATGAGGTTGGTTGGCAGGTCGTTTTCTATTTTGTAAAAATTCAATCTGAATTTGACTGATTTGAATTCGTTTGTAGTAATATTAAAATTAAAATCACTCAACTTACAGTCTTTTTTGATTTTAAATTTCATTCCTTTTTCGCGGCTTAACCGGTCATCAACATCTTTATCAAGAGCATAGTAAAAATTAGAATGCATTAGTGAAAGGCCTTTGGCACTTCTGCCAAATTGTTTGGGTTTAGGCTGTTTGAACTTTATAACAACTTCCTTCAGCATGTTATCTGAAGGTTCTAAAAGGATCAGATTATTTTCTTGCTTTAATTGATTTACAATTATTTTTTTAGAATTATAACCCACGTGCGAGAATACAATGGTGTCATTAGCACCAACTTTATCGTTAAGTTTTAAATTGAAAATTCCCTTTGAACTTGAAACCGTTCCTGCATTTTTATTGTTGATGCCAATATTTACATATTCTAAAGTCGAATTGGTTTGGGAATCTTTTATTTCGCCGGAAATGGTTTTTTCCTGTGAGAATGAGTTAAAAGCAATCAGAAATAAAGGTAAAAGTTTCGTGAATTTCATTTAGAAAATTTCTTATAAAGAAATGAAAATCCATTAAAAACCAAACTTACTTTATCCAATTTTTAACATTTGAAAGAAACTCTTTTTGTTGGTCTACAAAGAGATAATGTGAGCAATTCTCCAATAAAGCAAAATGATTTTTACCGGCTAAATTCCTGATAGAATTAATTTGTTCTGTTGAAAACACACCATCTTGTTTGCCGTAAATCGCATAAATAGGAATGCCTTCGGCTTTTATTTTTTTTATAGATGATCTGGTGTCTATATTGTTTTTCTTTTCGTTTTGATAGAAAAGTAGGGGAGCATTTTTATTTCTATTGTTGGTTTTAAAAAAATCACTTGCATCATAATCAGCGTATAATTTTTTAGATTCTTCAGTTGGATGTGGCATTTTAAAGAAATTATTTTCACCCGCCAATTCAAAACATCCTTTTCGATATTCAGCCGAATTTTTATTAAGATTTTCTACAAGAGCCACTTTGTCGAGTTTGGCCAAATCATTCTTTTTGGTATATATTTTTTTAACCGAATCCAGAATATGATTATACGTTTCCTGCTGCGAAAATAAAGCTCCCGCAAGAATCAGGGCATTGATATTCTGAGGATATTTCTCAGCATATAAAGTCGCAACCAGTCCGCCAAAACTGTGAGAAAGAAGTGTGGCTTTTTTGAGATGGTACGTTTTATAAATAGAATTTAAATCCTCGAAAGCTTCTGCATAAGTAAATGTAGCATTAGGGTCTGTAGATCTTCCTTCGCCTCTTCGATCGTAAGCAATGACAAAAAAGCCTTTCTTCGAAAGTTGTTCAGCAGTATTACTACCTTCAAAAAGTGTAGCATTGCCACTTGGACCGCCGTGAACAAAAATAATAGGTTTGTCATTTTTGTTTCCGTAGGTTTTGATGTAAAGTGTTTGGCTGCTAACGAAGAATGATATGGAAAGCAACGATAATAAAAATATTTTCTTCATTTGCTATTCCATGTTTTGATGATCTTCCATATCCTTATTAAGATCTAATTTTGTAAAGGTTGGCGATTTTAATGCCGTTACAATAACAGTCAAAAGTGTAACACTTCCTCCAAAAACAACAGAAGTTACAGTTCCCATTAATTTAGCCGTTGCACCACTTTCAAAAGCACCTAATTCATTAGAAGATCCAACAAAAATTGAGTTTACAGCACCAACTCGTCCGCGCATATGATCGGGAGTTTTAAGCTGTAAAATCGTTTGACGAATTACTACAGAAATTCCGTCAGCAAGTCCACTTAAAAATAAAGCAAAAACCGAAAGCCAGAATGACGTAGAAAGACCAAATAAAATTATCGATAATCCGAAAACAAATATGGCTATTAAAAGTTTCTTTCCTGCATTTTTATATAAAGGCACATAAGCAGAAACTAGCATGGTAATAAAAGCTCCTACTGCAGGAGCAGCTCTTAAAATACCAAAACCTTCAGCACCAACTTTTAAAATATCCTGAGCAAAAACAGGCAATAACGCAACAGCACCACCAAAAAGTACTGCAATCATATCAAGCGATAATGCACCTAAAACAATTTGGTTTTTAAACACGAAATTTAAGCCTTCTGCAAGACTATCTTTTATCGATTCTCCAATCTTTGGATTTGTGATGGGTTTTTTACTGATTTGTGATAAGGCAATTAAAGAAAGAATTGAGAATCCAAAAACCAGACACATTGACCAGTGAACTCCAATCCAGTTAATTGAAAATCCAGCCAGCGCCGGCCCCATAACAGCTCCGATTTGCCAAACCGAACTACTCCATGTAGCCGCATTTGGATATGCTTTTTTAGGAATAATCAACGATAGAAGAGAGAAGATAGTTGGCCCAAGAAAAGCTCTAACCAATCCGCCTAAAAAAACTAATGTATAAATCGAATATAAAATAACTGTTGGAGATAAGTCGCCAACAACTTTTGGCCAGGTCAATAAAAACAATCCAAAACTAATTACAGAAAATCCCAGAATACATTTTACCAATAATCCTTTCTTTTCCTTTTGATCCACAATATGTCCGGCAAATAATGCCATACCAACAGCGGGAATAACTTCCATTAAACCAATAATTCCTAATGAAAGAGGATTTTTAGTTAAACTGTAAACTTCCCATTCGATCACGATAAATTGCATAGCCCAGGCAAAAACCATGGCAAAACGTAATATTAGAAATACATTAAATTCTCTGTAACGCAATGCCTCATAAGGATCTCGCTTGTTTGTTTTAGTTGTCATTTGTTCTAATGTCTTTAAGCATAAGTTGGGTAGAAACGCTGCCGTTCCATTCGTTTTCAGCCAATGAATACGCTAATTGAAAAGGATTTTGATTTTTTACGATGTTTATTTTTTTTCCCAGTCCAAAACCTATGGCGGCAATTCCGTCTGAATTGTTCTGTTTTATAAAAAGTCTCAAATGTTCGTCTTCTGAACCCAAAGTTTTGGCATAACCCGTGTCTTTTGCGTCTTTGGTCATAAAAACAGGCGTCATATTCAAAGGGCCAAAAGGTTCAAATTGTTTTAAAATCCGAACAAGTTTTGGAGTAATGTCACTAAAATTAATTTCGGCATCGACTTCGATTTCCGGAGTTCGCATTTCGGGTAAAATGGTTTCCTCGACTTGTTTTTCGAAAGCGTCTTTAAATGTTTTATAGTTTTCGGCTTTGAGGGTCATTCCTGCAGCGTACATATGGCCTCCAAATTGTTCTAAATGTTGTGAACAGGCATCAAGGGCATTATACACATCAAATCCTTTTACAGATCTTGCAGAAGCGGCATATTTATCGCCGCTTTTTGTGAAAACCAAAGTGGGACGATAATAGGTTTCGATTAGCCTCGAAGCTACAATCCCGATCACGCCTTTGTGCCAGTCTTCCTGAAATACTACGGTCGAATATCGGTCTTCTTCCTGATTTTGTATAATTTGCTGAAAAGCTTCTTTGGTAATTTGTTTGTCCAGATCTTTTCGGTCAGAGTTGTATTGTTCTATTTCGGATGCGAATTGTTGTGCTTGTTCGAAATTAAATTCCGTCAATAATTCAACCGCATGATTTCCGTGTTTGATTCTTCCGGCAGCATTTATTCTTGGTGAAACAATAAAAACAACATCAGTAATATCCAATGTTTTCTTTTTGACCTGATGTACCAGAGCTTTAATTCCCGGTCTCGGATCTGAGTTGATAACCTGCAATCCAAAATAAGCCAAAACTCTGTTTTCACCTGTAATCGGTACAATATCGGCCGCAATTGCTGTGGCAACTAAATCCAGATACGGAACTAAATTTTCTATTGTTTCGTTTCTGTTTGTTCCTAAAGCCTGAATCAATTTAAAGCCGACTCCGCAACCGCACAATTCATCATAAGGATAGAAGCAATCTTCTCTTTTTGGATCCAGAATCGCAACCGCATCCGGAAGAAATTCTCCGGGTCTGTGGTGATCACAAATAATAAAATCGATGTTTTTTTCTTTCGCGTAGGCGATATGATCGATTGATTTTATGCCGCAGTCTAAAGCAATGATTAGCGAAAAGCCGTTATCATCGGCAAAGTCAATTCCTTTAAAAGAAATTCCGTAACCCTCGGCATAACGATCCGGAATATAAGTGGCAATATTAGGATAATGCGATTTTAAATAAGCCGAAACCAAAGAAACGGCCGTTGTTCCGTCGACATCATAATCGCCAAAAACCAAGATGTTTTCCTGATTTTCGATGGCCAATTCTATTCGGGCAACCGCTTTGTCCATGTCTTTCATCAAGAACGGATCATGGAGATGTTCTAACGAAGGGCGAAAGAAATTTTTGGCATCTTCGAAAGTTTCAATGCCACGCTGAATCAAAAGGGTTGCTACAAAATCTTCTACATTCAGGGCTTGCGCCAAATGTTTGACTTTATCTTCAGAAGGTTTTGTTTTTAATGTCCAACGCATTTTTTTATTGTAGATTTTATAGTGTTGATTTTAGATTATCGAAACTGCTATTTATTAAAATTAATAAATCCTCAGGGTTTTTATTTTGACTTTTGAAATTATAAAACTCATTATTCATCGATTTGTCTATTGCTTTTCCGTTGCTGATTTTAATTAAATACGGATAGCCTTTTCGGTCAGAAACGGAAGCTGCCAGATGAGAAATGTATTCTTGAATGTATTTAGATCTTAAAATTTTACCTTCCAAAAAAACAGGTTCAATATCACCTGAAAGATTTGGTATTATATTTTTTTCAATATAGTGATGGTTATTTTTTCGATTGGTGTAGCAAAAGAATTTCTTTCCTTCAATGGATAATAAATAATTATGATATCTTTTTTTGAACCGTTTTCTTTGAAAAAAATCAAAGGCTAAATAAACTAAAATTATAGGAAGAAATAATACAGGTAAAAGAATGCCAATTATAAGCAGAAATAGTCTAGTTGGGATTTCTTTTAATGTTTCCTTCATTTATAACTTTATTTCAGTTCCAAAGCATTTCCTTCAAATTTAATTCCGTCCCAGCCTAGATTGATGAAATTTCTAATGTTTTGGTGATTCGTTCCGTTTGGGTCTCCTAAAACTTCTTCGAAATAAAAAGCGCCAAAACAGGCTAACGTTTCTTCTTTTGTCAAGTTTTGCAATTTCGCAAAAGAAAACAATTTACAAGAACCAGAATTTTCTCCGGCTGCATTATGCTGCGTCCCGTTTTGGAAAGCAGTTGGAGTAAAATTGTAATTTTCCTCGATTACTGCAATAGTTTCCGGGAATGTTATTTCGTTTGGAGTTTGTTTTACTTTTTCTAAAAAGGCTTGTATGCTCATGTTGTTGGATATTAGTTTTTTGCCACGAATTTCACTAATTGAACACGAATTTTAATTTAAGTTCGATCTCTAATTCGGGAAATTAGTGAAATTCGTGGCGAAAATTATTCTTTTTCTGTTTCTTCTTCATCCTTAGAAAATTTACTTTTCTTCGGTTCTTTTGTTATTGTTTTTCCGGCAACGACTACGACAATTTCACCGCGTGGCGCTGTTTTTTCAAAATGAGTTAAAACTTCTCTCGCGGTTCCGCGTACGTTTTCTTCGTGTAGTTTTGATAATTCTCGTGAAACGCAAACTTGTCTGTCTTCGCCAAAATATTGGATAAACTCAGCCAAAGTCTTAACGAGTTTATGTGGCGAAACGTATAAAATCATCGTTCTTGTTTCTTCGGCTAAAGCCAAAAAACGAGTCTGACGTCCTTTTTTATCAGGCAGGAAACCTTCAAAAATAAACTTGTCATTTGGTAGTCCGCTGTTGACCAATGCAGGAACAAAAGCAGTTGCACCAGGCAAACATTCGACTTCGATTTTATTTTCGACACAAGCGCGTGTCAATAAAAAACCCGGATCTGAAATTGCCGGAGTTCCTGCATCCGAAATCAAGGCAATAGTTTCGCCGGCTTTCAAACGTGCAATCAAATTCTCGGTAGTTTTATGCTCGTTGTGCATATGATGGCTGTGCATGTGCGTGCCAATTTCAAAATGCTTCAACAATTTTCCACTCGTTCTGGTGTCTTCCGCCAGGATCAAATCGACTTCTTTCAGAATCCTGATAGCACGAAAAGTCATGTCTTCAAGATTGCCAATAGGCGTTGGAACGATATATAATTTAGACATAATTTTTCGCTATTCTATAATTTAATTAGAACACGAATTGCACTAATTGACACAAATTTCAGGTGTCTTTAAAAATTTAGCAAAGAAAAAATTCGTGCTAATTCGTGTAATTTGTGTTTTACTTTTTATGAGAATTTCTTCTCTACAATTCCCAGGAAACGTTCTGCATAATCGTCTTTTCCGTCCCAGTTGTTGTAATCTGGTTTTACCATGTTTTCTATAAACTCCTGCGCTTCACCGTAAGAATCAAAAGTCAATAACTGATTAAGAACACGGCTATAATCTTCAGAACTGTTTCCGAAAAGGTTTTTGGTGAAAGCAATTCGGTCATTTAGATCAATATGGAAACCTTTTGCCAGCTTTTCGTTTAAAGTAACGGCTTTTGGTTCTGCTGGTTTTTCTATAACAACAGTTTCGATGATTTCTTTTTTCTCTTTAAATTCATTGATCACCGGAGTAGGAGTAGAAGCAACGTTTTCAAAACTATCTACTTTTACAAACTGGGCATCGGCATAATTAACGCCAAAATCCTCAAACGAGATGGTAATAGGACTTGGTTTTGAAATCTCTGATTTCGGTTCTTCTTTTTCAGGTTCTTTTTCCTCTGGTTTTTCTAATTCAAAAAGAGGTACAAAATCCGGTATTGGTTTTAAATCGCTAACGGTTGTAAAAGAAAGTTCCTCAACTGTTTCAGTTTTAGTTTCAGCAATCGGTTCTTCAATTTTTTCAGCAACAGGTTCTTCGATAACTTCAGCAATTGGCTCTGCAATAGTTTCCGGAATTATTTCTTCAGGGATTTCTGCAACAATTTCTTCTACGGCAGCTTCTTCTGAAACAACTTCTTCTACAGCAATTTCTTCTGTAATGATTTCTTCGGCAGCTTCTTCTGCTTTGATTTCTTCTGTAACTTCCGATTCAGCTATAGTTTCAGTTGAAGTTTCTTCGACTGCAATTGGTTTCTCGATTTTAACTTCTGCAGGAATTGTTTCTTCTTTATCAAAAATAGATTCAATTTCAGAAGTAATTTCGCTGTGACCAATTGTTGGCTTCAAAGTATCGAAATTTTCGTCTACAAACTTTAAAACCGCTAATTTCTCATATAATTTCTGCGTTTCAAGATACAATTGATTGATATCGGATTTGTTTTTAAGCTTTAAAATTCGATGTGCAATGCTGATTAAATCGGCTTCCAATTTTTTTTTCATAACTGTTGAAATTATAGTGAATAGGGTATTTTAGTATATTTTGTATTTGAATGTCTTTATTCCTGGTAGAAATCTAAAAGATATTTTTTTATTTCTGTTAATAAGCGTTTGCGAATCTCCGATTTGATAAAAATTTTCTACTTTTGAAAAAGTGAAAAAACAGCTGTTTTTCACGTCGATTTATTACCAGTACAAAGTAATAAAAACTATTCATTTTTAAAGGTAGAAAAATACAAAATGTTTCTCGAAAATACAGTAAATCACAAAGAACAATTTGGTTGGATTGAAGTTATTTGTGGATCAATGTTTTCGGGTAAAACCGAGGAGTTAATCCGCAGATTAAAACGCGCCCAATTTGCCAAACAAAGAGTCGAAATTTTTAAACCCGCAATTGATACCCGTTATCATGACGAAATGGTAGTGTCTCATGATGCTAACGAAATTCGTTCTACTCCGGTTCCGGCTGCTGCCAATATTGCTATTTTGGCACAAGGTTGTGACGTTATCGGGATTGATGAAGCGCAGTTTTTTGATGATGAGATAGTTACAGTTTGTAATGATCTTGCCAATCAGGGGATTCGTGTGATAGTTGCAGGACTTGATATGGATTTTAAAGGGAATCCTTTTGGTCCAATGCCGGCACTTATGGCAACCGCCGAATATGTAACTAAAGTTCATGCCGTTTGTACCAGAACAGGAAATCTGGCGAACTATAGTTTCAGAAAAACAGATAATGATAAGTTAGTAATGCTTGGTGAAACTGAAGAGTATGAGCCTTTAAGCCGCGCAGCTTATTATAATGCAATGAAAAAAAGCCAGGAAAAGTAATATTCAATTAAGTTTTAGTAAACGTATGGAAGAAAAACAAAGTAAAAGGAAGCAAAATATCCTACTATTAATTGGAATTGGAATCGCATTGGTGCTGGTTGCTTATTTTCAGTTTTATCTTTCTAAAAGTGTCAAGGAAGTTAATACCGAGGTGACAGAACTTATTGCAAAATATAATAAAAACTGCCCACTGACAATTCAGGAAGGCATTCGTTTAGACAGTGTGAGTTTGCCTGAGGAAAGAACTGTTCAGTATAATTTGACGTTGCTGAATGTAGAAAAAGAAAAAGCAGAAATCAATATCATACAGGAAGAGATCGAAAAAAGCTTAATAAGTACCGCTAAAGCAAATCCGGGGCTTCAGGTTTTTAGAGACAATGATTATACTTTGATTTATAATTACTACGACAAAAAGAAAGTAGCTTTGTTTAAAATAAGAATATTACCTGATCAGTATAAATAACCTGATGTTTGAATATAAAGAAAACCCAACAGATTTTGAATTTGTTGGGTTTTGTTTTGTACGGACAAAATTATTATATTTGTACGTATTAAATTATGAAGTCATGGATGCGAAATTAACATTGAAATTAGATAAAAGTGTAATTGAAAAGGCTAAAATTTACGCGGCTAAACATAATCATAGTTTATCACTTTTAGTTGAAAATTATCTAAAAGCAATTACTGAAACTGAAAAAAAAGAAAATGCAAAAGAGATTGAAATAAGTTCTTTTGTAAAAAGTCTAACATTAGGTAAAGGGCAGATTCCAGTGGATTTTGACTATAAAAAAGAGCGTCAGGATTATTTGTCTCAAAAATATAAGTAATATGAATTTATTTTTAGATACAAATGTTTTAATCGATTTGATTGATAGAAGAGAACCTTTTTATAATGATATTGCTATAATTGCTTCAAGGGCTGAGAATAAAGAATTTAAATTATCAGCTTCTTCTTTGTCTTTTGTGAATGCAGTTTATGTGGTTTCCAGGAATGTTGAAGAGAAATTGGTTTTAGACGCTTTAAAAAAGTTTAGAATTATATGTGAAGTTTCTAACATTGACGAAATTGTAATTGACAAAAGTTTAATTTCAAACTTTAATGATTTCGAAGATGCAGTTCAATATTTTAGTGCTTTACATCATAAATCTGAGATTATACTAACCCGGAATAAAAAAGATTTTAAAAACTCGGAAATTCCAATAATGACTCCTTCTGAATTTCTTGCTTCTTTATAAAACAACAGACCCGACAAATTTGAAATCTGTCGGGTCTGTTGTTTTATGGAGCTTTGATTTTAAATCTTCTTTCTCATTCTCGCTACGGGAATATCAAGCTGTTCACGGTATTTTGCGATAGTTCTTCTGGCAATCGGATAACCTTTTTCTTTTAGAATTTCTGCCAGTTGATCGTCTGGTAAAGGTTTCTTTTTGTCTTCTTCTTCAATCGTATTTTTAAGAATCTTTTTGATTTCTAAAGTCGAAACATCTTCACCCTGATCGTTTTTCATCGCTTCAGAGAAAAACTCCTTGATTAATTTTGTTCCGTATGGCGTTTCAACATATTTACTGTTGGCTACACGTGAAATTGTCGAAATGTCCAAACCAACCATATCTGCAATGTCTTTTAAGATCATTGGTTTTAGCTTGGTTTCGTCGCCATCTAAGAAATATTCTTCCTGATAATGCATAATCGCATTCATCGTTACAAAAAGGGTTTCCTGACGTTGTCTGATCGCATCGATAAACCATTTAGCCGAATCCAGTTTTTGTTTGATAAACTGAACCGCATCTTTTTGAGCTGATGATTTATCACGAGAATCTTTATATGTCTGCATCATTTCCTGATAATCCTTAGAAACGTGCAGGGAAGGAGCATTTCTTCCGTTTAAAGTCAGTTCCAGTTCGCCGTCAACAATTCTAATCGCGAAATCAGGGACTACATTTTCCGTTACTTTATTGTTTCCGGTGTAAGATCCTCCTGGTTTCGGGTTTAGTCTTTCGATTTCGTGAATCGCTTTTTTAAGCTGTTCGTTCGAAACACCATATTTTTGAAGCAGTTTGTCGTAATGTTTTTTGGTAAAAGCATCAAACTGATTTTCGATAATATCAATTGCTAAATCAACATATTCAGTCGGGGTTTTATGCTTCAATTGTAATAACAAACATTCCTGCAAATCACGCGCTCCAACCCCTGAAGGTTCCAGTTCGTGAATAACCTGAAGCATTTTCTCGACCATTTTCTCATCTGTATAAATACCCTGAGTAAAAGCCATATCGTCAACTATATCCGGAACGCTTCTGCGGATATAACCCATATCGTCAATACTTCCAACAAGGAATTCCGCTATTTCGCGTTCTTCATCATTCAAGATAAAAGTATTCAGCTGATTGATCAAATCCTGATGAAAACTAATTGGTGAAGCAAAAGGAGTTTCTCTTTCTTCATCTTCACTATAATTATTCACCTGAGTTTTATAATCCGGAGTATCGTCGTCGCTTAAATATTCGTCGATATTGATGTCATCTGCTTCGATTCTGTCAGATTCTGCATCATCATAATCGTCGTATTCTTCATTTGCGAATTCATCCGCTTCGTATTCGTCTTCTTTTCCTGCTTCAAGAGCCGGATTTTCGTTCATTTCTTCTAATAAACGTTGTTCAAAAGCTTGCGTAGGCAATTGAATTAACTTCATCAGCTGAATTTGCTGTGGAGATAATTTTTGAGATAATTTTAAATTTAAAAATTGCTTTAGCATTTATTTTCGTTAAAAATTTCAAGTTTCAAGTTTCAGGTTGCTGAACGTGCAACAACATGAAACTTGAAACCTGAAACAAATTTTACTATTTATTAAAACTTAGAATCTTAGTAACTCAGTACCTTAGAATCTTATATTAAAATTCTGCATTTCCAGGAGTTCTCGGGAAAGGAATTACGTCTCTAATGTTTGTCATACCTGTTACAAACAATACCAAACGCTCAAAACCTAATCCGAAACCTGCGTGAGTTGCAGAACCAAATCTTCTGGTATCTAAATACCATGATAATTCTTCTTCGTCGATTTCCAGGGCTTTCATTTTTTCGATTAGAACATCGTAACGCTCTTCTCTTTCAGAACCACCAACGATTTCTCCAATTCCAGGGAAAAGGATATCCATTGCACGAACCGTTTCTCTTCCCGGTTCAGTGTTGTCGTTCAAACGCATGTAAAACGCTTTAATATTTGCGGGGTAATCAAACAAGATTACCGGACATTTAAAGTGTTTTTCAACCAAATAACGCTCGTGTTCTGATTGTAAATCAGCTCCCCATTCGTTGATGATATATTGAAATTTTTTCTTCTTGTTTGGAGTTGAATCTCTCAAAATGTCAATTGCTTCTGTATAAGAAACACGTTTGAAGTTGTTCTCCAAAACGAAGTTCAATTTCTCCAATAAAGCCATTTCGCTTCTTTCTGCCTGAGGTTTTGATTTTTCTTCGTCTAAAAGTCTTCCTTCTAAAAACTTCAAATCATCCTGACAATTGTCTAAAGCATATTTAATTACGTACTGAATAAAATCTTCAGCCAAATCCATGTTGTCATCAAGATTGTTGAAAGCAACTTCCGGCTCAATCATCCAGAATTCTGCAAGGTGACGAGAAGTATTAGAGTTTTCAGCTCTAAAAGTAGGTCCAAAAGTATAAATCTGACCCAAAGCCATCGCGTAAGTTTCACCTTCTAATTGTCCTGAAACTGTTAAGTTCGTTTCTTTTTCGAAGAAATCTTCTTTATAATTTACTTTTCCGTCTTCAGTTCTTGGCGTGTTGTCAAAAGGTAAAGCCGTAACTTTAAACATTTCTCCAGCGCCTTCAGCATCAGATCCGGTAATGATTGGCGTATTTACGTATACAAAACCTTTTTGTTGAAAATAGTTGTGAACCGCAAACGACAATACCGAACGCACACGCATAATCGCGCCAAACATATTAGTACGAACACGTAAATGTGCATTTTCGCGCAAGAAATCTAAACTAGGTTTGTTTTTTGGCTGTATTGGGAATTTTTCTGCATCAGAATCTCCTAAGATCTCCAGTTTGTTTACCTGAATTTCGTATTTCTGCCCCGCACCTTTACTTTCGATCAAAGTACCAATTACAGAAATAGCAGCTCCGGTAGTAATTCTTTTTAAAGTTTCATCCGGTGTATTTTCAAAATCAACAACACATTGTATATTATTAATGGTAGAACCGTCATTAAGAGCGATGAACTGATTGTTTCTAAAAGTTCTCACCCATCCTTTTGCATTAACCTCCTGAAGCGTCGTCGTACTGTTTAATAAGTCTTTAACTTTTGTGTGTTTCATTTTATATATAATATTGAAATTAAATTATTTGTTGTGTAATAACTGCAAATATAAACGATAATAATTAAAATTAGAAGCTGTTTCCCGCTATCCGCTATATCTTTTTCTTGCTAAAGGAGCAAGAAAAAGGATACCGCTGCTATGGGGACTAGGGCAATCGTTTTCAAAAGAGCCTAATCTTATTTTTGTCATTGCCAGGAACGAAGCAACCTCAGGACTAAAAGCAGTAATTAATTTAGCAAGTGTGATTGCTTCGTTTCTCGCAAAGATCAAGCTTGTCTGTCAACCTTAGTCAAAGTTTTAAACCCTTAGTCTAAAGTTTTGTAATATTTAATTCGTGCTAATTGGTGAAATTCGTGTTTCCCTCCAAATTCTCCAAATCCTCTTTCTTAGCTTTCTTTTTCTCAAAAGTCAAAACCAAAGCTGGTAAAACCAATAAATTCGCGAACATCGCAAACGCCAATGTACAAGAGATTAATCCACCAAGCGCAATTGTTCCGCTAAAGCTTGAAAGCGTGAAAGTAGCAAAACCTAAAATCAAAACTACCGAAGTATAAAAAGTACTGATTCCCGTTTCTCTTAAAGCACTGAAAACAGATTTTTTAACCTTTCCGTTGCTCTGAATTAAATCATGTTTGTATTTCGCCATAAACTGAATCGCATTATCTACTGAAATACCAAATGCAATACTAAATACCAAAATAGTTGAAGGTTTTAACGGAATCCCAAAATAACCCATTAATCCGGAAGTAATGCAAAGCGGTAAAATATTTGTAATTACAGATGCCATTACCATTTTGAAAGATCTGAACAAGTACAACATTAATCCTGCAATTACCAAAATCGCAAAAATCAATGACTCGATTAAGTTGTCTACAAGATAAGAAGTTCCTTTCTGGAACACCAATGCTTTTCCTGTCAAAGTCACTTCGTAACGATCAGCAGGGAAAATTTCAGCAATTTTAGAGCGTAATTTTTTCTCTACTCTTGCCATTTCCTGCGTTCCGATATCTTTCATGAAAGTCGTGATTCGGGCATATTGTCCAGTCGAATCTACGTACGATTTCATTAAATTGTCTTTACTGTTTTTTGTTGCATTCTTTGCATACGACAAAATAAAAGTCTGTTCCTGCGAAGTGGGCAATTGATAATATTCCGGGTTTCCGTTATAGAAAGCCTGTTTCGAATATTTAACCAAATTTACTACAGAAACCGGTTTCGATAATTCAGGAAGTTCAGCAATCGTGTTTTGCAATTCATCCATTTTTTTCATCGTCGATAATTTCATAACACCTTTTTTGTGTTTGGTGTTAATCATTATTTCAAGAGGCATAACGCCGTTGAATTCTTTTTCGTAAAATAAAATGTCTTTATAAAATGAAGCACTTTTTGGCATTTCACCAATCAAACTTCCTGAAACTTTCATTTGCGAAACCCCAATTACACTAAAAACCAAAAGTAAACCGTAAATCGTATAAATTACTTTTCGTTTGTTTTTTACCACATTTTCAACAAAATTCAATAAAGTCGAAATGTAAGTTTTGTTCAAATGGTATAAGTGTCTTTCTCCCGGAAT
The DNA here is from genome assembly GCF_015350725.1 of Flavobacterium sp. CSZ. Lineage (NCBI taxonomy): Bacteria > Pseudomonadati > Bacteroidota > Flavobacteriia > Flavobacteriales > Flavobacteriaceae > Flavobacterium > Flavobacterium sp. CSZ. Next base: position 46,500 of record NZ_JADKPQ010000015.1, read on the forward strand.
CGACATAAAACTGTATACAATTGGTACAATTAAAAGTGTAAGTAAATAAACCGAAATCACATTGATGGAAGTCACTAATCCAAATTCAAAAAGCAAATCATTACCCGTAATCATAAACGTTGCAAAACCTATCGCAGTCGTTAAATTCGTCATTAAAGTCGAAACTCCAATTTTAGATATAATACGCTGCAAAGCTTTTGCCTGATTGTTGTGTAGTTTTATTTCCTGCTGGTATTTATTGATCAGGAAAATACAATTCGTAATCCCGATAACGATAATTAATGGCGGAATAATAGCCGTTAGAATCGTAATTTTATAATGAAATAATCCAAGTGTCCCAAAAGACCAGATTACACCAATGATTAAAATACAAATAGAAATAAAAGTAGCTCTGAACGAACGGAAAAAGAAAAAGAAAATCAATGAAACCGTGAATAAAGCCGCGCCAATAAAAAGCCCGATTTCACCTTTCATATTATCCGCATTAATCGTTCTGATGTACGGCATTCCGGAAACTTTTAGATCAACTCCTGTAGTTTTTTCGAACTTATCAATTTTCGGAACCAGGTTTTCAAGAATAAAAGTCTTTCTTTCCGGTGTATTTACAAGTGCTTTATTGATGTAAATTGCCGAACGAATACTACCACTTTGTTTATTAAACAATAATCCTTCGTAAAAAGGTAAATTGTGAAACAAATCATATTGTATCTTCTTTAAGTACCCAGGATCAAGCGCTTTCTTTTGATCAATAAACGGAGTAAGGACAAATTTTTCGTTAACAGTATCTTTTTCCAGTTTCTTTAAATCATTCAAAGAAACAACCAAATCTACTTCTTTAGAATTTTTTAAACCTGTCATTAATTCATTCCAGGCCGCGTAGTTTTTAGGTGTAAAAAATTTCGGATCCTGAAACCCAATTACTACTAAATTTCCTTCTTCACCAAATTTATCAAGAAACTGTTGGTATTGTTTATTTATGATATGATCTTTAGGAAGCAAGTTCGCTTCGGTATAAGTCATAGAAAGGTTTTTCCATTGATAACCAAGGAAAATCGTTAAAGCAGATAGGATTACTAGTATTATAATTCGGTTCTTAAGTATGATTCGGGCTAGTTTTTCCCAAAATCCAACTTGTACAGCGTTTTTCATAAATTCTTTAAAATGGATGCAAATGTAGTGAAAAGTGCTCTAAATCATAAATAATCGATTGTATTTTACTTAATGTTAACACAAAATGCGCACTTGATATTTGTGATATATTTCTCTCTTTTTGTGTTTTAATGATCAGCTTTTCTCATATTTGTACGTAATTTAAAAATGAGACGAAAATGAATTGGATTTTATTAATTATAGCAGGACTTTTTGAAGTAGGGTTTGCTTCTTGTTTAGGCAAAGCCAAAGAAACAACAGGAATGATCTCCACATATTGGATGGTTGGTTTTTTTGTTTGTCTTTCGATCAGCATGGTATTATTGTACAAAGCCACGCAAGTTTTACCCATAGGAACCGCTTATGCCGTTTGGACAGGAGTTGGCGCCGTTGGAACTGTTCTAGTCGGGATTTTAATTTTTAAAGAACCGGTAACTTTCTGGAGAATATTTTTTCTTTCGACTTTAATTGCTTCGATCATTGGGTTGAAGTTTGTTTCTAGTCATTAGAAAATTGGCCCACGGGTTTTGCTGATTCAAGTGGTTTACACTGATTGGTTTATTTTTAAATTCGTGAATTCGTGTTAAAAAAAATACAGGCAAAAATAACATTTATATAAATTATGGAATCGAAGGAAATTAAATTTACAACTATTGGATTGAGCTTATTAGTTTTTGCTATTTCGCTTACTGAAAATGCTTTGGTTGTAAATTATAATAATGAAATAAAAACAGCATCATCATTAGAATATCTTTTTATAGGATCAATAGCTTTTATGGGCGGAGGATTATTAGAAGAGATTATTTGGCTGGCGAATCCTTTATGTTTGCTTGCCATAATACTTTTGATTAAAAATAATGAAAAAGCAGTTCTGTGGAGTTTGATAGCATCTGGTTTGGCTATTTCATTTTCATTTTGGAATGAAATATTGGGTGCGGAAAGCGGTACGATGGCTAAGATTGTTTCTCTTGAATTGGGGTATTATCTTTGGTTAGCGAGTATCCTGATATTGACAATCGGGATTTTGATTCATTATAAAGTGTCACTAAAAACAACTTTACAAGCGTAACATATGCAGGAAAACAACACTATTACTTTTATATTTCTGGCGATACTTTTATTGCTTATCGTTATCATTTGTTTTTTGATGTATCAATTGATGCAGTTTAAAAAAGCAAAAGATGATGCTGAGAAAAGTTTCTATGCACTCGAAATGAAAGTAAACGATTTGCAGTTAGAAACTTTAGAATCAAAACTGAATCCGCATTTGTTTAAGAATATTTTGAATTCGATTCAGTCGCATGCGTACCAAACTTATTTTGCTTTAGATAAACTCGCTAATGTTTTAGATTATATTTTATACGAAAGCAAAAAGAAATTTGTCACCGCAAAAGAAGAAATTGATTTTGCCTTGAATTTAATCGAAATCAATAAAATCAAGATTAGTCCGCTTTTTGAATTGAAGATCAAAACCAACATCAATAAAGAAGATAAATTATACGATCAGCCATTATTGGCGCCGCTTATTTCTATTGATTTAATCGAAAATGCCTTTAAACACGCTGATTTGCAAAGTGCCGATGCTTTTATTTCGGTAGTTTTTGAGTTTAGAGATAATGCCTTTTTTATGACAGTTTCGAATAAAATCTCCGATAAAAAAGTATTAAAAAAAGAACGAAGCGGTTTTGGTCATGCAACTTTAGAACACCGATTGCGTATTATTTACAAAAACAACTTCAAACTCGATAAGTTTGTAGAAAACGATATTTATATTGCCCATCTTAAAATAGATTTACTTGAATACAAAACTGAAATGCTTGCTGCTGGACGATGAGTTACCGGGATTAACATACTTAAAAATGCTTTGCGAACAAATTCACGAAGTCGAAATTGTAAAAACGTATAATAATCCGGAGAAACTTCTTGCCGATATTCCGAATCTCGATTTTGATCTTTTAATATCAGATATCGAAATGCCCGGAATCGACGGTTTGCATCTGGCAGAAATGCTTGATAATAAATTAGTTATTTTTTGCACGGCTTATAAAGATTATGCTGCAGATGCTTTTAATATTGATGCAGTAGATTATATCACAAAACCTGTAAAACTGGAGCGTTTGCAAAAAGCGATCTCAAAAGCTTTTGAACGCTTTCATAAACCGGATGCGACTAAAAAGTTTATTCAACTCAATACAGACAAAGGAAAAACGTTATTGTATTTTAATCAGATTGTATACATAAAAACGGCCGTCAGTGATAGCCGCGATAAAACAGTTTTACTTGTTGATGGAAGTTTCCTGAATCTAAAAAATGTAAAATTTGATACACTGCTGCGCGAATTGTCTGATGCTGATTTTTGTCGCGTAAACAAAAAAGAAATTGTGGCGGTAAAAGCTATTAAATTTTTTAATCATAACGAAATTGTGCTGCATCATTTAGAAAAAAATGATAAAAACAGCACGATGATTTTAAGCGAAACCTATAAATCTGACTTCTTAAAAAAGGTGAAAATCTAACTTATTACAAAGTTTTTCCGACTTGTTACATACATTGAAAATTAGGTTTAAAATTGCTTTATCACTTAATTCTCAGTTCTGATATTTGCACCATTAAAATCAAAAAAACGAGTTATGAATAACATAAAAAACTCCTTGTTTTACGTTACTGTAATTGGCGGATTCACTGCCTTGATATATTGGGTAATTTCAAAAGGTGCTGCACTCGAAGTAGGTCGCGGAATCGTACACAAACAAATCGAAAGCAATCATTGGAATGATTTTCTCTATTCAATGATAGATAATTTAAAACATCCGTTGGCTATTTTATTGGCACAGATCGTTACGATTATCTTAGTAGCTCGTTTGTTTGGATGGGTTTTTAGAAAAATAGGGCAGCCATCTGTAATTGGCGAAATGATTGCAGGTATTGTTTTAGGACCATCTTTAGTAGGGATGTATTTTCCTGAATTCTCTGCAGCATTGTTTCCAAAAGAATCTTTAGGGAATTTACAATTTTTAAGTCAGATTGGTTTGATCCTTTTCATGTTCGTTATCGGGATGGAATTGGATCTGAAAGTATTAAAAAACAAAGCACATGATGCGGTGGTAATAAGTCACGCAAGTATTGTTATCCCGTTTGCCCTGGGCTTGTCATTAGCTTATTTTATCTACCATACTTTTGCTCCGGTTGGCGTTGAGTTTGCATCGTTTGGTTTGTTTATGGGGATTGCCATGAGTATCACAGCGTTTCCGGTATTGGCCAGAATCGTGCAGGAGCGAGGCATGCAAAAAACAAAACTCGGCACTATTGCCATCACTTGTGCTGCGGCAGATGATATTACGGCCTGGTGTATCTTGGCTGTTGTAATTGCGATCGTAAAAGCAGGTTCGTTTACAAGCTCTTTATATGTAATTGGTTTGGCTATTTTGTATGTAATTATCATGCTCAAAATAGTACGTCCGTTTTTGAAACGTGTTGGAGATTTAAATTCAACCCGCGAAAGTTTGAATAAACCTGTTGTTGCTATTTTCTTCTTAACTCTTTTATTCTCGGCTTATGCTGCTGAATTAATCGGAATTCACGCTTTATTTGGAGCTTTCTTAGCTGGAGCAATTATGCCTGAAAATAATAAATTCAGAAATATTTTTATCGAAAAAGTCGAAGATGTTGCCATTATTGTTTTATTGCCATTGTTCTTTGTGTTCACGGGTTTACGTACGCAAATAGGATTATTAAACGATCCGTACTTGTGGAAAGTTACAGCTGTAATTATTGCAGTTGCTGTAGCGGGTAAATTCTTAGGAAGTGCTTTTGCTGCAAAATTCGTAGGACAAAGCTGGAAAGACAGTTTGGCCATTGGAGCATTAATGAATACTCGTGGTTTAATGGAGCTTGTAGTTTTAAATATTGGTTATGATCTGGGCGTTTTATCTACAGAGATTTTTACCATGATGGTTATTATGGCTTTGGTAACGACTTTTATGACTGGTCCGGCACTGGATTTTATAGGATTTATTTTTAAAGATAAAGTCACCGCCGTTCCTCAGGAAATTGGAAATAAAAGCAAGTACAAGATTCTACTTTCGTTTGCAACTCCTGAAAGAGGTAAAAAGCTATTGAAGCTTGCTAATAGTTTAGTAAAAAAACAAGGCGATAATTCGATTGTAACGGCGATGCATTTATCATTAAGCACAGAAATACATTCGTTTGATGTAAAAGATCACGAACGTAAAATGTTAGTTCCTGTAATCGAAGAATCAGTACGTTTGAATCAGAATATGGTGAGCGTTTTTAAAGTAACAAATGATATTGATACTGATATTATAGATACGGCTAATCAAGGCGAATATGATTTATTATTAGTTGGTTTAGGACAATCTATTTTTGACGGAACTTTGCTTGGAAAGATTCTTGGTTTTACCACCAGAATCGTAAATCCGGATCGCTTGATTGATAAGTTTACAGGAAAAGAAGGTTTGTTCGAAAATTCTCCTTTTGATGAAAGAACACGTCATATTATTGCAAAAAGTAAAATGCCCGTTGGTATTTTTATCGATAAAGAACTAGAAGAAGTAAATCAGATCTTTATGCCAATTTTTAGTAAAGAAGATTCTTTCCTTATTGAATATGCGAAGAAACTAATCAATAATAACGGATCTCAAATCACGGTTCTGGATGCCAGCGGTGAAGTAAAAAATACCAGGGATATTCAGGAAACGATTCGGTCAATCGAACAAATTGCACCAAATCATATCATGATTATGCACGACAGAACGATCAAAAAAGAGTTTTTAGAAAATCAGAACCTTATGATTATTAGTTTAGACAGTTGGAAAAAACTAATAGAATCTCAAAGTACATGGTTGAATAATACGCCTTCGGTTTTGATTTTGAAACCATAAGGGTTTTAAATTCCAATAATTTTGAAAATTCCAAATTCCAATTTTTACGATTGAGGTTTGGGATTTTTTTTATGTTGTGGTTTTCTTTGCTGGCGTGACGATTAGTTTGTGGAAACTTTGTCAAAGTTGTTTGGTGGTAAAGCATTGTCATTTGCATTGCGGGATGGCAGGCGGATGACACGGATTCGCTAGCACGAAAACGCAGATTTTTACGGATTTTTTTGTTGCATTATTTTTTCTTATGAAAACAAGTGCACCAGCCCTGATAGAAGTGGAAATCCTTTTGTGCCGGTGTTCGGCACCAAAGATTGAAACGGATAGCAGGAAGTAGTTCGTGATTCTTCGATTTCGCCCAGAGTGACAAACGAAAAGTGATATTCTGAATTGGAATTTGGAATTTATTTCGAAGCTTAGAGGTTGGAATTTTTAAATTTTTTTACAACCCTAAGTCTAAAACATAAGAAATCTTAACGGCAATATTGTCCTCAAATTTTAATAACTGATTTGGTCCGTAGCGATAAAAACCGCCTAAACCAAAACCTTTGTAAATTTTGTTTAGTTCGATTCCGGATTCGAAGAAACCTTTGTCTAATGTTTTGTAGGTTGGACCAACGTGTTGTTGAGGATTTTCCATATTTCCCCAAGCCATTCTGGTAACTAAAACTAAAGATGGACGTACTTTTTTAAGGATTCTGATTCGGTCAAAACCATGTTTGATTTGGAAAAAGATGTATTGGCTCGAGAAAAACTCATTAAAATACATAGTTTCAAAACTGTTCCGGCCTGCAAAGGTAATACGCTGGATAACGGTTTCTTTGGTTAAATTATTTGGCATTGTGTTGTACAAATGTGTAAGAGGCACATCGCCTATTGCGTAACCTCCTTGTAAAAGCAAGCTTGTTTTTTGGCCGTTTAGGTAATTTTTTTCATACTCGGTTTTGAAATCTATTTTGCCAAAAGTAAAATCGTTTCCTAAAACGTCGGGTAATGTTTGTGTGTACTGAAAAGTAAATCTAGGGAATCTTTTCTCTGATTCATTTCGCCCGGTTGGTGTTTGCATAAAGTTGCTAAATGGCGCCCAAACGATCGAAACCATAGCTGTGGTCATAACGTAACTCGAATATAATTTCCCGTCATAATTAAACATATAATCAAATTGAGGCGCGACATAAGTTCGTGCTAATTCGAAAACAGCTTCGGTTTTTGGGATGATTTTAGACTGAACGTTGGCTTTCCAGGCGGTATATTGATAGAAAGTACTAATGTTGATGGGGCGAGGATCATAAATTTTAAAAACACGCTTATCAACAGCAAAAACAGTACTTGCAATTTCGCGAACATCATCTGTATAATATCCGTTTACCCAAGTGTTCGTGCTTTTGTCTAGTAAAACTCCGGCTCCTAAACTGTACTTAACTTCGCCATCTTTGGTTCCATAAGCAGAATATCCTTCGATTCGGAAATTTTTAGAAAAACGATCATTTGTGATGCCGCCAAGACCAAGTCGGAAACCTTCGTAATTGTTGTAACTAATGATCTTTTTCAGATCAAGATCAATTGGTCCGATAGGGATGTAGCCATTTATGATTTTTCGGCCAAAACCTAAGCGATTTTCGATTCTTTTCTTAATCGAAAGGCTATCTATCAATTGATATGTTTTTTGCCCTTTGAGATCTAAACTTTCTTTTCTGTATTCATTCCAGAATGCTTCGGGTTTTTTGTTAGCATCGTCTTTAATTTCGATATAAAGTGAAGGATCTTTTATTGGTGTTTTTGTATTGTAATGAATATCGAAATTATTACTTTCAGAAAGTAAATAAGTAAAGTCTGAAGCAGATTTTTTTCTTGGTTCGAAATTGTCTTCTACATCTCCGTCAAACTGAATGGTTCCGCCAAGAATTTTAATATCATCATCATTTTTTCCTTTTACGATTTTAAAAGTCGTATTGCTCTGAAACCATATTTTTTCACTTGGTACATAGTCGAATTCGTGAATGCCGCTAATATCGAGAACGCCTTTTATACGCATTACAGCTTTGGCAACGGCAAAATTTTCCTTATCGATATACAACACACCTTCTAATCCTGATGATTTTCTGTTTTGTTTGTTTTTAAAGTAAATCATGTAAGTCTCGCGAGCTTTTATATTTACCGTATCGAGTAATTTGTAGTTGTAACTTGAAGTTGCAGTATTCGAAATTGGGTTTTCGTATTTGGTTTCGAATAACTCGTATTTATTATCGTAAATCGATATGGATTGCAAATTGAAAGCAATAACTTCATAGATCGGGTTTTTGAATCCCGCCATTTTGGTTCCCAGAATGGTTTCTTTTAGCTTGTTATTTCCAAACTGATATTGAGAAACTTTTTCGGTTTGAAACAAATGCTGCTTGCTGATTATTTCTTTGAATTTATAATCTGATGAATCGACATTGATGCGTTTTTTATCGAAATCCTTATAAGCTGCAGTAGAATCGATTCTGCCATCGATAGAATCTGGATTGGCCGTTACGATAAGTTTATTGTAGCTTTTGTATTCGAAACTGTTCAGCTTTTTTTGTGGATTGTTTTTGTTCTTATTCGCAATTACTTTTCTTATTATGCTTAACGCCGGATTTTCATTCGAAATTATCACTTCTTTTAAATCATCGGTTTTTTGAGAAAGCCAAACAGAATGATATCTTTTTTCTGTAATGGCAACAATTTTGGTTTGAAAACCAATGTAAGAAACCGAAAAACTAGTTGCTTTTTCAGAAGGTGTAAAAATAAACTTTCCATCAACATCGGTAATCGTATTGATGTTGTCCGGAGTTGTTATGGTTGCAAAAGGAAGCGGTTTGTTGTTAGAGTCCGTTACAATTCCGTTTAGTTGAAATTGCGCCTGAATAGTAAGCGTGAAAAACAAAGTCAATAAACAAAATAGCTTCATAGAGAATATTATAGTTTCAAAACGGACAAAATTGGATTTTGGTATGCAAAAATAACAATAAAAAAAATCCGTTTAGTAGAATTTAACTAAACGGATTTTTATTTTATGATATTACAATTATACCTTCATGATTTCGGCTTCTTTTGCAGCCAATAATTCATCGATTTTTTTGATATAAGTGTTGGTCAGATTCTGAACTTGCTCTTCGGCAGATTTACAAACGTCTTCAGAAGTTCCTTCTTTTTCTAATTTTTTAATATCTGTATTTGCATCTTTACGCACATTACGCACACCAATTTTGGCATCTTCAGCTTCAGATTTTGCTTGTTTGGCTAAATCTCTACGACGCTCTTCTGTCAATGGCGGAACGCTGATAATGATAACATCACCATTGTTCATTGGGTTAAAACCAATATTAGCAACCATGATCGCTTTCTCGATCGTTTGCAACATGTTTTTTTCGAAAGGTTGCAAAGTAATTGTTCTCGCATCGGGAACGCTAATTTTTGCTACTTGCGAAAGTGGTGTTGCTGATCCGTAATAATCTACAAAAACACTTCCTAGCATTGCTGGAGATGCTTTTCCTGCACGAATGTTAAGAAATTCTTTCTCTAAATGCGCAATCGAACCATTCATTGATTCTTCAGTACTATCTAATATAAATTCTATTTCTTCAGTCATTTTTTTAGATTTTTAGATTTTTAGACGATTGGATTTTTAGATTTTTAAAAATGCCAGAATCTAATTTACTAACTAATATAGTTTTTTGTTTTTTTTAATATTATTCGATTATTGAAATTTAGAGAAATCTAATGATCTAATAATCTAAGTAGTCTAAACGTTAACTACAGTTCCTATGTTTTCGCCTTCACAGATTTTTAATAAATTTCCAATTTTGTTCATATCAAAAACAACGATTGGTAATTTGTTTTCCTGACTTAATGTAAAAGCTGTTGTATCCATCACGTTTAATCCTTTTTTAAGGACATCATCAAACGAAATCATATCAAATTTCACAGCTGATGCATTTTTTTCAGGATCAGAATCGTAAACACCATCAACACGGGTTCCTTTTAAGATCACATCAGCATTGATTTCGATACCTCTTAAAACCGCTGCGGTATCAGTTGTAAAATAAGGATTTCCGGTTCCGGCACCAAAAATTACAATTCTTCCTTTTTCAAGGTGACGATCTGCTCTTCTTTTAATATATGGTTCTGCAATAGATTCCATTTTTAAAGCAGTTTGTAAACGCGTTTTCATTCCTTTGTCTTCAAGAGCGCCTTGTAATGCCATTCCGTTGATCACGGTAGCGAGCATTCCCATATAATCGCCTTGTACTCTATCCATACCAGCACTTGCACCTGCAACGCCTCTAAAAATATTTCCTCCTCCAATAACAATAGCAATTTCTACTCCTTTACTGTGAATTTGCTTAATTTCTTCAGCATATTCGGCTAATCTTTTAGGGTCAATACCGTATTGTAAATCACCCATCAAGGCTTCGCCGCTCAGTTTTAGAAGAATTCTTTTATATTTCATGTGTTGTTGCGTTAATTTGTGCAAATATAGACATATTCTTATTTTTAAAAATAATGTTTTAAAAAAATTAATAGTTCTTTTGTTTTTAAATTTATAAGGAATTTTCAGGATTTTTTTGAATGTGATAAAAGTCATTCTTTGGGTCTTCCTGAAATTTGTAATTTTATCCAATTCAAAAAGTAAATAAACATGAAAAATATTATCGCTAAAGCATTATTTAAAAGTCATTCCTATCCTGAATATCGCAAATTGGTTGCTGATTTATTAGTAGACGGACAATCAACCGGTAGCGAACAATCTGAAAGTTTAACTAATTATAGTAAGCTGAACGATGCCAGAATGAGTCGATTAGATAAAACGATAAAACTTACAGATGAAATTGTTTTTAAATTAGAAAACCTGGATCATGGATATATTTGGCTTGTAATTTCTGAAGGCTGGTGCGGTGACGCTGCTCAAATACTTCCTATTATTAATAAAATGGCTTTGGCATCGAATAAAAAAATCGATCTTAGAATTGTACTGCGCGATGAAAACGAGGAATTAATGAGCCAATATCTTACAAATGGCGGAAAAGCAATTCCGAAAGTGATTGTAATTTGTAAAGAAGCAGGAATTGTTCGTGCTGATTGGGGACCGCGACCAAAAGGAGCATCTGAATTAATAACGAATTATAAAAAGGAATTTGGTGTACTGGATGAAAAAATAAAAACAGATTTGCAATTATGGTATCTGGCAGATAAAGGTGTTTCGGTTCAGGAAGAACTCATGCAAATTATACAAGATATCAAATATAATCGTTTGTAGTTTTGTTTAGTTAAGATATTAAAAAGGGATTTTGTTTTTTAAATTGTTGAGGTTTAATTTAATAGACCTTAAAAGTTTATTAAAATGTTTTTTTTGATTTAAAAAAAATGTAACTTAGTAACATCATCCCACTTCTATTATTTACTTTCTGATTTACTCTTTTTATTGGTGTTTATTTAATGTTTAACAATTAAAAAATGCACTATTATGAAAAAGTTATTCGAAAGATTTTATGATTTTATTTCAGGTGTATTGTTTGGAGGGAAAAATGTTTGCAATTATTAACTCCAAAAAATACCTTATGAAATAGAATTACTTTAGGAGTTGGCACATTGCAATTTTTTAATTAGTAATGTGCTTTCTGTTTTATTCTAAGTTAAGGCTTTCCTCAAATAAAGTAACATCGATCGCATTTTTTACGTCATAATCACCAATTTTGGTTCTGCGTAAAACGGTTAAATGTGATCCTGAATTCATAGCTTTTCCAAAATCATATGCTATAGATCGAATGTAGGTTCCTTTGCTGCAAACGATTCTAAAATCGATTTCAGGCAAAGCAACTCTGGTAATCTCAAATTCGTTAATAGTAGTTTTTCTGCTGGCAATTTCTATAGTTTCACCGGCACGTGCGTGTTCATATAAACGAACGCCATCTTTTTTAATAGCCGAAAAAATAGGTGGTTTTTGATCGATTTCTCCTAAAAACTGTTTTACGGTTTCATGAATCAAAGCTTCATCGATATGTGAGGTTGGAAATGTTTCGTCGATTTCGGTTTCAAGATCATACGATGGAGTAGTGGCTCCTATATAAAAAGTTCCTGTGTATTCTTTTGCCTGCCCCTGTAATTCGGTAATTCTTTTAGTGAATTTTCCGGTGCAAATCAACAATAAGCCTGTTGCCAAAGGATCTAATGTTCCGGCATGGCCAATTTTGAACTTTCTGGGAAGTCCAACTTTATTGATCAAAAGGTATTTTAATTTATTGACAGCTTGAAACGAACTCCATTTTAAAGGTTTGTCTATCAATAAAACTTGTCCGTTTAAATAATCTTCAGGTGTCATTATATAATGGTAAGAGGATGAATGAAAAAGTGAATCAGTAATAAAACGATTCCGGCGATTATTCTATAATAGCCAAAAACTTTAAAGCCATTTTTAGTCAAAAAGCCTATGAAAGTTTTAATGGCTAAAAGCGCCACAATAAAAGCAACTACATTACCAATAACTAATAAATTAACCTGATCCTGAGATAATTCGAATCCTGCTTTGTAATAATCGTAACATTTTTTTGCTGTTGCACCCAACATCGTTGGTACAGCCAAAAAGAATGAGAATTCAGCAGCTGTTGTTCTGGATAATTTTTGAGACATACCACCAACAATACTGGCTCCGCTTCGTGAAACTCCCGGAATCATAGCCAAACATTGAAACATTCCGATTTTGAAAGCTTGCAAATATGTGATTTCTTGTGAAGTCTCGGCAGTATTTGGGTTGTTGAACCATTCGTCGACTTTTAATAAAATTAGTCCTCCTATTAAAAGTGAAACAGCAACGGTAACGGGATTTTCTAATAAACCATCAATAAAATCACTTAGCAATAATCCTAAAACTACGGCCGGAATAAACGCAACCAAAAGTTTAAAATAAAAATCAAGTGTTTGAAAGAAACGTTTGAAATATAAAACAACCACAGAAAGTATAGCACCAAGCTGAATAACAATGGTAAAAAGTTTAGTAAAATCTTCGTGGGCAATTCCAAAAAAGGAAGAGGCAATAATCATGTGGCCAGTTGAAGAAACAGGTAAAAATTCTGTTATTCCTTCAATTATGGCAAGAACAATAGCTTGTAATGTATCCATTGAGAATTTTAGATTTCAGATTTCAGATTTCAGATTTGTCACCCTGAACTAAGTCAAAGCCTTACAATTAGAAATCTACAGAATCTATTTATTTTGATTTTTTAAAAATAGAATAAACAGTAATTCCAAAACCAATTAAAACAGTTGTTGGAGCTAAACGAATACGTCTAAAATTAAAAACATCTTCATTAAATATATTAGGATCTTTACTTCCTCCGCCAGACATTAAGATAAAGCCTAATGCGATAACTCCAATTCCAATTAATAAGATTTTGTAGTTAATACCTTCAAAAAGGAATTCTTGTTTTTGTGGCTGTTGTGGTTCTGTATTGTTATTGTTTTTCATTTTTATTTTTTTGTCAGCCTGAGCGAAGTCGAAGGCTATTTTTTACTGTACACTAAAAAACCGGGACTGAATACTTTTTAGTAAAGATCGTCTGTTCTTAAATTAAGGAAACGTTGAGTTGCAAAATGTGTGCTTACCCAGGTTATTAAAACTCCTAGTCCGAAAACGCCTAATAACACCAATCCTATTAGTACTTTATCTTCTAAAATTCCTAAGCCAGGGAAATTGGTTTCTACATAAAATAAAACTCCAATTAAGGCAATTATAGCTAATCCTGCGCCTAACATTCCTAATTTTACACTACGCGTTACAAATGGTTTACGAATAAACGATTTTGTTGCGCCCACCATTTGCATGGTTTTAATAATAAATCGATTAGAATGTATCGATAAACGTAAGGAACTGTTGATTAATAAAACGGCAATTACGGCAAGGAAACCGCTAATAATCAAAATCCACATACTTACTTTTTTGATGTTGTCGTTTACCAGATTTACCAATTGTTTATCGTAAACAATATCTTCGATCATAGTGTTTTTACGCAATTTACTTTCGATTTGCACGATGCTGTCTCTCTCAACATAATCAGCTTTTAAGTGAATGTCGTAGGAGTTTAATAAAGGATTTTCTCCTAAAAAAGTAAGGAAATCTTCTCCAATAATATCAGTATGTTCTTTTGCTGCTTTGTCTTTGGTAACATAAACATAAGATCTTGCGAAAGGAGCTCTTTTCAATTCAGTATCGAATGCTTTTATCACACTATCATTAGCTTCATTTTTAAAGAAAACCGTCATGGCAATTTTTTCTTTAAAATCATTGGCCAGTTTTTTAGAATTGATAATGAATAATCCCAGTACTCCTAAAAGGAATAAAACCAGAAATACACTTAGTACAACCGAAAAATAAGAGGAAATTAACCTGCGCTTTTGAAATTTATCAAAGTTAGAACTCATAGTTTGCTTAAATTATGTGGTAAAAATAATAAAGAATTTCTTTATTTGAAGTTAATAACGATCAAAGTTTTGACTTTAGTACCATAAATGTACAATTAGATGTTGAATAAAAAGTTTATTTAACTGCAAAGTGCGCAAAGCTTTATTTTTTTTGGTCTCGCAAAGAACGAATTATTTTCCTGAACGACGGGAAGCTGTAATGGCAATTTCGTTCAACTCTTCTTTTTTTGATGCTATCCTGGTTTGTTTTTGAATTTTCTACTTGAAAAAACAATTAAAGCTGATTAAAAACAGAAAAAGATAAAATTGAATTTTCATGATTTGGGTTATTATTCAGTGTGTTTAAAAATGAATACTGAAGTATTTAAAAGAATATTTTTCGCTGCAATTTTTATAAATAAATAATTTAGGGTTTTAGAATTTTAGGTTTAGGGTTTCTTTGTGGGTAAAATCCTTCAATTCGTTTTTAGATTTCATAAAATACGGTTTTTGCTTTTTCTGCGGCAGGAGTTAATCTTGCGCCGCCGCCACCTTTTCTGCCAAAAAGTTTTTCTACCAACGGACTTTCTGCCCGTTGATTCATTTCTTCAACCAATTGCCACGCCTGACGATAGGCCATTTTCATTTCTTTAGCGGCGTTGGTTATAGATCCGGTTTTTCGAATATTTTCTAATAACCAGATTTTTCCAATTCCTAAAAAAAGGACCTTCGGCTTCTTCAATCCAAAGTCGTACTTCAATAGTGTATTTTTTATTATTTTCCATTTTTGCACTTTAAAAAACATCTTTAAAAATAGACTATTTTCAGTAAAATGATTCTCCTAATTCGAAAAGTGTTTAAAAAAAACCATTTTCTTCTCTAAATATCAGTGCAAATTTGAGTATTTGTGGGTTTTGAAATAATGATCTTTATCACATTTTTTAATCTAAAAAAATTACTTTGGTACAATCCACAATAAACGTAAATTTGCAAACTTATTATACAATATACTAAAACTTAGCAACTCAGTTACTCAGTAACTCAGCAACTCAAAGAAATGAAATACAATCCAAACGAAATCGAAGAAAAATGGCAGAAATATTGGGCTGAAAACCAAACTTTTGCTGCATCAAACAATTCTGAAAAACCAAAGCATTATGTGCTGGACATGTTTCCTTACCCATCTGGGGCAGGATTACACGTAGGGCATCCGCTGGGTTATATTGCTTCAGATGTTTATTCTCGTTTCAAAAGACATCAGGGTTTCAATGTTTTGCACCCAATGGGTTATGACAGTTTTGGTTTGCCGGCGGAACAATATGCGATACAAACAGGACAACGTCCGGAAGATACAACGCGCGTAAATATCGACGGTGGAGTAGATAAGGAAGGAAAACAAATTGCAGGATATAGAAAACAATTGGATAAAATTGGTTTTTCGTTTGACTGGAGTCGAGAAGTGCGTACATCAAATCCTGATTATTATAAACATACACAATGGATTTTTATCCAATTGTTCAATTCGTGGTATTGCAGAAAACAAGGAAAAGCATTTGATATTTCAGAGCTTGTAAAAGTTTTTGAAGAAGAAGGAAATGTTTTGGTCGAGGCAGTTTGCGATGACAATGTTGCGATTTTCACAAGAGAAGATTGGAATTCATATTCTGACGATCAGAAAGAAAAAATCCTTTTGCAATACAGAATGACCTATTTGGCTGAAACCGAAGTAAACTGGTGTCCTGGTTTAGGAACTGTTTTGGCAAATGACGAAATTGTAAACGGAGTTTCAGAGCGTGGAGGATATCCGGTTATTCGTAAAAAAATGACTCAATGGAGCATGCGAATTTCTGCTTATGCAGAACGTTTGTTGCAAGGTTTAAATGATATTGACTGGAGCGAATCGATAAAAGAATCGCAAAGAAACTGGATCGGAAAATCGGTTGGTGCTTTGGTTACTTTTAATGTAAAAGATCATAACGAAGTTATCGAAGTATTCACAACTCGTCCTGATACTATTTTTGGAGTTACTTTTATGACTTTAGCGCCAGAACATGATTTGGTAGCTAAAATCACAACTACGGAACAAAAAGCAGTAGTTGAGGCTTATATCGAAAAAACAGCAAAACGTTCAGAGCGTGAGCGTATGGCTGATGTAAAAACCATTTCGGGAGTATTTACCGGCGCTTATGCGGAACATCCTTTTACAAAAGAACCAATTCCGGTTTGGATTGGGGATTACGTTTTAGCAGGTTACGGAACAGGTGCTGTAATGGCGGTTCCTTGCGGAGACGAAAGAGATTATGCTTTTGCGAATTTCTTTAAAGGTCAAAACGGAATGCAGGAAATCAAGAATATCTTCGCAAATGTTGATATTTCTGAAGCAGCTTACGGATCTAAAGACAATGTTGAAATCGCTAATTCTGATTTCTTAAACGGATTAAATTATAAAGCAGCAACTCAAAAAGCAATTACCGAATTAGAAAAAATAGGACAAGGCAAAGGAAAAACAAATTACCGTTTGCGTGATGCTGTTTTCTCTCGTCAGCGTTATTGGGGAGAACCTTTCCCGGTGTGTTATGTAAATGGTTTGCCAAAGATGATCGATGCGCAGCATTTGCCAATTATTTTGCCTGAAGTAGAGAAATATTTACCAACCGAAGATGGTTTGCCTCCGTTAGGAAACGCAGCAGTTTGGGCTTGGGATACAACAAATAATAAAGTTGTCAATACTGATTTAGTAGATCATGCAACTATTTTTCCATTAGAATTGAACACTATGCCAGGTTGGGCAGGAAGTTCATGGTATTGGATGCGTTATATGGATGCGCATAACGAAACTGAATTTGCAAGCAAAGAAGCTTTGGGGTATTGGGAAAGCGTAGATTTATATATTGGAGGAAGCGAACACGCGACCGGACATTTATTGTATTCTCGTTTCTGGAATAAATTCTTAAAAGACAAAGGTTTTGCGCCAACCGAAGAACCATTCAAAAAACTGATCAATCAGGGAATGATTTTGGGAACAACGGCTTATGTTTACAGGTTAGAAGGAACAAATACATTTGTATCTAAAAATAAAATTGAAGGCCAGAATGTTCAGCCAATTCGTGTTGATGTTCATTTCGTAAATTCTTCTGATGAATTGAATCTAGAAAAGTTCAAAGCATGGAGAGAAGATTTTAATACTGCCGAATTTATTTTGGATGAAAACGGAAAATATATTGTGGGTCGTGAAGTCGAAAAAATGTCGAAATCATATTATAACGTAGTTACTCCGGATGATATTTGTAATGAATATGGTGCTGATACATTACGTTTGTACGAAATGTTCTTAGGGCCATTAGAACAAGCAAAGCCTTGGAATACTGCCGGAATTTCGGGAGTATTTGGATTCCTTAAAAAATTATGGAGATTGTATTTTGATGAGAATAATGGTTTAATCGTAAACAACGACGAACCAACCAAAGACAACTTAAAATCATTACATAAAACCATCAAAAAAGTAGCAGAAGATATCGAGAGTTTCTCTTTTAATACTTCGGTTTCTCAATTTATGATTTGTGTGAATGAATTGTCTACTCAAAATTGTCATTCCAGAGCAATCTTAGAACCATTAGCGATTTTGGTTTCGCCGTATGCACCGCATATCGCTGAAGAGTTATGGTCACAATTAGGACATACAACTTCTATTGCAACAGTTGATTTTCCGGTTTTTGAAGCCAAACATTTAGTAGAGACTAATAAGGAATATCCAGTTTCTTTCAACGGAAAAATGCGTTTCACTATCGAATTACCTTTGGATTTAACCAAAGAACAAATCGAAGAAATCATCATGAAAGATGAAAGAACATTACGTCAGTTAGATGGTAAAACACCAAATAAGGTGATTATTGTTCCCGGGAAGATTATTAACCTTGTGGGGTAAATAAATAAATTCCATTTTTTAAAATTCCAAATTCCAGTTTTATGATTGGGATTTGGAATTTTTTTTTGCACATAGTTTTTTTTTTGCTACGAATTACACGAATTAAATTCGTGGTAAAACTTCACCATGCTTCAATTGGAGTCTGAAATTTTTAAATTGGAATTTCCTTCCTTATAATTGGGGTTTGGAATTTTTTTTTGCCCATAATTTTTCCGACACGAATTCACGAATTTACAGAAATTAAATTCGCGAAAATTCGTGGCAAAAATTCGCCCTACTTCAATTGGAATTTTTTTTTGTAAAAAATCTGTAACATTTTAAAACTTCTCGTATCCAAAAGGCGAATTAAATCATTTAACAACTTAAAACTATTAAAAATGAAAAAGTATATCATCTTAATTATCGCCCTATTGTTTTCAGCATTATGTTTAAATGTATTTGCACAAGCAAAACAATATCCGTTTGAGGTTCTTAAAACCGGAAAAGGAAAACAAGCTATGATATTTATTCCCGGGTTTGCTTCTTCAGGAGATGTCTGGAATGAAACCAAAACAACTTTCGAAAAAGATTTTACCTGTTATACTTTTACAATGGCTGGTTTTGCAGGGGTAAAGCCCCAGCCAAATCCTTCGTTTAAAAATTGGGAAGATGAAATTGCTCATTATATAAAAGCAAATAAAATAGAAAAACCAATTGTTGTTGGTCATAGTATGGGCGGAGGATTGGCTCTTGCAATCGCCGCAGATTATCCGGAATTAATCAGTAAAATTGTTGTGGTGGATGGATTGCCTTGTTTAGCTGCATTGATGGATCCTTCTTTTACATCAAAAGAAAATAATGATTGTTCTGCTATGGTGACTCAAATGACAGGAATGTCAGATAATCAGTTTTATGATATGCAGAAAAAAACAATGCCAATACTTCTTGAAGATACTTCGAAACTGAAAATGGTAGTAGATTGGAGCGTAAAATCAGATCGAAAGACTTTTGCCGAAATGTATTGTGATTTTTATAATACCGATTTAAGAGATAAAATTGCAGCTATAAAATGTCCGTCATTAATTTTACTGGAATCTTATTTTGTAAATTTAAAACCTGCAATTGAGGGGCAATATAAAAACTTGAAAACAGCTAATTTTCAATATGCCAATAAAGGTTTACACTTTATAATGTATGATGATAAAGCGTGGTATTTAACTCAGATCAGCAATTTTATAAAATCGTAGTAAATGGAATTTGAGACTATTTATAAAACATATTGGGAGAGGATCTTCAGGCTTTGTATGGGGTTTGTAAACAATTATGATATTGCGCAGGATTTGGCACAGGAAACTTTCATTATTGTTTGGCAGCAGCTGGAAACTTTTCGAAATGAATCCGGTATAGGAACCTGGATTTTTAGAATCGCATCTAATAATTGTTTAAGGCAGATTGAAAAAGAGAGACGTTTCCTGAAATCGGATTTGCCCAATCATCTTACGGAGGAAAAACAGGCTTCAATAGAACCTCAAATCCAGTTTTTGTACAAATGTATTGCAGAATTAGCGGAAACAGACCGTATCATTATTTCGCTGGAATTAGAAGATGTAAAGCAAGCAGAAATAGCCAAAATTGTGGGACTTTCCGAAGCAAATGTGAGAGTTAAAATTTACAGGATAAAAGAAAAACTGACTCAAAAATTTAAAGAAAATGGACAACAATAATATAGACTTTAAAGATTTATGGAAAAAACAAACCGTAAATCAGTACAATATCGAAGATTTGTTACTGAGATTAAAACAGTTTAAAAGATCAAGTTTAAGATCTTTGTGGAGAACTAATATCTTACTTGCAGCAACAACTGCTTTTGTAATTTTTGTATGGTACCATTATCAGCCCGAATTTATTTCGACCAAAATTGGAATCATTTTAGTGATTTTGGCCATGGTAATGTATGTGGGTGTTTATAACAGATTGTTGGGGACTTATAAAAATATCGATTCGACACAAACCAATCAGGAATATTTACAGCAGTTAATTTCGATTAGAAAAAAACAACAATGCATGCAATCGACCATTTTGAGTTTGTATTTTGTACTACTTGGAGTGGGAATTGGTTTGTATATGTATGAATACACAGTGAGGATGACTGCTTTTTGGGCAATTTTCACCTATGGAATTACATTGCTTTGGATTGCATTGAACTGGTTTTACATTCGTCCGAAACAAATTAAAAAACAGCAAACTAAAATTAATGGACTAATTGAGAAGTTTGAAGTGATCAACAATCAATTTGCGGAATAAAAAAGAAGCTCTGCAATAATGCAGAGCTTCTTTTTTCCAAAATTAAAATAAAAATTCTACTCCTAAAAAATTATAGGGGAAAAACGTAAGGCACAAGAGTTACTACAATGATTCCGTCACTGTTTGCTTTTGCGGTAGATTCTTTTACTACTTTACCGCCAACATAAATTTTGGCAGTTAAAGTTTGATCTTTAAGGCCACCATGACCACTTGCGCTAGCTGTTACACCATTAACATCTGCATCAACGGTAATCTCTTTAGTCCAAGGCAATTTGGTAACGTCCTCATTTAACGGATTTCCGCCTTTGTCAAAATAAATTGTACTAAGTTCTCCGGTAAAATTTCCGGTTAGCTCATATTTTACATCTCTAGAAACTGGTTGTGAGTCATTATCGTCATCGCTGCTGCAAGATCCTACTGTAAAAGCCAGAGTTAATACAATCGCTAAAGTTTTAAAAATTGATTTCATACTATTTTTTTTAATAATTAACATTTCGTTAAAACAAAATTAGGCACTTATTCAAGAGGTGGCAATACCTGATAAAATGCATTTTGCATTACCTGATATCAGGTAAAAGTGGTGGAATTCCTTTTCAAACATTTTTTTATTTGATATTTTTGAATAAATACCACTTTATGAAGAAAATCTACTTATTAATATTATCCCTTTTTTTATCTGTCGTTTCGCATTCCCAGGTAATTCTTTCTCTTGATGATGATTCGGTTTATATAGACAGTATTGCTAAAATCACTAAAAATACAAAGTCAGATAGTGTTAAATGTTTGTATAGCTTTAAGTTGTCTAAACTATATTTGATGGTTCAGGATGCTAAAAAATCAAAAGAATATTTAGAGCAGGCCAATAAACTAAAAAGCAAATTTCCGTTTTTAAACGATGCGGGAGTATTTTACAATTCCTATAGTTTTTTAGAAAAAGGAGATGTTGATGGTTTCGAAAAAGCACTGCTTGAAGGAAACAACAAACTAAAAAAGTATTACAATACCGAAGCATTTCGACTCAGGGCAATTATCCTGCAGAATTACGGTATCATGCAGCAACGAAAGAATAATGAAAAGCTTTATATGAAACTGCTGATTAATGAAGCCATTCCTGCTGCCAAAAAAAGTCGTGATTATGAGCTTATAAGTGGTTTGTATAAAGCGGTTGCAATTATTTTTATGAATAATAACGAGCGTGAAAAAGCAAGCGAATATTTAAGCGAGGCCCTGAAATATATCGAAAGGGCGATTAAAAAATCGCCAACACTTGCAGAGTCAAGAATGGAAACTTATATCATAAATGCCGAAAACCTAATAGAACTAAAGCATTTTTATGACGCCAAAAAAATACTTGATAAGGCATTTTTGACTTTAAAAAACTTTCCTGAATCAAACTTAAACGATTCCTATTTTTATGCTGAAGGATTGTATTATGCGAAACAAAATAAAAATACAATTGCTTTAGAAAGTTACGAGAAAGGAATAAAGTCTGCCGAAAAACATCAGAATGCAATTGCGGTAAACCGATTAAAATTTGCTGAGTATGAAGTGCTTTTTAAGTTGAGGAATTATGAAAAAGCAAAAAAGAATTTAGAATACCTTTTAAAGAATACTCCTTTTGTTATAGATAAAAAGAATTATTACAACGAATTGGCCAAGGTATACAATGCTACAAAAGAGTATGACAAAGCTTATTATTATTCTAATAAACACAATGCAGTAAACGATAGTTTAAACAATACTAAGTTTAAAAGTGAAATTGTAGAACTTGAAGCAAAATACAAAAAAGCCGAAAGCGAGAAAAAAATAACGATGCTGCAATCGCTAAATGATAAAGCCGCCTTAATGGTGTACAGCAACCGTTTGAATTCACTCCTTTTTGCAGGTTTGTCTTTTCTGTTACTTGTGATTGTCTTGTTTTTGTGGATTTTTAATAAAAACCAAAAGAAATTAAGCATTCAAAAAGAAATCAACCTTAAGCAAGAACTGTCTGCTTTTGAAAATCGTCATAAACTTTCGGTTTCTAAAGCCTTGATTCAGGGAGAAGAAATGGAACGCAGAAGAATCGCCAGAGATCTGCATGATGGTCTGGGAAGTATGCTTTCGAGTGTAAAAATTCATTTAAATCTGGCAAAAAAAGAAAATGCTGAAACTGTAAACGGAGTAGATGCCCTGCTTGATAATTCGATAAAAGAGCTTCGAAACATATCACAGAATCTAATGCCCGAAAGTTTGCTGGAGCTAAGTTTAGAACATGCTTTAAGAGATTTATGCGCTGCAAATTCAAATGCTGTTACCAAAGTTGAATTTCAGTATTTGATAAAAAAATCAAGGCTTCCTAAAAATTCCGAAATCATGATTTACAGGATTATTCAGGAGTTATTAAATAATGCCTTAAAATATGCAAAGGCCAGTCAGGTTTTGGTTTCGTGCTCTCAAAATAAAGATGTGTTTTTTATTACGGTTGAAGATAATGGGGTTGGTTTTGATGTTTTCGACCCAAAAAATAAAAACGGAATGGGATTGAAAAACATCAAAAACCGTGTGGAATTCCTAAACGGAAAATTAGAAATTGACAGTAAACCTAATCAGGGAACATCGGCATATATTGAATTAAATGTAATCAACGAAAATCAGGAAAATGAGTAAAAAATATAAAATGGTGGTGGTTGATGATCATCCTATTGTAATTTCGGGTATTTCAGGACTTTTATCTGATTTAGAAAATGTTGAAATTATCGAAAAAATGCAGTCCGGAGTTGCGCTTCTTGATTATATGGAGTGCAACGAAGTAGATTTGGTTTTATTGGATATTTTTCTTCCAGTGATAACGGGTATCGATTTGTGTAAAGCTATTAAACAGAAATTTCCGCAGGTAGTTGTTATTGGAATGAGCAGCCAGTCTGAACGAAGTTTAGTGATGCAATTTATTCAGAATGGAGGAAATGGTTATATTTTGAAAAGTGCTTCATTTGACGAATTTAAAAACTGTATCAATAAAGCAATTGAGGGTGAAATTGTTTTTAGCGATGAGGTTAAAATAATTGTAAGTCAGCCATTATCTGAAGATCTGGATACTATTCCGAGTTTAAGCCGAAGAGAAAAGGATATCGCTATTTTACTTTCAAAAGGAAAACAAACCCAGGAAATTGCCGATGAACTTTTTTTGAGCTTTTTAACGGTACAGACCCACAGACGAAATATCCTTCAGAAATACAAAACCAAAAATGTCGCAGAATTAATAACACTACTGTTGAAAAACAATCTTTTAGATTGAAAAAAATGTCCTGTAAAATGCCAAAATGACATTTTTTTAAATTGGTTCAGAAATTGCAGTTTCTTTTGTAACTTTAGTAATCAATCAAATAAAAGTAAAAAAATATGGGAAGTGGATATTTAATTATTGCAGGAGCAATTATGTTGCTCAGCTGGTTAGTGAGTTCAAAACTCAAAAGTAAGTTTGAATTATATTCGAAAATACAGTTAAGAAACGGAATGAGTGGTGCGGAAATTGCCGAAAAAATGTTGGCTGATAACGGAATTACTGATGTTAGAGTAATCTCGACTCCGGGACAATTAACAGATCATTATAATCCTTCAGATAAAACAGTAAATTTAAGCGAAGCAGTTTACAATCATCGTAATGCGGCTGCAGCTGCTGTTGCGGCGCACGAATGCGGCCATGCTGTGCAGCATTCTATAGGTTATGAATGGCTGACTTTACGCTCTAAACTGGTGCCAATTGTAAGTATTGCCTCAAATTATGTACAATGGATTTTGCTGGCCGGAATTTTAATGATCAGGACTTTTCCGCAATTACTACTGGTAGGAATCGTGATTTTTGCTGCAACAACATTGTTTACCATTATAACTTTGCCTGTAGAATACGATGCGAGTAACAGAGCGCTTGCCTGGTTGGAAAATAAACACATGCTGACACAAGAAGAACAGGCAGGAGCAAAAGATGCTTTAAAATGGGCTGCAAGAACTTATGTTGTAGCGGCTATAGGATCTATTGCAACGCTGCTGTACTATATCTCGATTTATTCCGGAAGCAGGAGGAATTAAAAATGAGATAATGTGTCAATTTGATAATTAGACGATTTATAGAAAATCCGATTAGTTTTAACGCTAATCGGGTTTTTTTATGAATTGCTGAAACTTAAAGAGATAAATAGGAAAACCCAAATTCCGGATATAATATAAATGGAGTTTAAGTATTGTTTGTTCTCTGATTTATAATATTTGTAATAAAGAATTGAAGAATAAATTATACTCACCGGAATTGAAAGTAAAAATAATAAAAAGCCTGCACCCGTCGTGCATACGCCACTCGGACTTGTTTTTTCTCCTATGAATGCTATTACAAAGTAAAATATAAAAAATAGAATGGTTTTAATCTCAGGTCTAATATTCGTCATAAAGATTTTAAAAAATTATCTAATTATCAAATTGACACATTATCTCATTTACAATTGTATCTGCCTATCGATCTGCTGATCCAGCGATATAAACGTTTCAGTTCTTGAAACACCTTCTATGGCTTGAATTTTAGTGTTTAAAAGCTGCATCAAATGTTCGTTGTCGCGACAAATGATTTTGATTAATACAGACCAGTTTCCTGTGGTATAATGACACTCGAGAACTTCGGGGATTTTTTTGAGATCTTTTACAGCTTCGGAGTTTCGGGAAGCTTTGTCCAGATAAACACCAACAAACGCCATAGTGTTATATCCTAAAACTTTAGGGTTTACGGTAAATTTCGAACCTGAAATAACGCCCGATTGTTCCAGTTTTTTTAAACGCTGATGAATCGCAGCTCCTGAAATGCCTATTTTATTGGCGATTTGCAAAATAGGTTTTCTGGCATCATCCATTAAGTAACGAAGGATTTCTTTGTCGATACCATCAATTTCGATTAAAAGGGAGTTGATTTTCATGAGAGTTGTAATTTGAAACTAATTTTAGTTATTTGGTTTTAGTTAGAAATCAAATTTAGGAATAAAACTTTAAAATATTTAAAAAATAAAGGTTTGAATTATTTTTCTCAGCGTTGAGTTTTTTTTTTTTTTTTACCATTAAGGATTAAGGAAGTAAAGAGAAGTTCTTAAAATGTGAAATTTAAATAAAGACCGAAAGGAACTTTGACAAATGGCTACGTTCAAAGTTATTATGCGCATTTTTGTCATCACGAACGAGGGATCTCCGCGGATAGCTCGACAAAGATAGGTAACTTACTTTACGTAGTTTCTTGCGGAGATCCCTCGTTCGTGGATGACAATGATTGTGTTTAGATACTTAAAATCCAAAGTGATTTAAAAAGAAAAAATTCCAAATCCCAGCATTAAAGTTGGAATTTGGAATTTTAAAAATTGAATATTTTAAAGAAGGATTATTTTCCTTTATTTGCTTCTGCGATGTATTTTTCTAAAGCCATGGTCATAGAAGGAGTTTCAGGAGTTGGAGCAAGAATATCTATTCTTAAACCATGATCAAGAGCTTCTTTTTGAGTTGTGCTTCCAAAAACAGCGATTCTGGTCTCGTTTTGCTTAAAGTCCGGGAAGTTTTTAAATAATGATTTAATTCCGGTTGGACTGAAAAATGCCAAAACATCATAATAAACATCTGCAAGATCAGATAAGTCGCTCATTACTGTTTTATAAAAAACAGCTTGTGCCCAGTCTACTTTTAGATTGTTTAACGTTATAGGAGCATCAGCATTCAATTGATCGGATGCTGGTAACAAGAACTTTTCGTCTTTGTACTTTTTGATAAGAGGTGATAAGTCTGCAAAATCTTTTGCTCCAACGTAAATCTTACGTTTTCTATACACAACATACTTTTGCAGGTAAAATGCAACAGCTTCAGATTGGCAGAAATATTTCAATCCTTCAGGAACTTTATAACGCATTTCATCTGCTACTCTAAAAAAGTGATCCACCGCATTACGGCTTGTCAAAATTATAGCAGTATAATGATTAAGATCGATTTTTTGTAATCGGATCTCTTTTGCATTAACCCCTTCCACATGAATAAATGGTCTGAAATCAATTTTTATTTTGTGTTTTTGTTGGAGCTCAAAGTAAGGAGAATTTTCCACTTTAGGTTCAGGCTGTGACACCAAAATTGTTTTCACTTTCATATTGTAAACTTTTTCTAAGCACTTACTTTTGTAATCCAATAATAGAGAAAATAATAAGGTGCTATTTCAAGAGCGCAAAGATATAAAATAAAATAAAATAACTTGCTGATTATTACGTTTTGATACGTTTTTATTGAAATAAAATATGAGTAGAGGCTGATACATAGCGAAATACCTATGATTGCCAGTGGTATAATTTTAGGAATATTGTCATAATAAAACAAAATAGCATTAATAGGAAGCACCAAAACGCCAATATAAGTTCTGTAAGTAACTTTTTGTAAGTTAAAAAGGTCGGCAAACTCCTCGATGTTGAATGAAGTTGCAACAATTTTTTCGATTAAAAACTTCGCCAGAATAAAATAAAGTAAAAATGTAGCGATCTGAATAAACAGTATCCAGTCGGTTTTTAAAATGCTATAAGTTCCCGTTTTGGTATCTTCTGAAAAAATATGCATCGTCAACTGAATGAAAAATGCATACGAAATAACCTGAACGAAAAACAAACCAACGGTAAAACTACTCTTCAGGTGGTTGTTGTCGCGATAGATCTTCGCGTATTTGTCTGAGAAAATAAGCTTGCTGAATTCGCTAAATCTAGTTTCATAAGCTGATTTAGTCATAGCAACAACAGCAAAGGTTAACACAAATAAAAGTGTCGCCCAGTCTTTGTTTTCGATAATTCGAGGGTGAAGTTGTTCAATCATAACGACACAAAATTAGTAATTTTTTGTCTCAATACTTTTATTATATATTTATTATGAATCAAATGCTATAAAAAGTTTACTTTTGCGAGGAAATTTACGCAGAAAAATGAATGATTGTATTGTCATAATCCCCACTTACAACGAAATCGAAAATATTGAAAGTATAGTTAGAGCTGTACTCTCACAACACAAACCCTTTCATCTTTTGATTATTGATGATAATTCGCCCGATTTTACGGCCAATAAGGTAATTGCGTTGCAGGAAGAATTTCCTGACAGGCTGTTTTTAGAAAAAAGATCCAAAAAATCAGGTTTAGGAACTGCTTATGTTCACGGTTTCAAATGGGCTTTAGAGCGCAAATACAACTACATTTTTGAGATGGACGCTGATTTTTCTCACAACCCCAATGATCTTGAAAAATTATTTGATGCTTGCCATTTTGGCGGAGCAGATCTAGCTATTGGTTCTCGTTATGTAACAGGCGTAAATGTGGTAAACTGGCCATTGAGCCGTGTTTTAATGTCTTATTTTGCTTCTGTTTACGTGAAGTTTATTACCGGAATGAAAATTCATGATGCCACAGCAGGTTTTGTTTGTTACAAAAGAGAAGTTTTGGAAAAAATCAATCTTAACAAAATAAAATTTGTGGGTTATGCTTTTCAGATCGAAATGAAATACAGAACCTATTGTGCTAAATTTGAAATTACTGAGGTTCCTATTATCTTTACAGACAGAACAAAAGGAGTTTCGAAAATGAGCAATGCCATTATCAAAGAAGCTATTCTTGGTGTAATTTCACTAAGATTAAAAAAATTATTCAATACCTTATAATACCACAATGGCGATGAACAGGATTTTAATAAAGAATGCTAAAATTGTAAACGAAGGATCTATTTTTGAAGGTGATGTCCTGATCGAAAACGACTTGATCGTTGAGGTAGCAGACAGTATCAGTCTAAAATCATCCGATTGTAAAGTGATAGATGCCGAAGGAAGTTATTTGATTCCTGGTGCAATCGATGATCAGGTACATTTTAGAGAGCCGGGATTAACACATAAAGGTGATATAGAATCAGAATCGAGAGCTGCGGTTGCGGGAGGAATTACTTCTTTTATCGAGCAGCCTAATACGGTTCCTAATGCGGTAACTCAGGAAATTTTAGAAGATAAATATCAAATTGCTGCCGTAAAATCATTTGCGAATTATTCTTTTATGATGGGTGCAACCAATGATAATCTGGAAGAAGTTCTAAAAACCAACCCGAAAAATGTTGCCGGAGTCAAGATTTTCTTAGGTTCATCTACCGGAAACATGTTGGTAGATAACGAAGCGACTTTAGAGAAAATATTCTCAAGCACGCCAATGTTAATTGCTGTGCATTGCGAAGACGAAACTACGATCCAGAATAATCTTGCCGCTTTTAAAGAGCAATATGGCGATGATGTTCCCGTAACGGCGCACCATTTGATTCGTAGTGCTGAGGCTTGTTATATTTCATCATCAAAAGCCGTGGCTTTGGCAAAGA
Source organism: Flavobacterium sp. CSZ (assembly GCF_015350725.1). Classification (NCBI taxonomy): domain Bacteria; kingdom Pseudomonadati; phylum Bacteroidota; class Flavobacteriia; order Flavobacteriales; family Flavobacteriaceae; genus Flavobacterium; species Flavobacterium sp. CSZ. The sequence continues at coordinate 75,549 of NZ_JADKPQ010000015.1, forward strand.
AAACCGGAGCACGTTTGCATATCTTTCACCTTTCGACTGCGAAAGAGATGGAGTTGTTTACAAATAAAATTCCATTAGAAGATAAAAAAATTACCGCAGAGGTTTGTGTGCATCATCTTTGGTTTACCGATGAAGATTATAAAACAAAAGGAAATTTCATCAAATGGAATCCTGCTGTAAAAACTGCTCAGGACAGAGCAGAACTTTGGAAAGCTTTAAACGATGGTCGTATTGATGTAATTGCTACAGATCATGCGCCTCATACCAAAGAAGAAAAAATGCAATCTTATCTAAATGCACCCTCGGGAGGGCCGCTTGTACAACATGCTGTTGTGGCAATGTTCGAAGCGCATCACCAGGGAAAAATTACTGTAGAGAAAATCGTAGAGAAAATGTGCCACAATCCGGCTAAAATTTTCAAAATCGAAAAAAGAGGTTTTATAAAAGAAGGTTATTTTGCCGATTTGGTTATTGTAAATCCAAGTTTGCCATGGAGTGTAAAACCGGAAAATATCCTGGCAAAATGCGGATGGTCACCTTTTGAAAATTATACTTTTAAATCAAGAATCACCCACACTTTCGTGAATGGGGAACTGGTTTATAATAATTTTAAAGTAAAAGACCTTCGCAACGGAAAAAGATTATTGTTTGATAGATAAAAAGCTGAAATGAAAAATTGTATAGTAATAATATTGGTTTTGTTTCTTTCTGTAAGTTGTAAAAAAGAGTTGGTCAAACAACCTGCAAAACTTATCGAGAAAGAAAAGATGATTGATATTATGTATGATTTGTCTCTTTTGGATGCAATGAAATATCAAAATCCAATCTCGCTGGACTCAGTTGAAACAGATCCTGTAAAATTTATTTTAAGAAAGTTTAAGGTTGATAGCCTGCAATTTGCCCAAAGCAATATGTATTACGCAACCGATTATGAAGCTTATAAAGAAATGTTCGACGAAGTGAGCAAACGATTGGCGGTAAACCAAAGAGCTACAGATTCGATCATGAAAATCGAAGATAAAAAAGCAGCTAAAGAAAAGAAAAAGAAAGAAACAGATTCAATAAAAGAAGCGGTTAAGAAACCTTTGAAACAGCAAGCTACTATCGATTCGATAAAACAATTAATACAATTAAGAAAAAAGAGATAGTTTTAGAACTAAACGCCTTTTATATATTGATGTACATCTAGAAAAACCGTTCCCAGAGCGGTTTTTATTTTTTCATTCGAGTACAGATTCTTAGAATAAGAAGCTTTTGCAGTTGCTTTTGTAAGACGCCTCTTTTGAAAAAACAAAGTTGAAAATGCTGCATCCGCTATCCAAAGAAAATTCATCAATAAAGGCTTCGCATGAGTGCCTGGTTTTTTTACTTTTAAAGCTTCAGCAATTGTGTCCAGTATATCTTTAAAAACAATATTGTCGGCAATTAAAGTAAAACGCTCGTTTTTGATGTCGCTTTTCATTAATTCATGTGCAATTCCAATCACATCATTTATGGCGATAAAACCAGTACTTCCCAGCGTATAAAATGAGAGTCCGTTGGCTACTTTTCGGTACAATTCGACACTTCCCTCATCGAAGATTTTTGTTGCTGAAATTGGACCTAAAATTACCCCGGGATTTATAATAATAACATCAAGACCTTCCTGAAGTCCGCGCCAAACTTCCATCTCGGCACCATATTTAGAAATCGCATAATCGCTGTGGGGTTTCTCAGGATTCCAGTCGGTTTCTTCGGTAATATAAGTTTCGTGTGGTGCTATATCGCCCAGAGCGGCAATAGAACTTACAAAACAGAATTTCTTTATTCCTTTGGCAATAGAAAAATTAACCATATTGGCAGTTCCTTCGATATTGGTTTTTCGAAGAGATTCTTCGTCTTTAGGATCAAAAGAAATGAAAGCAGCGCAATGATAAACGTAGTCAATATCGATAAAAGCAGTTTCTAGTGAGGGAACATCAAGAATATCGGTTTCAAGCCAATTGATTTTTTCGAATAAATCTCCTTTTTTATACAATTCAAAAACCGATTTAGTTTTTTGAATGTTGTTCTGGTTTCGATAAATAGCCCGGACATTTTCTCCATTTTCAATTAAATGAAGCAATAAATGCGAGCCTACTAAACCTGTTCCTCCAGTTACTAATACCATTTTGTAAATATACCGATTTTGCCACAAAGCCACAAAGCCACAAAGTTTTTTGTTTGTTATTTTTTACTGCAAAGACACAAAGCTTATAATTGTTATTTGCTTTAATTGAAAGAAGGTGATCTCTGTTTTTTTATTATTTCCTTTGAGTCTTAACGTCTTTGTGGCATTGCTTTTTGATTTTGATATTGACATTGATTACATTTGCACAAATTATTTTAAAAATGAAGAATCTAGTTGAAGAATTAAAGTGGCGAGGGTTATATCATGATAGCATGCCAGGAACGGAAGAACAATTGCTTAAAGAGGTAACAACGGCATATATAGGTTTTGATCCAACGGCAGATTCGCTACATATTGGTAGTATGGTTCAGATTATTTTATTGGTTCACTTAAATAGGACCGGTCATAAAGCTATCGCCCTGGTAGGTGGTGCAACCGGAATGATTGGTGATCCATCTGGAAAATCTGACGAAAGAAATTTGTTGAACGAAGAAACTTTGGCTAAAAATGTTGCGGGAATAAAAAGTGTTTTGTCTCGTTTCTTAGACTTTAATTCAAAAGAAGCAAATGCTCCGGTTATGGTAAACAACTATGACTGGATGAAAGAATTCTCGTTTATTGATTTTGCACGTGAAGTTGGAAAACGTATCACGGTAAATTATATGATGGCGAAGGATTCGGTAAAAAAGAGATTTGCCGGAGAAGGCGAAGGAATGTCTTTTACAGAGTTTACTTATCAATTAATTCAAGGATACGATTTTTATCATTTATATAAAAACAATAATTGCGTTTTGCAAATGGGCGGTTCTGACCAATGGGGTAATATTACCACAGGTACAGAATTAGTGCGCAGAATGGGCGGAGAGAATGCAAAAGCTTTTGCTTTGACAACGCCATTAATTACAAAAGCAGACGGTTCTAAATTCGGGAAATCTGAAGGTGGAAATGTTTGGCTGGATGCTGATAAAACTTCGGTATATAAATTTTACCAATTTTGGGTAAATTCAACTGATGTTGATGCTGAGAAATACATTAAAATCTTTACTTTCTTAGATAAAGAAACGATTGATGCTTTGATCGAAGAGCACAAAACGGCTCCGCATTTAAGAGTATTACAAAAGAAACTGGCTGAAGAAATCACGATTTTTGTTCACTCTGAAGAAGAATTAGAAAAAGCAATCCAGGCTTCGAATATTTTGTTTGGAAATTCTACTGCAGATGATTTGAAGAAATTAGATGAAACTACTTTTTTAGAAGTTTTTGACGGAGTTCCTCAAGCCGAAATCGCAAAAGCAGATTTAGAAAATGGATTGGATATTATTTCGGTTTTAAATGAAAAAACAGGTTTCTTTAAGTCAAACGGAGAGGCGAGACGTGCATTAACAGCTAACTCAATCTCGGTAAACAGAGAAAAAATAAAAGAAGATTTTGTATTGACTGCAAATGATTTGATTAACAATCAGTTTGTGTTGTTACAAAGTGGGAAGAAGAATTATTTTGTGATTAGAGTGGTTTAAAAGGTTTAACTGTTTAATTGGTTAACTGTTTAATCGAGTGCAAAACGATTAAACGATTTAGCAAATCCACGATTAAACGCTAAAGCATCATCAAATTACAACCACGAATATCAGAATTATCAAAACGTCCCAATACCTCGAAAGAGTTGTTGGGATTTTTTTTGCCCAAATCCTGCGTAGCTATAAAAGAGCAAGAGTTGATGTTGGCTAAATCAATAACGTTTATTCCACCTGTTTTTCCATCTTTCACGTAAGTGAGAGCATCTTCGGGATCACGAACTAAAATGTGCATCCATGACGGACATTCAAATACACCTTCGCCCAGAGAATAGGCTTGTCCTAAAAGTTCGGTCATACCGTATTCTGAATGAATTGCCGAAACACCAAAACCTTTGCAAAGAATCTCGTGCAATTCTTCGCGAATCATTTCTTTACGTCTGCCTTTCATTCCTCCGGTTTCCATAATGATGGTGTTCTGAAGGTTGAATTGATGTTTTTCAATTAAATCCAATAAGGCATAAGTAACGCCAATTAAAATAACATTTTGACCTGATTCGTCAAGAGCAGTTAGTTTTTTTATCAAGTCGTCGTGATTGTGTAAATAAAACCCGCTTTCAGGCTGATTGGATAGTTTTATAAGGTCTTCGACCATATAAATTAACGAAGAGCCGTCGCGTTCGAGATAAGACGGTAAAAGGGCTAAAACAACGTAATCTTCGATATTGCCGTAAAACTGCGAAAATCCATTGCGGTAACTTTCCTCATATAGGGAAACATTGGTCACTATATGTCGGCTTGTAATCATTCCGGTTGTTCCGCTGCTGGTAAAAGTAACCTGAGCCGGATCGTTAGTAGAAACTACATCATGGCTTTTGAAAAACTGAATGGGTAAAAATGGAATTTGCTCCAGCGATTTTACCTGTTGTGGATTGACTTTCAGGAAATCGCAGAAATCACGATATACAACGTTGTTTTCATGTTGAAAACGAAATACTTTTAAAGCTATCTTTTCAAATTGTTTCTGACTCGAAATCGTAAACATATCGTTGGCTATAATCAAAACTTTTTTTGTGCAAAGATATTGTTTTTAGTTTTTAGTAGCAGTTTTTCAGCGGCAGTTTTCGGTTTTCTGTGAGCCTGAAAACTGTGACTGTGACTGAAAACTAAAAAAGCTCCTGAAAAAGGAGCTTTTTTTATAATTTATCGAATGATGAGCTTTCTTGTTGCAGAAGCATTTTCTTCGCTTATTTTGATGATATAAACACCTGGAACAAGCTCTGAGACATTTAATTCTTTTGAGCTTAAATGTGCCTGAAGGACTTTTTTACCTAAAACGTCAAAAATTATAATCTCCTTTTCTAAATCATTTTTAGAAGAGATATATACTTTTCCGTTATTAACGGGATTAGGGTACAAGCTTAAACCCTCAATGTTGCTTGCACTTTGAGGTTTTGGTAATTGCTTACTATCTTGTGCCGAGACACTTATAGTAAAGAAAAAAGCCAATAAGAATGTAATATAAAAGTAGTTTTTTGCCATCGCATTTTTTTGATTACCGTAAATATACAAAAAAAAATTACAAAAAGCACGCCAAAAAAAAACATCCTAAATTTTTAGGATGTTTTTAACAATTTATTTCGAAGTTATTAGAAATCTACTGATCAATAGGTGATTGCGTTTTTTCTACAACTTTATGTAATTACTTAGTCCAGCTAGCCCAAGATGGTAATTCAGCACCAGCACCAGCACCAGTTGCACCAGTAGTTGTTCCTGATAATTTAGGACCATCAAAAGCAGTTACAGAAGCTCCAAAAGTATAGTTTGTGATAGTGAAGTTTCCAGCAGCGATATTTGCAACTGCACCAGCATCTGTAGATAATTTTGCAAGGTCTTTAGGCATTCCGTCAGCAACATATAAATTTGTGTAAGTTTGTTTTCCACCACCTTCTTTGTAATTGATTGCTTTTTCGTCAGCTAAAAATGCAGCATCACCTTTGATGATAGAGATGTTAGTAATTTTACCGTTAGTCATTGGAACAGCTGTACTTGGGTCTTTTAAGTTGTTAGATCCTTCAACACCAGCTTTAGTAACACCTTTAATGTAAACGTTTGTAACAGTACCTTGCCATCCGTCAGCAAAATCTAATGAATCATCATAAGAGTTTATGATCACTAAGTTAGAAGCATTTACTGCTCCTCCGAAGAACTCAATTCCGTCATCACCACTTTCGAAAGCATAGATATCAGATACTACCGTTCCTGAACCTACTCCGAAGAAAGAAACTCCATTGTATTCTTTATCAGCAGTATATTTAGAACCTGTGTAAGAAATTCTTAAGAAGTTAATGTTTCCAGAAGAATCTGTATTATCATTACCACCATAGCTTAAAGCACCTACTTCAGAAGTACCATTGTCTCCAGTGTTTACTTTACCATTACCAGCGATAATCAAACCACCCCAGTCACTTTGAGCAGGAGTTGCTTTTCCAGATGTCATAACTACTGGTTTAGCAGCAGTACCGTTAATGTGGATTTTTGCATTTCTTTCTACAGCAATAAATAAAGAAGTAGCTTGTGCAGAAGGAGAAGTTTTAATTACTGTTCCGGCAGGAATAACTAAGCTTGCTCCGCCTTTAACAACTAATCCTCCAGTTAAAGTGTAAGTTTGAGTAGGATCTAAAGTTACAGTTCCATTAGTAATTTCTCCTTTTAAATCGTCAACTTTTACAACAAAAGTGCTTTTGTTATCGTCGCTTTTGTTATTGTCGTCAGAACTACAGCTTGTTAAGGCAAGTCCTAATATTGCAGCCATTGCAAATAATGATTTTTTCATTGTGTTGTGTTTTTTATTGTTTTATTTATTTATGGCAAAGTAAACGAACATATGTTTTTGCTGAGTTAAGGCCGTATTAACAATATATTAAGTATGTCGTGTAAAAAATAATCCGCTTAATGTAAAATTTACATTGAGTTGTTAAAAATAAAAAAGGTGATTAGTTAATACTAATCACCTTTTGTGCTTTTATGGTTTTACTTTTAGAATGTGTAGTTTAAAGTAATTCTGAAATCTGAACCTGCTTTGTACGAAACCGCAGTAATATCACCAACAGATTCTTTACCTGGTACTTTTCCTTGTTCTTGTACACGTTTGAAAGTTGGATTCAGGATGTTATTGTAAATAACGCCTAATTTTAAGTTTTTAGTCAAACTTGTATTAGCAATAAAGTCTAATTTATTTACCGCTTTATCAACCAAGTTTCCAACTCTTGAGGTTCCAATAACAGCTAATTTATCTGAAAAATAAGAATAAGATATTGTTGCACTGAAATCCTGTCCTTCTCTGAATTCATTTAAAAATGATAAGTTAGCGTTGGCAAGGAAATTGGAAGCCCCTGTTAATTTACTTTCTGTAAATGTAAAGTTTGCTCCAAAATCATTTTCGTCGTTTACTTTATCGTTGCTTAGATCTTGGTTTGTGTATAAATATGATCCGTTTGCATCAAAAGAAAGTTTTGTCTTTAGATTGTTGTTGTTTTCAATTTCAAAAATGTCTTTTCTAAATTCTACTTCAACCCCAGCTACAGTTCCCTTATCTCCTGTATTTGCATAAGAAATGTCATTTGAAGAAGAATTAAGGAACATCTCGTTGATTGGGTTTTGAATAATTTTTCCAAATGCAGTTACAGAAATTAACTCCCCTGCTTTCGGGAAATATTCCCATCCTAAATCGAAGTTGTAATTTGTTGAAGCATATAAATTAGGGTTTCCTTCGTATGCTTGTGCAACATCTTCATAAATAATTGGCACTTTTTCTTTAAACTGAGGAAGAGTATATGTTTTACTTGCTGAGAATTTTAAATTTTGCTTTTCATTCAAAGTATACTTCGAAATTAAACTTGGTAAGATGTTAAACTTTGAATCATTAGAACTATCGCCACCAGGAACTGTAGTTGTGATGTAGAAAACATTTTGAGTTAATTGTTCCACTCTCGCACCTAATATCACGCTCAATCTCTCAGTTAATGAGTATTGAACATTAACAAATCCAGCATTAATATCTAAATTTCCATTATACAACTGGTTAATTCTGTTTGAGTATGATGAACCCCAATGTGCAGGATCTAAATAATTATCTACATGGTGTATGTCTTCTTTAGGAAAAGAAATTGTAGATCTGTTCGGAAAGAATGAATATTGTTCCATGTTATAGTCTACATCCTTGAACTTTCCTGAATATCCAATAGTTATTTTTCCTCTGTATGTGTCGTCGGTCTTTTTGTTGAAATTATACGATAATGCAATATTTGCAGCGATTTCATTTTCCTTTAAATCCTGAAAAAATCGGTGGTTGTTTATGTTTGAATTGGTAAAGAATGTATAATCTATAGCATTTGGAGCATAAACAAAAGAGTTTTGCATACGATCCGGGATTGCACTGTTAGACATACTATATCCTACTCCCCAGTTTAAATTCCACTGATCGTTGAATTTGTTTTTCCCTGTTAATTGATTTACAATTAATTGAGTTCTTTCAAAAGTCCCACGTTTTATGAAGCCTGTAATTTGTTGAAGCGCGTCTCCACCACCGTCAAAATTCTGGTTTGTTCCTTCGTACTCACTGTAATCCTGATCACTTGAATTTAAGAATAAAGAAGTAAAGACGATCGAATTCTTGTTGTTGATTTTATAATCGGCAGTACCCATAACGGTTGTAGTAGTACTGTGCTTGTATGACGTTCTGATAAAGTCAGAAAAAATATCTCCGTCAGACGTAATTCCTCCTCTGCTGTATCCTTCTGTGTATTTATTTTTTGCGCTAAATGAACCAGTAACAAAAGTGCCAATTGAACTCTCATCATTTATAGTAAATCTTTTGCCGGCAGATACAGTGTAGAAAGCGTTAAGTACATTTTTGTTTTCCTGTCTGTCCCAGCTTGTTGCATAGCTATATGGCTGAAGTGGAGCATTAGGAACGCCTACTTTTTTGAATCCGGTATAGTTAGGTCCGTCTTGCAGATAGAAATGATCCTGGCCTAATACGTTTGTGTTAGCGCCTGATCCTATTGAAAAACTTACGAATGGTTTTCCGCTGAATTTTTTTGCGGTGATATCAATATTTGCTCCACCAAAATCAGCATAATTTTGAGCCTCAAATGTTTTGCTTACTCCAATATTATCTACAATATTTGTTGTAAAAATATCTAAAAGAATATTTTTGTTTGCCGGATTATTTGATGGTAATGGAAGCCCGTTTAAAGTAGTAACATTATAACGATCCCCTAATCCTCTTACGAAAACATTTCCTGAGTCGTCATTTTTAGAAACCCCACTTACTTTAGCTACTGCATTAGCGACATCATTGATTCCTTTTCTGGAAATTTCCTCAGCACCAATTGCAGCTTTAAAAGACACTGCATTTTTTTGGTCTAATAATAAAGCTGATTCTTTTTGTTTGTTTATCGCAGATGATTTTACAACGACATCTTTTAGAGTATAACCTCCTGATGAAAGCACCTGATTTACAGTAATAGTCTCATTTGCTTTAACAATTACTGGTTGTTCTACAGATTCATATCCAACGAAACTAAAAATAATAATATAATTTCCCGGATTTACGCTTAACGAATATTTTCCGTCAATGTCAGTGTTCGCGCTTGTGTTAGTCCCTTTTACTAAAACATTTGCGAAAGGTAAAGGTTGATTGTTGGTTTCTTTGTCGGTTAATACACCAGAAATCGTACCTTTGTTTTGAGCGATCGAAATCGTACAAATAAAGAATGTGATAAATAGAAATTTTAAATTGAATTTCATTTTTGTGTTGTGTTTGATTTATTTTTGTGCAAAGAAAGAAATGCTGTGTAAAGTTCATGTTAGGCACTTGTTATGTTTTTGTGTCTTGTAGATTATCAAATTGTTACCAGATTAAATTACCGTTAACCGCAATTTTTAACGGTTATTTTGTTAGTATATTTACGCTGTGAAATAAAAAACATCGAATGTATAATCAAGAAAATTTGATGTAAAAATCTCAATTTTTGCTATTTATGAAAAAAACACAAACCAAGATTTTATTAGTTGACGATGAACCAGATATCTTAGAAATCGTTGGCTATAACCTTGCTCAGGAAGGCTACCAGATTGTTACTGCTTCAAACGGAAAAGAAGCAATAGCAAAGGCTCAGAAAGAATTGCCGGACCTAATTATTATGGATGTAATGATGGCCGAAATGGATGGAATGGAAGCTTGCGAACACATCAGAAAAATCCCGGAATTAAATAATGTTATCATAACATTCTTAACAGCCAGAAGCGAAGATTATTCACAAGTTGCTGGTTTTGATGCAGGTGCAGATGACTATATCACCAAACCAATAAAACCAAAATTATTGGTAAGCAAAGTAAAGGCTTTGTTAAGAAGGTTAAAAGAACAAGAAGTTGTTAGCGATACCTTAAATGTAGGCGGAATCGAGATTAACCGAGAGGAATACAAGATCATAAAAGGCAATGTAGAAATTGCTTTACCAAGAAAAGAATTCGAATTATTTTATTTATTGGCTTCAAAACCGGGGAAAGTTTTTAAAAGAGACGAAATCCTGGATAAAGTTTGGGGTAATGAAGTTGTAGTGGGCGGAAGAACAATAGATGTTCACATCAGAAAACTACGCGAAAAAATAGGAGAAGACCTTTTTAAAACCATCAAAGGTGTTGGTTATAAATTTGAAGTTTAAAATTTGATTTTTAAACATTAAATAAATCTTTAAAAATGTTTCTAAACCATAAAGAGATTAAGTTAAATAAGACTTAAGCTGATTTTGATTGTTTGAAACAGAAACATAATAATAAATTTAAACCATATAAGAAATTGAAGTTCCTGTGATCTTCTATTTCTTATATGGTTTTTGAGTTCAAATATTAATTCTTTATAAAAATGCATTAAACCCAAGAGAAACTTAATTTTTCTTAATTTCTTAATGGTTCATTATTTAAAAAGCCTAGCTGTTTCAAATGAAAATTAATTTTAAAAAAACATACAAATTTGCTGTAAAGTCGGCATTATATATAAGTCTTTTTGGGACAGGATTTGTGCTGATCCTGATGAATTTATTCTATAAAAATCAGCTGAAACATCAGGTTGCATTTGGGACAATCTTTATTATTTCGATTTATATTTTCTCATTTCTGGTGTTACAATATCGTGTAGAACGCTTTATTTATCGAAGAGTAAAAAAAATCTACGATGAGGTTTCCTTATTAGAATCAACAACACTTATCAATCAGCCCATAACTACAGATATGGAAACCCTTTCACGTGAAGTGAAAAAGTTTGCTACCGATAAAAAGCTGGAAATCGAAATGCTTGAAATTCGTGAACAATATCGCAGGGAGTTTTTAGGGAACGTTTCGCATGAACTTAAAACGCCTTTGTTTACCGTTCAGGGTTATGTTTCGACTTTGCTTGATGGTGCAATGGATGATAAAACCATTCGAAAAAAATATTTAAAACGTGCCGAAAAAGGAGTGGAGCGTCTTATATATATAGTAGAAGATCTGGATATGATTACCAAATTAGAATCAGGAGACCTGGATTTGAATATGACTGATTTTAATATTGTCGAACTGATTCAGAATGTGTTTGATTTGTTGGAAATGAAAGCCGACAAAAAGAAAATTAAACTCGCTTTTGAAAGTAAAAATGTGCAGTCGGTTATCATTCGTGGAGATCAGGACAGGATTCAGCAAGTTTTAGAGAACCTGATTGTTAATTCTATTAAGTATGGTAAAGACGGAGGTTTAACAGAAGTTGGTGTTGTAAACTTAACCAAGAAAAAAGTTTTAATCCGCATTAGTGATAACGGAGAAGGAGTGGAAAAACAAAATATTCCAAGACTTTTCGAACGTTTTTACAGAGTCGATAAAAGCGGAACCCGTTCAGAAGGTGGTTCTGGTCTGGGATTGGCCATTGTAAAACATATTATCGAAGCTCATAAAGAGAAAGTATATGTAGAAAGTGAATTTGGTATTGGATCTGAGTTTTCTTTTACACTTGAAAAAGCGCATAAAACCATAAAAGCAGAAGTTAAATAATTGTAAGCTGATTGCGGCGAACTGCTGTAAAACATGGCGTTTTAACAATTAATCAAACTACGGAAAAACTTCGTAACATTAAATTTTTATTATAGTAACATCCTGTTAATGATTTCTTAACATTGATGCTACATCTTTGTACCCTGAAATTAAGGGATATTAGAGAAAGGATGATAAAAAGAAAATTGGTTGCCGTTTTATTGCTGTTAAATTTTGCAGCAAATGCTCAGGATTTGAATAAACAGGATGTAAAAAACGAAGTAATGCGTATTTTAGATTCTATCAACAAAGCGAAACTTCCGGATACTAAATCTGGCGGAGGAGTTGAAGAACACTGGTATGACAGAATCTCTTTAAGAGGTTATGCACAAATACGCTACAATGGTCTTTTCTCAACAAATGATAAAGTTTCCTGCGATCAGTGTGATAAATCCTGGGGAACAACATCAACAGATCCGGATGCAAAAGCAAACAACGGATTATTTATTCGACGTGCACGTTTAGTGTTTTCAGGACAAGTACATCCTAATGTGTTTTTTTATTTTCAGCCTGATTTTGCCAGTTCGCCAAGTACGGGAATCCAGAATTTTGTTCAGATTCGTGATTTGTATTTTGATCTTTCTTTTGATAAGAAAAGAGAATATCGCGTTCGTGTTGGGCAAAGTAAGATTCCGTATGGTTTCGAAAACATGCAGTCAAGTTCTGTACGCTTAGCGTTAGACCGTAATGATGCAATGAATAGTGCGATATTAAACGAACGTGATTTAGGAATATTCTTTTATTGGGCTCCAGCCGAAATCAGAGAGCGTTTTGCCATGTTGGTAAAAGACGGTTTTAAAGGTTCAGGCGATTATGGTGTTTTTGCCTTTGGAGTTTACAACGGACAAATTGCCAATAAACTTGATGGTAACAGAGATTTGAATGTTGTCGCAAGAGCAACGTATCCTTTTGTAATAGGCAGTCAGATTATCGAACCCGGAATTCAGGCTTATACAGGAAAATGGGCTTTTACCGGCGAGATTTCACCGGGAGTAAAAGTAAATGATCCGCAATATGTAAAGGATCAAAGGGTAGGAGCGACTTTTGTTTTATATCCAAGACCTTTCGGAATCCAGACAGAATATAATATTGGTACAGGACCGCGATACAATACGGTAACTAATGCTGTTGACGAAACAGACTTAAACGGAGGTTATGTTTTACTAAATTATAAATTAGATATCAAAAAGCAACACATATATCCTTTTGCCAAATTTCAATATTATGATGGAGGAAAAAAATACGAAAAAGACGCCAGAAGTTATGTCGTTAGAGATTATGAAATTGGTATAGAATGGCAGCCAATTAAAGCTTTTGAGTTTACAGCAGAATATGTCATTGCTGATAGAACTTTCGAAGACAGTGTGCTGCCAATCAACCGTCAGCAAGGAAATTTATTACGCTTGCAAGCGCAGTTTAATTTCTAAACTAATCTTCGAAAACGGTAAACAAAGAATCCCAATCGATATCTTCGTTGAACTGAGTTAAACCTTTAAACGACTTTACTTTTGAAAGATCTTCAATGGTAAAGTCGTTTTGTAATGCGTACGGTACCAGATTTTCTTCCTGAAGTTTTATCGCCAGATATTCCTGCTCATATTGCCCCGGAGTTGGAATAAAAAAAGCTTTCTTGCCCAATTTTGCCAAATCCATTACGGTGGTATAACCAGAACGGCATAAAACAAAATCACTTTCGTTAAAAGTTTGTTCCAGTTGTTTTGAGTTCATGAAATTGTAATACGTTACATTTCCTACCTGCCATTTGGTTTGGGTTTTATCAATAATACCTTGTACAAAAACTACTTTACCCTGGTAATTAGCTACTTCTTTTTGTAATTTTTCGTCCAAATAAGTGCGCTGAGGTTCAGGCCCGGACAAAATCACCATCAAATCATATAATTTTGGTGTTTCCTTTTTGCGCATTCGGCTCAAAGGACCAATGTATTTTAAGTTAAGGTGATTTGTTTTAAGGTGACCTAAATCGCCGGTTAAATTTACCTTTTCATTAGTATCAGGAACCCAGCATTCGTTATATTTTTTTATAATGTATTGATGGCATTTACTGGTAAACCAGGTTGTATTTCCTGTCATCACATTCAATTGATGGGTCATAAAAACAGATGGGATTTTTTTACTGAAAACTCCCAATCGATTATCCGAAATAATACCGTCAATTCCATGTTTTTTGATCCAGCGGTTGACCATTTTTTTCTCGTCCAGGATAGCAACGATCATTTTAGGAAGGCTTTTGATCAATTTCCATTTAAAGTTTTTGCCATTTTTAGCATATTCAATATGATAAGAAGGCAATTCAAGCGTTTGTATGTATGGAAACTCCTTGCGTAATAACGCCAAGGCAATCCCATCAGAAGCTATAATTGGGATGAAATTTTTTTCCTGAAGCGCTTTTATAATAGGGATACATCTTGTGGCATGGCCTAATCCCCAGTTTAATGGAGCAACTAAAATTGTTTTGTTCGCAGAATAGTCAATGCTCATAGTTTAACGCTTTTTAAAAACGAAGATAAAGAAATAAGCTTTTTATGTTATTTCGTACATATTACTAAATTATTAACTCTGATTTAAGCTTCTAAGTTTCTAAGCCTCTAAGATGCTAAGTTTTTTGCTTGTTAAATAAAAAAAACCGAACTATATAGTTCGGTTTTTTATTAATCTTAGCGCCTTAGAAACTTAGTAGCTTAGCATCTCAGTATCTTTAACTAATCCTGAATGTATGTTTTGTTTCCGTTTTTATTAATGTAGTATTTGCCGCCTTTTGGTCCCGTATATACTTTTTTCCCGTTGTATTCCCCTGTAACTTTATCAGCTACTTTAGGAGCTTTCTCTGTAGTTTCTTTTAGTGTTTTAGTAGCTGTTTTTTTAGTTGCCGTGGCATCTTTCTTGGCTACAGTTGCTTTAGTTTCAGCTTTTTTTGCATCGGCTTTAGCACTTTCTCCTGCTGCAGTTGCTTTTTTTGCGGCTTTTGTAGCATCGCTTTTAGCTTTAGCGGCTTCTTTGTCAGCTGCTTTTTTTGTTGCTGCGGCACTTTCTTTTTTGGCTGCTGCCGAAGCATCGGTAGCATCTTTAGCTGCTTTTTTTGATTTTGCAGCTTCTTTTTTCGCATCGGCTTTTGCTTTGTCTGCCTCAGATTTAGCTTTTTTAGCCGTAGCTTCAGTTTTGCTTTTAGCAGCTTTAGTGGCAGTTTCCTGAGCGTAGAAATTGGTAGATAAAACCACCATTAAACAAAGTAATAATAATTTTTTCATAGGGTTACGTATTTAAATTTCAAATTAAAATTAATCAATTTATTAATACGTTTTTCGTAAAGTGTTAAAAATAAGCGCGAAGCTGTATGTTGCCGGTATGAACAACGGATCCCGTCTCACTTTTTCTTCCCTGGTAGTTTAAATTTACATCCAGAAACTGAGTTAAGTTCTTCTGTAAAAGCAATTTCCAGACTAAATTTTTCCCTTCCTGAAGTCCTTCAAGCATCTGAAATCCTACCGATGAAAATTCATTTCCGTTAAACTTATTCTGGTAAAAAGAAAACTCTCCATTCAGAGTGACTTTTTTCTCGCCAGCAAACGAAAACGAAGTTCCGAGTCTGTTTTGAACCAGAGTTTCTAAATCTCCAATTTGATTTTCTTTGTTCTGAAATTCGTAAAAGAAATCTAAACTGGTATTTTTAGAAAACAAATAACTAATTTTTGGTGCGACCTGATAACCTTTTAGGTCATAGTTTTTTTCGACAAAATCTTCAGAAACCAGGTTGGTACTAATCGTTTTGGTGAAGAAATTAAATAACCAGCTTTTTTTATACAAATGCGTATACTGCAATTGATTTGAACTGTTTCTAACATTTTGTGATCCTATCGAAAGTAAATTTTTTCCTTTATTAATAAGGTAGGTATAGGTTACAGAATGCTTTTGCTTTCCGCGATTATAATACAAACTATTCCTAAAACTCGAATTTAATCCTAGTATGTTTTCTTCAGATGAATCAAACGGATTGAGTTCTAAACGTTCGCCCTGGCTTTTTACCTTTCGATCCATAATAAAGGAAGTTTGATTGTAAAAATAAGAAGCGATTTTTTTAAAACCCGTTTCGTTTTGCCATTGCAGCGGATTAAGAGCAACAGATTGTGAAAATTTATTCTGATTGGTTTTGATGTAAACCTGGTTGGGCAGAAAGATTCGAACATATTTGGCCTGATCTGGGAACGCGGCAATCTCAAACTCTTCCAATTCCTGAATTCCGTTGCCATTATAGTCGTTCCAGGCATAAACACCCTGACCCGTTGGCACTTCAACATACGTAAATTCCTGCTGCGCAATGGTCCCTGAGCTTGTTTCGTAAGCCGTACCAATTTGCATGAATTGGTTAAAGAATCGATCGTTGTAAAGGATTCTTGAATTTAAGGATGGTTCGTTTTTTCGGGATGAATTGGTGAAATCTAAATTACGGTAACTGGCATAAACGGCTAAATCTGTTGTTTTATTCTGGATCAATTTCGATTTCAAATAATAAGTTTGCGAATTGTTTACGTGCTGCAAGAATCCGTTTTGCAAACTATCGTTTCGGCGTTGCAAATAACCTAATTCTACAAAAACTCTGGTACTGTCACCACGCCCAATAAATGCTCCGTATTCTGTGAATCTTTGGCTTAAAGCCGAAAACTGACTGCTAACTTTATCCCGTTGCTGATTGTCCTCAAGTTGCATGCTGGCACCAATCCAGTTTTTGCCAAAATGATATTTGGTTCTGGTTTGATTTCTGATAAATTTTGAAGTAGAACTTGTTGCATCACTCTTCATAAAACTCCCCTGATTTTCTATCGTCCAGTTCTTTAATTTGAATAAAGCAGTCGTGGTATGTCTTGCTCCGGAATAACTTTCGGTATAATCTAATTTTTCGAACTGATAAGTAAACAGACCAATATTTGAGGTTTGTTTTTTAGCAAATAAATCAAAATTGAATCCCGTCACCAATAAACTCTGATTGCCATAAAGTGTTTCATTCAAGTTCCAGTCCCTGTTGAATTCTATATTATACAATCGCTCGACAGATCTAAAATCTTCCTGAACAAGCTGGTAATTTGCAAAAGCATCTAAAGTCCATTCGCGGGTAAAAAGACGTTTTTTAATATTAGTTTTAAGCGCAATTCCGCTATTGTCTCCATCGTCAATTTTCGAAAATAAATTTTTATCGTTGTTGCCTATGGCAATTTCAAAGTCTACAAGAGTTTTTTCATCAGGATTGTATTTTCCTAAAAAAGTAGCCACTTGCAATTTTATTGGAGCAACTAATTGTACGATAGGTTCGTAATTTCCTTGTAAAACGCCGCTTACCGGAGCAACATATTGATAAATGCGTTCTACCGAGTTGTTGTTTTGAATGATATAATTTCCGAGATTATTACCCATAAGGCTAAACTTTACATTGTATAAAACATTGCTCGGATCATTTGAGTATTCGTATGCTTCTACCGAATTGACCAATATTTTTTTATATAAAATTTTATTATCTGCATAGGAATCTTCGTAAGCAGAAGGCGCTTTCATTAAATTAGGATCATCACCCGCCTGACTTAAAATCTCAACCTGCCCGGTAGAAAGATTTTGTTGCAAAGGCTGATTTTTCATGTCATTTTCAGAATAAATATAACCGGCAAAACTCCAGTTTTTATTTTCGTGCGTTGCACCGGCGTAAGTAACCAAACGATTATAGTTTCTTTCAGAATATTGATATTCTACATTAATACGCATTTCTGATGTAATCGTAAAAAGAGAAGTAAAAGTAATTTCTCCGGCATTATAATCAATAACATAATCGTTGTTTTCGCCACGTTTTAGCAAAATACCATTGACATAAACACGTTCTGATCCTGAAATTACCAAAACATACAATTCGCCATTTTGCCCTTTTAATTTATAAGGTCCCTGATTTCCTTCCTGCCCTGTAAAAGTGCTTTTAGCATATTGACCTTTAACAAAAGCGACTGATGCAAAAATATTGGTTTTGCTTTCTTCATCTCCAAAATTAAAACTGGTCGAAAGTCCCTGTACTTTTTTATTAAAGTTTAGAAATTGGGTTTTTCTGTTTTCTAAAAAAACATCGCCGGCCCGAATGTTCCAGTCGTCGCTAAAAAGTTCGATAAAAATATTGTCAAATTGATCCAGCTTTTGCGAATAGCCGCCATCCTGAAGCGGAATGTTATTGTCCTGCAGCGACGCCCGAAGACTAATTTTATCGGATATTTTTCCCGTAATCTGAAGATCTAAATTAGAGTTTAAAACCGTATTTTGATTATTTCCAACCGTAACGCCGCGGGTAATGCTTCCTGATGTTACTAAGCCATCAAACGGAGTGACTTTTTTGGTGCTGGTATTATCAATTCGGTACAATCTCTCAGAACCAACATCATTGGTTACCACCTGATCTGATTTGTAAAGACTGTATTCTTTGGTCAGGAAATCGGGATATTTTAAATAATTTACAACTAAAGTATCCAAAACTGAACCTGCTTTTTCATTTAAAATCAAAGTTCCTTTTTGAAAATTAACTTTATAAAAAGTACTATCTATAGGTTGGTTTTTAGTGTTTAGAATTTCAAAAAAGCCCGAATTAATACTGAATTGCTCAAGATGAATGGTATCCCGGCTTACAATTACTTTTTTCGTTTTGTACGATGATTCCGTTTCCTGTGCCTGAAGCCCGGAATACCAGATAAAAACCGTTAAAAACAGTAATTTTTTCAACATAAATACTTTAACTCTAAAAAATCAAAAGTAGTATTTATAATTGGGAAATTCCGGGTCTCTAATTTGTTGTTTGAATGTGTGTGTTTTGAGCTATTTTCCGCTTTTTATCTGACTGAACATCGAGATAGAAATTAATAATGCTAATACAATAGAGGTTCCGGCTTTTATCATATTGCCGGTATGATCCGGGCTAAAAAAAAAGTAAGCTAAATACAGACAGCTTACAATAGCCATGCTATATTTGAATATAAAGAATTTCATGTTGTAATGAATATTAATCAGGAGTAATTACCCGGTTTTTTGAATTTAATTATTGGCGTGTTCTGCCAGAATAAGAAGAATTGCAATTATAATCAAGGCTATAAAAACAGAATTTGGATTGGCAAAATTAATCGTCCAGCCCAATTCTTTTATTTTTTTGGGAGGAAATAATCTATTGTCTTTTGGATTATAATAAAACATTCCCCAAATCCAGTTATCGGGATCGTTGTTCCATTCGTTTTGGTTTTCCTGATCAGGTTTATTGTTAATCCCCATGATTTTTTAGCGCTTTAAAATTATTACTACTAACCAATTTTGCAGATATATTTTTAACGATGCTTTTTTGAAAACCGATAGCCCAGCGCAATAATTATTATTAGAAGACATAAAAACAATGTTGGATTACTCATATTCTTTAGATTTTAGGGTTTAAATTTTTAATACATATTACCTGATTTCAGGTACTATCTACTTGTTTTTTGGAAAGTCTAAATTACTGTTTTGTAAGGTTTTTTATTATGTGATTATCGGGTATTTTAATAAGTAATTTATAGATATTTTTTTATTTAAAAATAATTGATCTTTTGTGAGTATATTTTTATAAAACCGTCCTCTATTTGATTATAAGGAAAAATACCATAAAATATGAATATTGTTGTAGGTAATAAACTTAAAATACTTCGAAAGAACAAAAACATGTCGCAAGAAGAAGTGGCAGACTGTCTTCATATATCCCAATCAGCATATGCAAGGATGGAAAGTGGCGAGAGCAGTTCATGGTCAAATCATATTTTAACCATCTGTAAAATTTTTGGGATCACTCCTGAAGACTTATTAAAAGTAGATCTGAATAATAAGGGAATATCTTCTATTAATAATGCAGATCAATTGTCAGATCAGATCATCGAGCAATACGAGGAACGCATCAAAGAGCTGAAAAAAATGATTAAAGATTTGAAGGAGGATAAAAAATCGTTAAAGTCATAATTTTTTTTAGCTTTGTGAGAATAAAACAAACTTAAATTATGGATACCAGCAAAGAACTCTTATTCTTTTTTAGCGCATTAGGAGTTTTCAACGGAATTATTTTAAGTATTTATTTTTTTTTCTTTACAAAGAAAAAATACCTGACCAATTATTTTCTGGGGGCTCTTTTATTTGCCCTAAGCATCAGAATTGGAAAATCAGTGTTTGTGTATTTTCATCCCACATTACCTAGATTATATTTACAAATTGGGTTAACCGCTTGTTTTTTTATTGGTCCATGTTTGTATTATTTCCTGAAATCGGCTGTTGCCCAAATTAATATAATGCCGAAATCCTGGAAAGGCACACTTTTATTCTGGGCAATATTGATTGTATCGGTAGGAATTGTTTATCCGTATGAATATTATCCTTTGCTTTGGAACCAAATTTTTATTTGGATTATTTATTTTCAATGGTTTGCTTATATTGTTTTCTCCGGTTTTGCGATCAGAGAAATATTGGCAAAAATCGTAAATAGAAAGCACAAAACAACTCCGGCAGAAATGTGGTTCGGGACGATTTTTTTGGGTAATTTTCTGTTGTTCTTTTTTTATTTTCTTGCTATAGTACGTGGTCCGGCAGCTACTTATATTAGTGGAGCAATAGTTTTTTCGTTTATTCTTTATTTAATTATTTCGATTCTTTTACACAGAAAAAAAACGGATGATTTGTTTTTATTAAATGGTCCTAAAACTTCGGGCAAAAAAATAGATTCAGTTGAGGCCAAAATTTTATCCGCAAAACTGGAAAAAATAATGATCGAAAAAGAATGGTATAAAAACTCCAATCTAAGTTTGCTGGATTTATCTCAGGAACTCAACATTTCAAGTCATCAATTGTCGCAGTTTTTAAATAGTAATCTGAATAAGAATTTCACCAGTTTTGTAAATGAGTTCAGGATAAACGAAGCTTGCAAAATCATCACCTCAAATGATAAGCTAACGTTAGAATCTATTGGTTATGATGTAGGTTTTAATTCTAAATCGACATTTTTTGCCGCCTTTAAAAAACATACCGGAACTACACCTTTAAATTATCAACTTCAGGCGTTACAGGCTTAAAGCTTAGTGTGAATTTATAAATTCGTACTCCTGATTTCTGTTTCGATTACTTCACCCTGCAATTTAGAATAGATTTTTGTCTCAACAAAGTCAAATTTTAAATTGCCAAATCTATGAGATTCCTAGTTTCTGTTTTCATTTACACTTATTGCTTTCTTTTTTATGCCTTAGAAATAAAAGCACAATCCAAGCCAACAATTCCCGAGAAAATTACAAATCAAAATAATGAGTTAAATGAAGTTGTGATCAAAAAACAAACTTCATTGGTAAAGTATTCTGCCAACGGAAATCTTGATGTCAATGTCGCTAACACGTTGCTTTCGACAAGTAGTTCTGTCAATGAATTATTGGGCAGGGTTCCGAATGTTATTGTAGCCGAGGGACAAATAAGTGTTCTCGGAAAAGGAGAAGCGATTATTTACCTTAACGGAATTTTGATTAATTACGAACGTTTTGCCGCAATTGCGGTTTCTCAAATTTTAAAAATCGAAGTCATTTCAAATCCATCTTCAAAATACGACGCCGAAGGAAAAGCGGTTATCAATATTATTACCAAAAAAAATATCGAAAACGGTATGATGGGAACGGCGAGTAAGCAAATGACCATTTCTGAGTTTGCTGGAACGAGTACCAATACACTTCTGGATTTTAATTATACAAAAGGCAAATTTTCGTTTATTACTAATTACGGATTGCAATTAGGCAAAGGCCGCGAATTATTATACACAACCAGAACGCGACCTAATCCGGAGGATTACATGCGATCTGAACTAACTACAGACTGGAAAAGACAGTTTAATAATTATTCGAATTTTGGTTTTGGATTGCAATACACGTTCTCTGAGAAGAATTATATTTCATTGGCCTATAGCGGAAATATTGAAGATTTGGGTGGAGTCGTAGAAAGCCGAAATTCCATCAGTAATAATGTTGGGAATAGTTTTTATGCCACGGATATTGCTAAAAATGATGTATTGCTAAATCAGTTTATTAATCTAAATTATAATGCCATAACAGATAGTAAGGGTTCGTCGTTATTTATAGGAACGCAATACTCTAATTATAACGGAACTACAAAAGATTTTATTGATGAAAATAGTTTGGTTGATGAACGAAATGCTGAAAAGTATTTGAAGAATAATGTTGACAATACAATTGATATTTTAAGCATTCAGGCAGATTATTCTAAAAAGATAAATGAAAATACAAAGCTCGAAACCGGAGCAAAATACAGCAATGCGAAAGTACAATCAGCAACAGATTTCCTGATTTCTGATACAGAAAATGGCGATTTTGAACCTGATAATCAACTTTCGAGTGATTTTAAATACGTTGAAAAAATCAGTGCTGTTTATTTTAATTATGGAAGTTCATTAGGAAAGAAGTTTAATTTTTCTTTTGGTGCCCGAGGCGAATGGACGAGTTATAATTTGTATACTACAGCAAACGGGATTCAGCAATTCAAAAAAAGTTATGGCAATTTTTTCCCTAATGTGTTACTAAATATGGATGTTTCGGATGATTTGAAAGCGCATATCTCGTATGTTTCCAGAATAACAAGGCCCAGATATCAGGGGTTGAATCCGTATGTTATTTATCAGGATCCGTTTACCACTATAGAAGGAAATCCTAATTTATTACCTGAAAAAGTTCATGCCTTTGAAATTGGTGCGATGTACAAAAAGTTCGATTTTAGAATAGGATATTCCTATAAAATCGATCCAATTTCTGGAGCTGCTTTGCGTGGCGATACATCTAACAGTTATATTTTGAGATCATTAAATATAGAAAAAGAACATACTTTTTTCACTTCGCTTTCAAGATCATTTACAAACAAATGGTGGAATTCAACAAATACAATTAGTATGAATTTAAGTAAATCGATCGATAATTTTTATGAATATGCTTTGGGTCCGGTCAAACCTCAAATCTATCTGTATTCGAATAATACATTTACCATTCCGAATCTTTTTAAAGTTCAATTGCTTGCCTGGTATCTTGGCGATAAAAGCTACGGATTACGAAGTGAAAATAGCAGATCGACAGTGACTGTAGGAATCGAAAGAAACTTTTTTAAAGAGGCCCTAAAACTCAATTTTACCGCAAATGATATCTTTCATGACTTTATGGTTTCTGGTAATTATGACGTAGGACAAACCGAAATCTATTATCACAGAACCTATACAACCAATTATTTTAAATTGATTGCCACTTTTAGTTTCGGCAATTCAAAGAAACAGGCTTTTAAGAAAACAGAGATTGAACAAAGCGAAAATAATAGAGCGAGGTAAATAAGAAAGGCTTCACAGTTATGTGAAGCCTTTCTTAATATGTTGAATTTATATAATTAACGTAAATAAAAAAGATTTAGTTATTAATCTCTTTAGTAACAATTTGCATTGTTTCACGGCTTACTTGTTTTAGTAAAACAGTTTTGTTTGCTTCAACAGTTTCGGCCGCATTTTCTGTAAAGTGACGAATCGTATATAAAGTTACATTATCATTATAATCAACTTTGAATTTTTTCGAAAGAATCGCATTCAATTCATTAAAGTTTTCGAATTTATCTTCCACACAAACAGAAAAACTAATTGCTGAATTCTGAATCAGATTCACTTTAATTTTAAATTCATGAAACAAAGCAAAAATTTCGCTGATATTTTCTTCCATAATAAAAGAGAAATCAATTGATGAAAGCGAGATCAAAAGCTGGTTTCTTTTTACAATAAAACAAGGATATTGTGGTTCTAAATCAACACCTTTAGAAACGCAGGTTCCTTTTAATAACGGGTTGATAAACGATTTTACATATAACGGAATTTCTTTTTTCTGTAAGGGCTGCAAAGTTTTTGGGTGAATAACCGTTGCACCGTAAAAAGCCAATTCGATAGCTTCACGATACGAGATTTGGTTCAATAAACTCGCGTTCTCAAAATAACGAGGATCCGCATTCATAACTCCCGGAACATCTTTCCAGATCGTTACACTTTCGGCATTTAAACAATAAGCAAAGATTCCCGCAGTATAATCAGAACCTTCACGGCCAAGAGTAGTGGTGAAGTTATTCTCATCAGCACCTAAAAATCCTTGCGTGATGTTTAATATTTTGCGTTTTACATTTTTGCTGATCAATTGTTGAGTCGTTTCCCAATCCACTTCGGCATCTCTGTAATTAGCATTCGTTTTAATGAAATTACGAACATCCAGCCACTGCGTCTGAATACCTCTGTAATTCATATAATGACTTAGAATAGTAGTCGAAATCAATTCTCCAAAACTTACCACCTGATCGTAAACAAAGTTGTAATTAGGAGACTTATTATGTGCAAGGAAATATTCTAATTCAGAAAACTGCGCTTTTACAGCCGTAAAAACCTCCTGTTTTTCATCCTCAAATAAATCTAATAATATTTGATTGTGATATTTTTTTATTTCCTGTACAGATGAATTTAACTCTGCCGATTTCTCAAAATAATTTTTGATGACAACTTCAAGAGCATTTGTTGTTTTTCCCATCGCCGAAACGACCAAAATCACATCTTCATAACCTACTTTTTGTAAAACGTCATACACGTTTTTAATTCCATCAGCATCTTTAACTGATGCTCCACCAAATTTAAATACTCTCATTTTTAATTTTAGATTTTTAATTTTAGATTTCAGATTGAAATGAAATCTAGTATTTTTTTATTTTCTGCCACAGATTAAAATGATTTTCACTGATTTTTTTAGTTAATTAATTAGTGAAAATTCGTGAAATTCGTGGCGAATTGACACAGATTTTAAAAATCATTTTAATCCTTTTAATCGGTGGTAAAATATTTTCTTTACAATTTTTCCAGGAACGAATTAATTCCGTTTTCGTCCATTTGAACCACTTGCCAGTCTTCAAGAATTTTAGCTCCTGAATTTTGGTAGAACTTTACCGCTGGTGTATTCCAGGCCAGAACATTCCATTCTACTCTTCGAACATTATCTTTTTTACCTTGTTTCATGATTTCGGCATAAAGTGCAGATCCTAAACCTGTCCCACGCATTTTTTCCTTTACAATCAAATCCTCAAGATGTATGGTTTTACCTTTCCAGGTAGAGTAACGATAATAGTAAAGCGCGATTCCAACTATTTCCTTATTGCCTGATTCATCTTGAATTTCTGCCACAAAAACATTAAATAGTGGTTTTTCACCAAAGCCATCACGCACTAAATCATCTACAGTAATTACAACGGCCTCCGGTTCTTTTTCGAATATTGCCAACTCCTGTATTAATCCCAAAACCGATTCCATGTCTTCAGGATTTCCTTTTCTAATATTCATATTCTGTAAATTTTATTTTCTTCCTAAATATACTATTACCTCTTTATATTTTAAAATTTCCTTGTACGAATTTTTTGTAGGGGCAATTCATATATTCTTATTGTTAAGCGTTTATTAGCTAAAAATGCATTTTTTTATTTGATACTTCTCGCTTTTAATTAGCAAATATACAATAGTGGCAAACTAACAAAATAATTTTTGAATCATTCTCACAAAAAAAGCGATATTTGTGACTTATAATCAAAATCTATAACGATATAGTAATGGAAGAACGCAATAAAACACTAGGAGAGTTTATTATTGAGAACCAAAAAGCATTTCAGTATTCGTCGGGGGAGCTTTCCCGAATTATCAACTCTATACGTTTGGCGGCCAAGGTCGTAAACTATAAAGTAAACAAAGCCGGACTGGTAGACATTATTGGCGCTGCAGGCGAACAAAATGTGCAAGGCGAAGACCAACAAAAATTAGATGTGTATGCAAACGAAGTATTTATCCAGACGTTAATAAACCGTGAGATTGTCTGTGGTATTGCTTCAGAAGAAAACGACGATTTTATTACTGTTCAGGGGAGCGACAACAGTCATAATAATAAGTACGTGATCTTAATGGATCCGCTTGACGGATCTTCAAACATTGATGTAAATGTTTCTGTAGGGACTATTTTTTCTGTTTTTAGAAGAATAACTCCAATAGGAACCCCGGTAACAAGCGAGGATTTTTTACAACCGGGAATCAATCAAGTTGCAGCAGGTTATGTAATTTATGGAACTTCGACCATGTTGGTTTACACAACAGGTCATGGCGTAAATGGTTTTACACTGAATCCGGCAATTGGTACATTTTATCTTTCACATCCAAATATGAAATTTCCTCAAAACGGAAATATCTATTCGGTAAATGAAGGTAACTATGTTCATTTTCCCCAAGGAGTAAAAAACTATATTAAGTATTGTCAAAGAGAAGAAGAAGACAGACCTTATACTTCCCGATATATTGGAAGTTTAGTTTCTGATTTTCATCGAAATATGATCAAAGGCGGAATTTACCTGTATCCCACAAGTTCAAAAGCACCAAAAGGAAAGTTGCGTTTATTATACGAATGCAATCCAATGGCGTTTATAGCAGAACAGGCAGGAGGAAAAGCAACAGATGGTTTTGGAAGAATTATGGAAATCCAGCCAACAGAACTGCATCAAAGAGTTCCTTTTTTCTGCGGAAGTTATAATATGGTAGAAAAAGCTGAGCAGTTTATGGCAGAAGCGCTCTAGTTTACAGTCTCAGTCTCAGTTTTCAGTCTCAGATTAAAGTATAAATAAATAAACCCGACAGATTTTTAAAATCTGTCGGGTTTATTTATTTACGTTAGTACTGTATACTGTGACTGTAAACTGAATACTTCCTTATTTGTTCATGTTTTCCATCTCGAAAAGGAAAGTATCTAAATCTACTTTTTTATCTACTAAAGACAATGCTTTTCTAACAATGTAATTTACGTTTCCTGGTGTAAATCCCAGAGCTAATCCCATACGGCCTAACATCACTTCTTGCTGGTCTCCTAAATGGTGGTCTACGTGAACCATTCTTGCCAAATCATACAAACGCTCTAAACGTTGTGTGTATAAGTAAGGTGGGTTTATTGGGTGTTTCCACGGATCTTTAAGGATTTCGTTGTATTCTTCTTCTGAAATTTGTAATGTTGAAGCTATTTTATCTAAAAACGTTTGTTCTTCTTCATTAATTTTTCCGTCAGCGAAAGCTACACGAACAATTGCAGAGAAATGGCCTCTGTTTCTTTCTTTGAATTCGTTATCAAATAATTCTGAAAATGGCATAATTTGTTGATTTTTATAAGGCAAAGATAAATTTTATTTTAATTTATTAATTTTAATTTTCTCATAAATTTTAACTTTTCAATATTCATTGATTTAATATGAGACGTCTTTAAATTTTCAAAATAAATCGTAAGTTTACAACCCCTAATCATTTAATAGTATTACCCGTATGTCAGAATTTTGGATTTATTTTCAAATAGGATTAAAGCACGTTTTAGATGTTCACGCTTACGATCACGTTCTTTTTTTAATCGCATTAACAACCCCTTATTTATTCAAAGACTGGAAACGCATTTTGCTTCTGGTTTCTGTTTTTACAATTGGTCACACATTGGCTTTATTGCTTTCGGTTTACGGAATCATTGCCATAAAAGTAAATACAGTCGAATTTTTAATTCCGATAACCATTTTAATAACGGCGGTTTTTAATCTTTTTACAGCAGGGAAAACCTCAAAGAGCGATGGATTCAATTTAGTGTTTTTTGTAACCTTGTTTTTCGGGATTATACACGGACTTGGATTCTCAAATTATTTCAAGACCATTTTAGGAGGATCACCTAGTTCAAAATTACTACCTTTAGGCGAGTTTGCGTTAGGAATCGAAGCAGCTCAGTTAGTTGTAGTGTTTGTGGTACTAATTATATCCTATATTGTGCAAACCGTATTTCGTTTTTCAAAACGCGATTGGGCGCTGGTAATGTCGGCTTTTATCATTGGGGTAGTAGTTCCAATGATTATCGAAAGCCCTATTTGGAACAGATAAAATAAATGGAAGAAAAAAAATTAAATAAATACGATAAAGCTTATTTGCGAATTGCGACAGAATGGGGAGCACTTTCCTATTGCAAACGAAAACAAGTAGGCGCCATTATCGTAAAAGACCGAATGATTATTTCTGATGGATACAACGGAACACCATCCGGTTTTGAAAATTGTTGCGAAGACGAAGACGGATTAACCCGTTGGGATGTTCTGCATGCCGAAGCAAATGCAATTTTGAAAGTAGCAAGATCTACACAATCATGCGAAGGAGCCACTTTGTATATTACGCTTTCGCCTTGCAAAGAATGTAGCAAACTGATACATCAGTCAGGAATAAAAAGAGTGGTATATCATAACGGATATCGCGATGATTCCGGAATTCAGTTTTTAATAAAAGCAGGTGTCGAAGTCGAACATATTCCTGTTTTAGAAGAGTAATGAAACTTAACTCAAAATATTTGCCAATCATTATCGGAGCAACTTTTGCTCTTGGTATAGTCATCGGAAGCCTTACAAGTGCTCCCGTTGATGATCAGCTTTTGGCTAAAAATTACTCGAAAACCAAGCTGAATAAACTCATTGATTTTATCAATAACGAATATGTTGACAGCATCAATACAGATTCTATTGTCAATCTTACCGTAGATAATATTCTTTCAAAATTAGATCCGCATTCTGTTTATATTCCGCCAACTGAGCAAGCTGAAGTGGCTGAAAGTATGAAAGGTGATTTCGTGGGAATCGGGATTAATTTTTATATGTATAAAGATTCTGTTGCGATTATAAAGCCTGTCGAAAACGGACCTTCGGCAAAAGCCGGATTAAAATCGGGAGATAGAATTCTATTTGCAGGAAAAACGAAATTATATGGCAGAAGATTGCCATCAGACAGTTTGTTTTCGAAATTAAAAGGAATAAAAGGTTCTGAAATTGAATTGACCGTTTTTAGAAAATCAGAACAAAAGAAACTTAAATTTAAAGTAAAAAGAGATATTATCCCTATAAAAAGTGTTGATGCTTCTTTATTGTTGGATAATAAAACAGGTTATATAAAAATTAACCGTTTTGCCGAAACTACTTTTAACGAATTCAAAACCGGTTTAACCAGATTAAAACAAAACGGGATTGAATCACTTATCATTGACCTTCGTGATAATGGCGGTGGTTATATGGAAGAAGCGATTGCAATTGCGGATGAATTCCTAAAAGACAAACAGCTGATTGTTTTTACAAAAAATAAAAACGGAACCACCGAAAAAACTTTTGCTACAAAAGCAGGAAGTTTTGAAACCGGAAAAGTTTATGTTTTAATTAATGAAAATAGCGCCTCAGCAAGCGAAATCCTGGCCGGAGCAATTCAGGATAGTGATCGAGGAACGATTGTAGGTCGTCGTTCTTTTGGTAAAGGATTGGTGCAGCGTGAAATGGATTTCAACGACGGATCTGCTGTAAGATTAACCGTGGCGAGATATTATACACCAACGGGAAGATCGATTCAGAAACCGTATAAAAAAGGAAACGAAGAATATTATAAAGAATCAGAATCGCGTATAAAATCAGGTGAACTTTATGCAAAAGACAGCATAAAAGTAGCGGATTCTCTAAAATTTAAAACTCCAAAAGGTAAAATTGTTTATGGCGGCGGCGGAATTGTTCCCGACGTTTTTGTACCAATTGAAGCCGAACACGGAAATGAAAATGTGGCGTATTTAATGCAAACCGGAATCGTGGGTCACTTTGTTTTTGAAGAATTAGACAAAAACAGAGATGCTTTTGCCGGACTTCATTTTAATGAATTTTTGGCTAAGATGAAAAGCTCTGATGCTTATTTTAGAAAGTTCAGAAATTATATTTTAATGACAGGCTTAGATCTGAAATTAGATAAAACTAAAGCTTTGGTAAACCGTTACATTACCGCAGAGTTTGCCCGACAATTGTACGGCGAATTGTATTATTATGATGTTATTTTAAAAGACGATGCCATGATAAAAGCCGTTTTGAATCCGAAAAAGTAATCCTTAAATTTTGTATCAGATGAAAATAGAAACTATTGTAAATGCTGAAATCGAACTTTTAACGGTAATTAAAACTGCCGATGTTGCAGCGTTGGATAAATTATTGCACGATGATTTACTTTTTAATTTATCGGACGGACAAACCATCACAAAAGAATTTGATTTAGAAACGTATCGCTCAGGCAAAGTGAAAATCGAAACATTAGAAGCTGCAGATCAAATTATTAATATAATTGAGGATACGGCAGTAGTTAGCGTCATCATTTTATTAAAAGGCACTTATGATAATAATCCCATTGCTAATTCGTTTCGTTATATAAGAGTCTGGAAACAATTCGGCGAAAGCCTAAAAGTAATAGCAGGAAGTTGCGTTGCGCTACAATAAAATAATAATAATTTTTTAAAATATAATGTAATAAGTTTCACTTATAAAGAGCGAGATTTACATTTAAAATATAAACATGAAAAATCTAAAAAGAATAAGTTTCTTAATATTACTAACGACTTTTGTAATTTCTTGCGCGTGTATGAAAGATAAAAATACCATTTCAGGAAAAGTCGAATCTATAGAAAACGGAAAAGACGGCTACACAGCCAAAATCAATACTGATAAAAATGAGGTTTATTTTGCGACTGTAAGCATTGTAAATGTTGGAGGGCCACAAAACTACAAAAGGTTTAAAGAAGGCGATGAGGTATCAGTAAAAGGAGAAATCTGGAAAACAGATACTGAAAAACATATCACAGTAAAAGAAATTGTTTCGGTTAAGTAAGATCTGAAACATTAAAATTTTTAAACCATTAAGATATTAAGTTATTAAGCTTGATTCTTGATGGTTTTTCTTTTTTAGAATGTAAGACTTGAAATGATAAAATTTTTAAACCATTAAGATATTAAGTTTATTAAGTCTCAAAGCTTAATTTTGGTAATCTCTTAATGGTTCAATATATAAAAACTTATGTTTTAGATTTCGTTTGTAAAGGACTAAATTTATTTCAGCCAAAACTTAATTTTCTTAATATCTTAATGGTAAAAATAAAAAAAAACTATCGAATGCTATCGTGCGAATGAGTTTGCACGCCGTTATTCCATAAAGTAAGAATATCTGTGGCGACAGCAGCGCCACTTCCGGCAGCAATTGCCAATTGACTTCTCCAGCCTGCTAAAGTTCCAATGACATAAATACCGTCGGTTACTTTATGATCGTCGTTTTTAAGCTGAATACGTTGTTTTTCGGGTAATGCTTTTTTGTGAGATTCTACATATTGTGTCAAACCTTCGATGTCAAAAGTATTGGCAGAACCAATCCCAACAACGATATTTTTTGTTTGGTATGAGTTTTTGTTTGTAGTAACCGTGAATTCAGGATATGAGCCTTCTACTTTAATTACCTTTTCATTTGCAATCTGGGTAATATGCGGATACGTTGTCGCTAAATCCTGTGTACTTTCTTCTAGTAACTCAGAACCTAGTTTGCCTGGTGTTATGCCGTAAGCATTGTAGAAAATTGCTTCTTGTAACGAAGAATTTTTTTGATGTGTAAAAATTCCGATTTTTTTATCGGTAACAAAAGCTTTGTTTTTGGCTGAGCCTAAAACAAGGGCACAAGACATGCCTGACACTCCTCCGCCAATAATTAAAACGTCAAACATATTATCGTCCGTTTGTTTTCTCTTCGATTCTTTTAGAAATTCTAAAGATTAAAAGAATCAAAACGGCACAAAATGAAGCTGCAATTCCAATAAAAGCAACTACACTGTCTCCCTGAAAAGGATTTTTAAAGTCTAGCAACGTAATATTAAATACAATTAAAGCTAATGCTAAAAGCACTAAGATTGAAGTGAAAATTTTCATAATGGTTGTTTGTTTGCCTAAAATAATAAAGTAAAACTCTTTGACCTAAAAAATGTCCTAAAGTTGTATTTTAGAAATTTTATGGGGTAAATTTATAAAAATAATTGTTAGACGAACAAACCTTTAACATTAGCAGCAAATAATTTAACAGCAATCGCTAAAAGTATCACTCCAAATGTCTTACGAACCACGCCAAGTCCGTTTTCTCCTAATAAAGTTTCTATTTTTTTAGAAGATTTTAAAACGATGTAAACCAATATGATATTGAGTAAAATAGCAATAATAATATTAATAGTGTGAAATTGAGATCGTAACGATAATAAAGTCGTCATTGTTCCTGCTCCGGCAATTAACGGAAACGCCAATGGAACAATAGAAGCCGATCCCGGTTCTTCGTCACGATAGATTCTGATTCCTAAAATCATCTCTAAAGCCAGGAAGAATAATACAAAAGAACCCGCAACGGCAAACGAATGCACATCGATACCTATAAGACTCAGGAAACCTTCTCCAACAAAAAGAAACACAATCATAATAAGTCCTGCAACAATCGAAGCTTTTTCAGATTCGATATGTCCAACTTTAGATCTTAAATTCACAATAATCGGAATTGATCCCACAATATCGATAACCGCAAAAAGTACCATCCCAACAGTAATTATTTCTTTAAAGTCGATTTCTAACATATTACTTTGATTTTAAGCGTTTAAAATTTTTGCAAAGGTAGATAATAAAGGTAGGTGTTTTTTTAATACGATGTATTTTTGTTATAAAAACACGTTTTGAGTATTGAAAAAGTGATATTTGTAACAAAAGATGATTTAACAGCAAAGATTCGCAAAGATTTACGCAAACTACGCAAAGGATAAAAAAGTGATAAAGCTTTGCGAATCTTTGCGTAAATCTTTGCGTGCCTTGCGGTTAAATATTAAGAGTGTTTTATCTGTTTTCTTTGTCTATCTTTGCACTTTATAAATTTCAGTATTTTAGTATCATGTTTCAATTAGGAAAAACCATTATTTCAGAAGATATTCTTGAAAAAGAATTTGTGTGCAACTTGTCAGCTTGTAAAGGAGCTTGCTGTGTTGACGGAGATGCCGGTGCGCCTTTGAGCGAAGCTGAAACTAAAATCATGGAAGAGATTTACCCTAAAGTAAAACCATTTTTACGCAAAGAAGGAATTGCTGCTATCGAAGCGCAAGGGACTTGGGTAAAGGGAACAGATGGAGATCTTGAAACACCATTAATCGACGAAAAAGATTGTGCTTACGTTATTTTTGACGGAAAAACAGCTCTTTGCGGAATCGAGCAAGCTTATAACCAAGGAATCGTAGACTGGAAAAAACCGGTTTCTTGTCATTTATACCCAATTCGTGTAAAAGACTTTACGGAATTTGCTGCAGTCAATTATGATAAATGGGATATTTGCGATGATGCCTGTTCTTTAGGTAAAGAACTCGAAGTTCCTGTTTATAAATTTGTCAAAGAGGCATTAATTCGCCGTTTTGGTCAAGATTGGTATTTGGAGCTTGAAAAAGTGGCCGAAGAGCTTAAAAAATCTTAAAAATCCAAACGCTCTAGTTACTGCTTTTGGGTGATATATTTTAACTCAAAAAATATAGTTTTAACTCAAAAAAAAACTTTTAAAAACAATTCAAAATTTCTTGCTTTTTATGATAAAAAGTCTATATTTTACGGGCTTTTAGGTCGTTTATTCGTTTTTAAAACATTCATTTACAGTAAATTAATTATTGTCTGAAAAATATCTCATTTTTTCTCCTTTGTTAAAAACTACGTCGAATTGTGAATAAGTTTGGCTTTCTTTTTTAGCGATAATTGACAATCTTTGTAGTCTATTGAATTAGTAAAAATTCAGTACAAAAATTAAATAAAAATTACCATGTCACAAGTCGAGCCAATATTACAAGAAAATAAAAATCGTTTCGTTATTTTTCCTATCAAACATCATGATATTTGGGAATGGTATAAGAAAATGGAGGCTAGTTTCTGGACTGCTGAAGAAATCGATTTACACCAGGACTTGACAGATTGGAACAATAAACTTAGTGACGACGAAAGATATTTCATTAAACACATATTGGCATTCTTTGCTGCCTCTGACGGAATTGTAAATGAAAACCTTGCTGAGAACTTTGTAAACGAAGTGCAGTATGCTGAGGCGAAGTTTTTCTATGGTTTCCAGATCATGATGGAAAACATTCACAGTGAAACTTACTCTTTATTAATTGACACTTACGTGAAAGATGAAGTGGAGAAAGCAGAATTGTTTAATGCTTTAGAAGTTTTTCCTGCAATTAAGAAAAAAGCAGACTGGGCTTTAAAGTGGATTGAATCTGATTCATTTGCCGAAAGACTAATTGCTTTTGCCGCAGTTGAAGGAATTTTCTTTTCAGGTGCTTTCTGTTCTATTTATTGGTTAAAAAAACGTGGTTTAATGCCAGGTTTAACTTTTTCTAACGAGTTGATTTCCCGTGACGAAGGTGTACACTGTGACTTTGCAGTGCACTTACACAATCATCACCTGATCAACAAAGTGCCAAAAGACAGAATTAAAGAAATCATTGTTGATGCCTTAGATATCGAAAGAGAATTTGTTACAGAATCACTTCCGGTGAGTTTAATAGGTATGAATGCTGCTTTAATGACGCAATACTTAGAATTTGTTGCCGATAGATTATTAGTAGAATTAGGTTGCGAGCGTGTATATGGGTCAGCGAATCCGTTTGACTTCATGGACATGATCTCACTTCAGGGAAAAACCAATTTCTTTGAAAAACGTGTTGCCGAGTATCAAAAATCAGGTGTGATGAACACCGATAGTGATGCTCAGAAAATTTCATTCGATGCAGATTTTTAGACAACAAAAATAATTTTGGCGTTACCTCGAAACGCTAAAAAGAATAAAATTTTATAACAGAACATTTTTCGATTGAATCTCTTTCCCAAATCGCAGATTCAATAACAATTTTTAATGCCTTTTCGGTCTATTTTTTAGGCTGGAACAGATAACTATTGAGAATCCTGCAATTCTCAAAAAATAATTTAAAAACACGCAATGTTTAAGCACTGGGAATCGTTATTCCAGTGTCTTTCATTTTTTCAATAACTAAAATTAGTAAGCTTATGTATGTAGTAAAAAGAGATGGCCACAGAGAGCCCGTAATGTTTGATAAGATTACAGAAAGAATCAAAAAATTGTGTTACGGTTTAAATGAACTTGTAGATCCTGTTAAGGTAGCCATGAGAGTTATCGAAGGATTGTATGATGGGGTTTCAACTTCTGAACTGGATAATCTTGCGGCAGAAACGGCGGCTTCTATGACAATTGCGCATCCTGATTATGCACAATTAGCAGCGCGTGTGGCAATTTCGAACCTACATTCAAATACAAAAAAATCGTTCTCAGAAACGATGAAAGATATGTACCATTACGTAAATCCAAGAAACGGGCAAGATGCTCCGTTACTTTCGGATGAAGTATTCAAGGTAATTCAGGAAAATTCAGAATTCTTAGATTCACATATCATTTATACAAGAGATTTTAATTACGATTACTTTGGGTTCAAAACCTTAGAGCGTTCGTATTTGTTAAAGATAAACGGAAAAATCGTCGAAAGACCACAACATATGTTGATGCGTGTTTCGGTTGGTATTCACCTTGACGATTTAAAATCGGTAATCGAAACTTACGATTTAATGTCTAAAAAGTTCTTCACGCATGCAACGCCAACGTTGTTTAATGCAGGAACTCCAAAACCACAAATGTCTTCTTGTTTCCTTTTGGCAATGCAGGATGATAGTATCGATGGTATTTATGATACATTAAAACAAACGGCTAAAATCTCGCAATCAGCGGG
This sequence comes from Flavobacterium sp. CSZ, assembly GCF_015350725.1. Taxonomy (NCBI): domain Bacteria; kingdom Pseudomonadati; phylum Bacteroidota; class Flavobacteriia; order Flavobacteriales; family Flavobacteriaceae; genus Flavobacterium; species Flavobacterium sp. CSZ. The sequence goes on from NZ_JADKPQ010000015.1 coordinate 111,110, forward strand.
AGGGATTGGTCTTTCTATTCATAACGTTCGTGCAACAGGATCTTACATTCGTGGTACAAACGGAACTTCAAACGGAATCGTACCAATGTTGAGAGTTTTCAACGATACGGCTCGTTATGTAGATCAGGGTGGTGGAAAACGTAAAGGAAGTTTTGCGATTTACATCGAAACATGGCATGCGGATATCTTCGATTTTTTGGATTTAAAGAAAAATACAGGAAAAGAAGAAATGCGTGCAAGAGATTTATTCTTCGCCATGTGGACATCGGATTTATTCATGAAACGTGTACAGGAAGATGCGTCATGGACTTTAATGTGTCCTAACGAATGCCCTGGATTATACGATGTTTACGGAGAAGAATTCGAAACCATGTATCTTGATTATGAATTTAGAGGAAAAGGTAGAAAAACCATTCGCGCACGTGAATTGTGGGAGAAAATCCTTGAGTCACAAATCGAAACAGGAACGCCTTATATGTTGTACAAAGATGCAGCAAACCGTAAATCGAACCACAAGAATTTAGGAACTATCCGTTCATCCAACTTGTGTACAGAGATTATGGAGTTTACCTCTAAAGATGAAATTGCAGTTTGTAACTTAGCTTCTATCTCGTTACCAATGTTTATTGAAAACGGGAAATTCGATCACGAAGCGCTTTATAATGTTACAAAACGTGTAACCCGTAACCTGAACAAAGTAATCGACAGAAACTACTATCCGGTAAAAGAAGCTGAAAATTCTAACTTACGTCACCGTCCGGTAGGATTAGGAGTTCAGGGATTAGCAGACGCTTTTATCATGTTGCGTATGCCATTTACAAGTGACGAAGCAAAAGCATTAAACCAGGAAATTTTCGAAACATTATACTTCGCAGCTGTAACTGCTTCTATGGAAATGGCGAAAGAAGAAGGGCCATATTCTACATTTGCAGGATCTCCAATGTCACAAGGAGAATTCCAATACAATATGTGGGGAATGAAAGATGAAGAATTATCAGGACGTTGGGACTGGGCTTCATTAAGAAAAGAAGTAATGGAACACGGAGTTCGTAACTCACTATTAGTTGCGCCAATGCCAACTGCTTCGACTTCGCAAATTCTTGGAAACAACGAAGCTTTCGAACCCTATACATCAAACATTTATACACGTCGTGTATTGTCTGGAGAATTCATCGTAGTAAACAAACATTTACTTCACGATTTAGTAGACAGAGGTTTATGGAACGAAACATTGAAACAAGAAATCATGCGTCATAACGGATCAGTTCAAAATATTGATGTGATTCCGCAAGACCTGAAAGAATTATACAAAACAGTTTGGGAAATGTCGATGAAAGACATTATCGATATGTCACGTCAGAGAGGTTATTTTATTGACCAATCGCAATCATTAAACTTGTTCATGCAAGATGCCAACTATTCTAAATTGACGTCAATGCACTTCTATGCTTGGCAATCAGGTTTAAAAACAGGAATGTATTACTTAAGAACAAAATCTGCGGTTGATGCGATTAAATTCACATTAAACAACGATAAAAAAGAAGAAGATGCACCGGTAACTTTAGTTCCGGAAACAGAAGCAATCAGCGTTGAGGATTACAAAGCAATGCTTTTGAAAGCACAAGCAGCAGAGCCTGATGATTGTGAAATGTGTGGGTCTTAAATTTTTTTATTAGAATAAAGAAAATAGAATAAAGATTTATATCTTTAAATTTATAGAAAGCAGTTATTGTAATGATAGCTGCTTTTTTTTTTAGGAGCTATTTCCCGCTTTTCGTTGCAATCTTTTTATTTTTTAAAGAAAAAAATAAAAAGGATTTCCACTTCAATCGCGGGCTAATCATTATTCAATAGAAATTTATGAAAAGTAGAATTATCTTTATATTGTTAGTGCTCTTTTTTTTTTTTCATGCAAAAAGAAAGAAACTAAAGATATAAAAGAAGTCAAAATTGCAAAGCAGGAAAACGATTCTAGTGATGTTGATCAGGACGAGGTTGTTACGATGAATGCTATAAGGACTAATTATGATACCTTGGTTAATAGAGTTAAAAAGAAGGGCGATGAAGATGCTTACTTAGAGCTTTTTTATAATTTTAAAGAATGTAGTATAGAAGTGCGTACAGATACTTTGATGGCTTACGCCAAAATCATGGCTTTAAAGCACAATAATGAAAGAGGATATTATGATTATCTTCAAGCATTGTACGAGAAGTATGGTGTCGATTATTCTAATTCCTCAAAAAATGATATTAGCAAGCTAGACAAAGTTTCTAAGAAGCCAATTGAAAATTGGTTAAAACTTATGCTTGATAAAAAGATGATGACAAAAAAAGATTTTGATGCAATAAAAAGATAGTTTCGAATGAAGAAGATTGTGTTATTTTTGCTTTTGATGGTTGGCTCTCTTTATGCTCAAAAAAAGGATATTATTTATAGAATTACTTATGATTCTTATCCGGCAGTTGGTTATTCTTATGATATTAATGTTTTAATGTTAGAAGAAGATTCGAGATATTGCTTAATAAATCAAAAATTTTCGTCAAGAGAAATGGCGAGAAAAAATATTCCATTAAGAACTTCAAAAGAATATGGAAATTGGACTATTATCAAGGATACATTAAAGCTTATCGAAGATCAGAATAAGAGAGAAAGTAGGTATATAATTCTAAGTGATAAGAAAATTACTTTTTTGTTTGATAATGTAGATCAGTCCAAATATTATTGGAGAAAAATAGAAAATTGAAATATTTTATGGACTTAAATATTATTTACAAGAATAAAGATGATTATTATAATTTGGCTAATGATTATTTTAATCAACTAGATTCTGATGAATTAGAGATTAATGATCTTTCTATAATCTTTCCAAAGTCTATTTCTATTGTAATAGATCACGATTTTATTCCAACTCAATGTATTGAAATTAAATTGAATATTCTTCAAAATCAAAAAGAAGTTGGAGACTATTTTTTATACATCAACGAGGAAAAGGAATTTATTGATGAATTTCTTATAATATATTAATTCCGTCCGTTTCGTGTTAATATAAATAGAACAATATCCCCAAAAATTCCCCGTTCTAATTATTACCAAAAATTTTTAAAACTTAGCACCTTAGCATCTAAATAACTCAGAGCCTTTCTCAATTAAACCTTTAAGAGAAACTAGAGTCTTATTGCTAAACAAATTCCTGTGTTATGAAAAAAAGCAATCTTTGGTCGTTACGGTTGGGTTTTTCCGGAAAAGAATCCGATAAAATTGAAAAACTAGGATTAGAAAAATTTCTAAAACGCTCCTATGATTCAAAATTCGATATACAACTTCCTGCTTTTTTAAATGACGATCCCAAAACATTAATCGAACTCAAAGAACTGCGAGAAGCGATAAAAACTGCTGATACAGAAGAAAAGAAAAAGATTCAAAAAAAAGAAATCTATTCCGCAGTTGAATTAAAAAAATGGTGGATTGGTAAAATGCGAAACGACGAATTTCCGTTACGTGAAAACATGGTTTGTTTCTGGCACAATCATTTTGTTTCTACAACCCAAAAAGTAAAAGTCAATTACTGGATTTACCAGCACAATATGATTTTGCGCGAACATGCATTTGGAAACTTCAAAGAACTTACCAAGCAAATCGTAAGATCGAATGCAATGGTCAAATACCTTGACAATGTCGATAACAAAAAAGGAAAATATAATGAAAATCTAAGTCGGGAATTACTGGAATTATTCACAATTGGAATTGGAAATTATACCGAAAATGATATCAAAGAAGGCGCAAGAGCTCTAGCCGGATTAAACTACGGAGATGATGGTGCAATTTATCGAAGCCTTGCACAGGACAATACCAATAAAACGTATTTCGGTAAAACTGGAAATTGGAACTCAGATGATCTTGTCGATATTATTTTTGAGCAAAAGAATATTCCGTATCTCATAACCCGAAAAATTCTAAAATGGTTTATTTATGATCATCCGTCAGAAGAATTAGTGACCTATTACGGCGATTATTTCAGAAAAGTAAAGTTTGAAATACAGCCTTTACTAACCAAAATTTTTACTGAAGAATATAAAAAAGAGAATTCAGGAACTAAAATTAAAGATCCACTGGTTTATATTTTACAGCTTTTGGATGAATTGCATATTGATGATCTTGATGACGGTATAGTTATGTTTTTCCTGAAACAACAAGGAATGGATTTGTATAATCAAGTTAATGTAAAAGGTTGGGATGGCGGAAATTCGTGGCTGACCTCTCAGATTTATTTGCAACGCAACAATACCTCAGATTTGCTTTGCAGCGGAAGAAGTATTACCAGAAAAGTTTTGAATACCATGACTTCGGACACAGATAAACCAAAGACAGAATTGGATAAAATCGATGTAAAAATAGACTTTGATCCAGAGGGAAATAATAAAACCATTATTACTGAATTATCGAACAGATTATTATTCAAAGTAAATGATTCCATGCAAAAGGATATGGAGAATTTACTGAAATATGATTTTGACCCAAAAGAAGCACACGCCAATTTTGCCGTAATACGACTTTTTGATTATATCACGAAACTGCCCGAATATCAATTAATTTAGAAAGCTACAGCTATGAACAGAAGGAATTTTCTAACGCTTACAGGAACTTTTACCGGCGGAATGCTGGTGCTTCCTGATTTTTTACATGCTTTTGGTTCGCAAAATAATTTGGTTATCGGGGAGCAATGTATTGTGTTTGTTCAGTTGAATGGAGGAAATGACGGATTGAATACTTTTATTCCGTACGACAATCCGTTGTATTATGATTTACGGACTAAAATTGCTTTGAATAAAGATGTCGTTATCGGAAAAAATAACGGAATGGCATTTCATCCTTCGTTAAAAGATTTTGCTCAAATGCAGCAAAACGGAGATTTAACCGTGATTCAGAATGTTGGATATCCGGAACCAATTCGGTCGCATTTTCGCAGTCAGGAAATTTGGCAAACCGCAGCTGATTCGAATAAATACATCAACGAAGGCTGGTTGGGACGTTATCTCGATTTGCAATGCAACGGGCATCAGGCAACGGCAGGAATCAATCTGGATTCGATCGATAATCTTGCATTAAGAGGATTAGAGCCTAATTCGATAACGGTAAAAGATCCAAACCGATTCAAAGTAAAATCAGAAAAAGAAGAAAATGTAACCTTATCAGATAATCCGCAATTAGATTTTGTTCGAAAAATAGCCAATTCCGTTACCGAAGGATCAGATGAAATTCAGAAAGCCCTGGCGAAATCAAAATCAGAAATCAGTTATCCTAAAACCGAGTTATCTAAAAACTTAGAATGGATTGGCCGATTGATCAAAGGAAATCTAAATTCAAAAGTCTATTACACTTCGCTTAGCGGATTTGATACACATGACAATCAACTTGCGATTCACGAGAAAAAATTAGCCGATTTAAATAATGCCTTGTACAGTTTTTACCAAGATTTAAAACAAGCACAATTGCTTCAAAATGTTACAATAGTAGTATTCTCTGAATTTGGGCGACGAGTAAAAGACAACGGAAACGGAACCGATCACGGAACTGCTGCGCCAATGTTTATAATTGGAGGAAATAACAAAGGAACAATTTTAGGTAATAATCCGGATTTATCTAATCTTGATAATGGTGATTTAAAATATGAAATTGATTTCAGAAGTGTGTATGCTTCATTATTGCAACAAAAAATGAATTTCGATTATTCTAAAATTGGTATTTCGAATAAACCTGTTTCGGGACTCTTTTGAGTAAGAGCTAGCCACGAATTCACGAATTATTTGAATCTATAATTTGTGAAATTTGAATTAAATAACCACAATGATTTGCGCTAATTCGTGAATTCGTGGCGAAAAAAATGTGCTTTCTTATTAAACTCAATGCATCGTAATTTTTGTTAAATTTGTTACATTGATAATATTAGTAATACTGAAAATATGGAAATCAAAAATTTATCTAAATATAGTAATGCTGAAAAAATTGTTTTGGCAGAACAATTGTGGGATAGTGTTTCTAAAGAGAATTTAGAAGTTTCTGATGATGTGAAGAGAGAATTTGATATTCGTATTGAAAATTTAGAAGAGGGAAAAACTGAATTATATACTTGGGATGAGCTTAAGGCTCATTTAAGATCGATTAGATAATGCATAGAATTAGGTTTGTCAAAGAAGCATTATTTGATGTTGAAGATGTTATTATTTGGTATGAAAAACAAAGAATAGGACTTTCGTATGATTTTGAACTTTGTCTGGAAGCGGGACTTGATGAAATTTCAAGAAACCCGAATGCTTTTCAGAAAAAATATAAAAATGTAAAAATGTAAAAATTAGATTTATATCAAGATTCCCTTATGGAATTCATTATCGGTTTGAAAAAGATGAAATAATTGTTATCGGTGTTTTTCATACTTCTCGTTATCCTAAAAATTGGACAAAAGATTAAGCGATAAGTGAAAAACTTAAAAACTTAGCGACTCAGAATCTTAGCATCTTAGAAAACCCCATTGTAAATATCTCATTTTAAGTCCATATTTTTATATTATCATACAAAACCTGCTAAATTTGTTAAGAAATCCTTTTTTGTTTCATAAAATGCAATATTTTTTTTGGTGCACTGAAATTAATTTATACATTCGCAGAGAATTTATTGAAAAACACAAACAAAATGTCTAATAACCGTTTTTATTTTAGCAACTCTTTTTATTTCTTCTTTAGTAGAAGTGAGGATTGTGCTATGGTTATTTGAGAAAATTTAAAAGACAAATAAAACTAATATACAATCCTGATGAAAATCAGGATTTTTTTTTGAATATATGACAACTAAAATTGCAATACAAGGTATTAAAGGTTCTTTTCATCATCAGGTAGTGAAAGAGTATTTCTCTGAAAATGTGGCTATTGATGAGTGTTTGTCTTTTGAAGAATTGGTTGATAGCCTGCTTTCAGGAAAATCTGATCAGGCAGTAATGGCGATAGAAAATTCGATTGCAGGGCCAATTATTCCGAATTATGCCTTGATTGATAAGAATAATTTACACATCATTGGAGAGCATTATCTAAATATTAGTCAAAATTTAATGACGCTGAAAGGGCAGAAAATTGAAGATGTAAAAGAAGTTCATTCGCATCCAATGGCAATTTTACAATGTATGGATTTCTTAAAACAATATCCGAACATTAAGTTGGTTGAAGACAAAGATACCGCTGAAACAGCAAGAAGAATTCAGGAAAAACAATTAACCGGAATTGCTGCCATTGGAAGTAAAGTAGCTTCAGAAATGTATGATCTTGATATTATTGCGCCGGAAATTCAAACGATCAAAAACAATATGACCCGTTTTGTGATTATCAAAAAGCAAAATTCATTTTTGCCTGAAAACGAAATCAACAGAGCGTCAATCAAATTTGAATTGGATCACAAAAGAGGAAGTTTAGCAGCAGTTTTGAATGTCATGAGCGATTGTAAACTGAATTTGACAAAAATTCAATCATTACCAAAAATTGAAACTCCCTGGAAATATTCATTTTTCGTAGATGTGACATTTGAGAAATACGAAGATTTTGCAAAAGCCAAATCGTTATTGAATATTATGGCAGAATATTTTAAAGTATTAGGAGAATATAAGAATACTAAGCCTTAAAAAAAGGAAATTCCAATTGTCAGGCTGAGCGAAGTCGAAGCCCGAAAAGTTATAAAATAAAAAAAAGCCTAAAGCATACAGCTTAAAGCCTAAAGCAAATTTAAAAATGATTACAACAGCAAAAAGATTAGATACAGTTGAAGAATACTACTTCTCCTCAAAATTGAGAGAAGTTCGTCAACTGCAGTCTGAAGGAAAATCTATCATCAATATGGGAATTGGAAGCCCTGATTTGAGTCCGTCGAAAGCAGTAATTGAAGCGGTTGCCGCAGCAATTCAGGATGAAAACGGGCATGGTTATCAGAGCTATCAGGGATTACCGGAATTGAGAAAAGGGATGGCAGATTTTTATCAGAATCAGTTTGGTGTTGAATTAAATCCGAATAATGAGATTTTGCCTTTAATGGGTTCGAAAGAAGGAATCATGCATATTTCGCTTGCATTTTTAAATGAAGGTGATCACGTTTTAATTCCGAATCCGGGTTATCCAACGTATACTTCGGTAACTAATTTGGTGGGAGCAGTTCCGGTTTATTATGATCTGAAAGAAACAAATGCCTGGGAACCGGATTTTGAAGCTCTGGAAAAATTAGAGCTCGAGAAAGTAAAAATTATGTGGCTGGGATATCCGCACATGCCAACAGGAGCAAGAGGAAGTTTAGCGTTATTTGAAAAATTGGTTGCTTTTGCTAAAAAACACAACATATTATTGGTTAATGATAATCCGTATAGTTTTGTTTTGAATGATAACCCAATGAGTTTATTGCAGGTTGAAGGCGCAAAAGAAGTGGCTTTAGAATTGAATTCACTTAGTAAAACGTTCAACATGGCTGGCTGGAGAGTGGGAATGGTTTTAGGAAATCCTGAAATTATCGATGCAGTTCTAAAAGTAAAAAGCAACATGGACAGCGGAATGTTCTACGGAATTCAGAAAGGTGCTGTTGCAGCGTTGAATTGTGATAAATCATGGTTCGAAGACCAAAACAAAATTTACAGACGCCGCAGAGAATTAACAGAAAAATTAGCAGAAAAATTAGGCTGCGAAGTTTATAAAGAAGGAGTCGGGCTTTTTGTCTGGGCAAAATTGCCGGAAGGAATTGAATCAGCAGAAAAGTTCATTGACGAAATATTATACGAGAAACATATCTTCATAACACCGGGAACAATCTTCGGAAGTAATGGTGAAGGATATATCAGATTCTCGTTGTGTGTGAAAGAAGAAAAAGTACAAGAAGCGATTGACCGATTTTAAATTTTAGATTTTAGAATGTCAGGCTGAGCGAAGTCGAAGCCCGTTCCAATTGGAATTTGGAATTTTAAAATTTTGGAATTTATAAAGAAGCTTTACTTCTAATAAAAAGAATTATGAAAGTATACGTAATAGGAATAGGGTTAATAGGCGGTTCGATGGTGCTGGACATCAAAGACCAACATCCTGATGCCACTATTTTTGGAATAGACAATAATGAAAAACACTTGCAGGAAGCAATTGATTTAGGTGTTATTGATCAGGCAGGAAGTTTTGAAGAATTGGCCGATGCTGATTTTGTAATTGTTTCGGTTCCTGTGGATGTGGCGCTGGTGGTTTTACCTAAAGTGTTGGATTTAGTTGGAGATAAAACAATTGTTTTTGAAGTAGGTTCGACTAAAAAAACAATTTGTGATGCTGTTGCCAGTCACCCAAAAAGAAGAAATTTTATTGCAACGCATCCTATAGCAGGAACGGAGTTCTCAGGACCTTCGGCAGCGATAAGAGGTTTGTTTAAAGGAAAGACAAACATTATTTGTGAGGTGGAAAAAACCACTTTTAAATTGCAGGAAAAGGCGTTAAAGCTTTTTAGCGAAATAGGAATGAGGATTCGATATATGGACCCAACTTCGCACGACAAACATATTGCTTACGTTTCGCATTTGTCGCATATTAGTTCGTTTATGCTCGGGAAAACGGTAATGAACAAAGAAAAAGACGAGCAGGATATTTTTGATATGGCCGGAAGTGGATTTGAAAGCACGGTTCGTTTAGCAAAAAGTTCGCCGGCAATGTGGACACCAATTTTTAAGCAAAACAAAGAACATGTTATCGAAACATTAGAAGAATATATATCAAATCTGAGTCGGTTTAGGGATTTGTTAAAAGACGAAAATTACAATGCCATTTTTGAAGAAATGGAAAGCACGAATAAAATCAAAGAAATATTAAACGGATTAACAACAACTAAGAAATAAATTAAAATTAAGATGGAAAATAAGAAAGAAATGAGAAAGTGGTTAGAAGATTTCAATTTAAATCACCCACTTGTGATAGCAGGACCATGTAGTGCAGAAACAGAAGATCAGGTATTGAAAATTGCTCATGAATTGAAAGATTCAAAAGTTAGTGTATTCAGAGCTGGAATCTGGAAACCAAGAACGCGTCCGGGAGGATTTGAAGGTGTTGGAGAAATTGGTTTGAAATGGTTACAAAAAGCTAAAGCTGAAACTGGTTTATTAATGGGTACTGAGGTTGCAACTGCAGCGCACTGTAAACTGGCTTTAGAACATGATATCGACGTTTTATGGGTTGGTGCCCGTACAACTGCAAACCCTTTCGCAGTTCAGGAAATTGCTGATACTTTGAAAGGAACTGATAAAATCGTTTTGGTTAAAAACCCTGTAAACCCTGATTTAGCTTTATGGTTAGGTGGTGTTGAGCGTTTACACATGGCTGGAATCGAGAAATTAGGAGTTATTCACAGAGGTTTCTCTACTTACGAGAAAACAAAATACAGAAACATTCCGGAATGGCAAATTGCTATCGAATTGCAAAATAAATTCCCTGATTTACCATTAATTATCGATCCATCTCACATTACAGGAGATCGTAAAATGATTTTCGAAGTAACACAAGAGGCTTTAGATTTGAACTACGATGGTATGATTATCGAAACGCACTACGATCCGGACAACGCTTGGTCTGATGCTGCTCAACAAGTTACTCCTGATGCTTTGAAACAAATCATTAAAGATTTGACGATTAGAAAAACAGATGATACTACAGATGAGTACAGTTCAAAAATGACTAAACTAAGAGCTAATATCGACGTTCTTGATGCTAACTTATTAGAGTTATTAGGAAAACGTATGAAAGTAGCTGACGAAATTGGTCAGGTGAAAAAAGATGCAAACGTAGCGATTCTTCAAAACAACCGTTGGAACGAAATCTTAGGAAAAATGATTCTTGAAGGGGAGAAAAAAGGTCTTACTGAAGAGTTCGTTTTAAGAATGTTCAAAGCAATTCACCAGGAAAGTATTGGTCACCAGGAGAAAATTTTCAATGCATAATTTTTTCTAAACCATATAAGTGATATAAGTTAATTTAAGTTTTATTAAAACTTTTTTAAAATTTTCTTATAGCATTATTTAAAAATAGATTGTTTTTTTTAAGAATCTCCGGCACTTTGTACAAAAAGTGTTGGAGATTTTTTATTTTTTTTAAAAGTTGTAAATCAGTATTTTATATATAAACATAGCCCCCGGTTTCAACCGTGGGGACGCAATGCATGTTCGCAATCTTTTGTGAGCGCATTGCATATTGATAATCTTTGTCACCACGGTTGAAACCCGTGGGCTATATTTTACAAGGTTTTTAATTTTAATCTTAGGCTAATATTTTCTTATATAACTTATATGGTTTAAATTTTTTATAACCCATTCCAACCTTTTTAGATTTTATGTTCTCTATACAATTATAGAACCTTAACTCTCGTGTTATGAAATCAAAATTATATTTATCTCAGCCAGGAATTTTTCAAGTAAACTTGAAAATGTTATTTTATTTGATATTGTTTTTAGGAACAAAATCCTTTGCACAAAGCCCCGAACTTAAAGTAAAAGGTGATGAAGCTGAAAAGGTTAGAATGAATAAACTAATTGTGAATGTAAAAGTGGTGGGAAATATTGCTTACACCACTGCCGAAATGCATTTCTTTAATTCAGGAGCCCGCCAGATGGAAGCGGAACTTATTTTTCCGTTGCCCGAAAATGTTTCGGTTTCTAGATATGCTATTGATATTAATGGTAAAATGCGTGAAGCCGTTCCGGTAAATAAAAACAAAGGGAAACAGGTTTTTGAAGCGATCGAGCATCGTCGTGTCGACCCGGGATTACTGGAGAAAGTAGACGGAAATAATTTCAGAACCAGAATTTATCCGTTGATGCCGAACGGAGAACGAACTGTAATCATTGGCTACGAAGAAGAACTTTCTGCTTTTGATAAAGAGAATCTGGCGTATCAATTAGTGAGTCGTTATCCTAAAAAACTGGATAATTTCGAAATGAATGTTTCGGTTTTAGCAACTGCAGCATCACCAACAGTGGCCGAGAATTCCGGTGATGAAATTGCTTTTTCAAAATGGAATCAATCTTTTCAGACTTCCATCAAAAAAGAAAATTATCAGCCTTCTGAAAAATTAGTTTTTAAAATTCCAATTCAACAAAATACGCCAAGTGTTATCATGCAGAATGTTGGCGGACAGCATTATTTTTACGGAAATACTTTTATCGAAGGAAATAAAATAGCCAAGAAAAATCCAGCTTCGATTGGTTTAATTTGGGATAATTCACTGAGTTGTAAAACACGAGATTTCAAAAAGGAATTGGCTTTGCTTGATGCTTATTTTCAGAAAATAAAAAACACAAAAGTTACTTTGTATTTTTTAAATTATGGTTTTGAAAAGCAAAATGAATACGTAATTACCAACGGAAACTGGGGAGCATTAAAAGCTGTTTTAGAAAATACCAAATACGATGGAGGAACTCGTTTTTCACAAATAAACTTTACAAATAACGACGAATATTTGTTTTTTTCTGACGGATTTTCGTCTTTAAGTGACAACGTTTTGCCAAAAACTAAAAAGCCTCTTTATACTATTACTTCATCCGTTTCTGCTGATTTTTCTTTCTTGAACTATTCATCAATGCAAACAGGCGGTAATTTTATCAACTTAAATCAGGTAAATCAAGAAAATGCTTTAGATAAATTGGTAAATACAAATTTGAAGTTTTTAGGAATAAAAGAAAACTATACTGTGAGCGATTTGTTTCCTATTGAAGGGACTTCGGTTTCAGAAAGTTTTAGTTTTTCAGGAATTTCTTTGAATCCAAAAAATGAAGTCACCTTATTATTTGGTTATAATAATGAAGCTGTTTTAGAGCGAAAAATAACGCTGGATGCTGCTGTTCAAAATACAAATGATGTGAATGTTGAAAAACTTTGGGCGCAGAAAAAAATAGCCAATCTTGATTTTCAGTATGCTAAAAATGCTGATGAAATTGAACTTTTAGGAAAGAAATATGGCATTATAACCAAGAATACCTCGTTGATTGTTCTGGAAGATATTCGGGATTATATTTCTTACGATATTATACCGCCGGCCGAATTGCGTGCTGAATTTGACAGAATTAAAAAACAGGAAAACGTTAATAATCTGGCGCAACAAAAGAATAATTGGGAAAGTATTGAAAGTTATTTTGAAGGTTTAAATAATTGGTGGAAAAAAGATATCAAATATTCAATTCCAAAACCGTTGCCAAAGCCCAAAGTTCAAAAAAATAGAAGATTAGTTAATAATACGTTAAGCAGAAATTCACGCAGAAGTGCAAGTCCAGTTTCAACCAGAAGTACAAATGTTGCAGCGGGTAAAGTTGAAGGGACTGTTTTAGATCAGCAAGGAATACCTTTGCCGGGTGTAACTGTAACATTAAGAGGAGAAAGAGAAGGAGTTTATACTGATTTTGATGGTAAATTTGTAATTATAGCAGCCGAAAATAGTACGCTTAACTTTAGTTATATTGGTTTTGACTCTTATCAGTTGAATACAGGAATGAATAATAAGTTTACAGTAGTATTGCGAGAGAATTCAGTACAATTAGAATCTGTTGTTGTAACGTCATCCAGAAGTATTAAAGGCGATGCTGATGCTGTGATGACAGTTGATGAGCCAGTTGGTTCAGGACCTGTAATGAATATAGTGGAAGAAGCTTCGGCAGCTGTAGAGTCTTCAGACAAAAAAGCAGAATCTGAGTTAAAAGAAGTGACTGTTGTAGGTTATGGAACGGTTAAAAAAGCTGAGGTCTCTTATTCTGTACAAACAATTTCGTCTGAGAATATTTCTAAAAACACCAATGTATCCCAGGCGCTTGCGGGTAAAGTTGCAGGAGTTCAAATAAGTCAAGCGACAGAAGGTGATACAACTTTAAATAAAGAAATTTTATTAAGTGAAGATGCTAAAAAAGATTTGATTGTAGAAAGTAGCGATTCTAATGTAATCGAAAATCAGCCTAAAACCTGGAATCCGGATCGATTATATCTTAAAGCTTTAGCATCGGCACCAAAAGATAAACAGTACGAATTGTATTTTGAATTAAGAAAAACGCAGGAAAGAAACCCGAGTTTTTATTTTGATGTAGCACATTTTTTCTACAATCAGGGAGACACTAAAAAAGCATTGCAGGTAATTAGTAATATTGCCGATTTAGGTTTGGAAAATCATCAGCTTTATAAAACGCTTACCTATACTTTACGTCAATGGAAATCTTATGAGGATGCATTATATACAGCAAAACAAATTGCTAAATGGAGAGCGCACGAACCACAGAGTCTAAGAGATTATGCATTGGCTCTGGAAGATGCAGGAAAGTATCAGGATGCTTTTGATGAATTGATTAAAGCACTGGAAGTAAATTATTACGGAGAAATGAGGGGGCAGTACGAAGATCTAGAAGATATTATTATAATGGATATTAATCGATTAACAATCCAACACAAAGGTTTGAAAACAGGTAAACTTGATGAAAAATATTTGGAGAAAATGCCGGTTGATATCAGAATAATTATGAGCTGGAACCAAATGGATGTCGATCTTGATTTACATGTTATTGAACCAAATGGAGAAGAATGTTACTACAGTCATACCGAAACAGAAGCAGGAGCAAGATTCTCAAAAGATTTTACAGAAGGTTATGGGCCGGAACAATATTTAATTCGAAATGCTCTTAAAGGAAAATATCAAGTTAAAACTAATTATTTTGGCGAAAGAGAGTTAACCGAAAGTGGTCCTGCAAGCGTTATGGTAGAAATTTATACTACAAGAGCAGGGAAGATTACAAAAGCTTTAAAGACAATTCAGTTAGGAAAAATCAAAGAAAATGAAATTTTAGCCGAAATTGTTTGGTAAATGAGTCAGTTTTAGAGTCAGTTTTTTAATTTTAAAAGGCGAAGTTGCGTTGTTCAATTCTAAAAACGTAATTTTGCCTTTTATTTTTTAGTTCGAAGAGCAATCTAAAATCTAAAATCAAAAACCTAAAATTAAAGAATGACAGGACTCGTATATAAATCTACAGGAAGTTGGTACACTGTAAAATCTGAAAATGGCGATTTTATAGAATGCCGTATGAAAGGGAAGTTTAGGATGAAAGGTATCAAGAGCACCAATCCCATTGCTGTAGGCGATATTGTCGATTATGAACTCGAAGAAACCTCTGATGCCTTGACCGGAACGATTTTTAATATTCACGAAAGAAAGAATTATATCGTTCGTAAATCGGTTAATTTATCACATCAAATGCATATTATCGCGTCGAATATTGATCGTGTATTCTTATTGATTACGATAAATAATCCGCCCACAACTTTCAACTTTATAGATCGTTTTTTGGTAACTGCTGAAGCCTATAATATCGAAACAATTTTGGTTTTTAATAAAATAGATACTTTTGATGAGCCAACGCTAGAAGATCAATTGTATATGCAATACGTGTATCAGCAAATTGGGTATAAATGTCTTCGTGTTTCTTCTACCGAAATGAAAGGTGTTGAGGAATTAAAAGAAATGATGATTGGTAAGGTAAGCATGTTCTCCGGACATTCAGGTGTTGGAAAATCGACTTTGGTAAATGCGATGGAGCCATCTTTACATCTTAAAACCAAAACCATTTCAGAAGCCAGTAAACAAGGTCAGCACACGACTACTTTTGCCGAAATGTATGATTTATCTTTTAATGCCAAAATTATCGATACACCGGGAATCAAAGGTTTTGGAATCGTCGATATGGAGAAAGAAGAAATCAGTGGTTATTTCCCTGAATTTTTCAAATTAAAAGATCAGTGTAAATTCAATAACTGTCTGCATAAAGAAGAACCTCATTGCGCTATAAAAGCTGCTTTAGAGAGAGACGAGATCGCCTGGTCACGTTACAATAGTTACTTAAAGATCTTAGAAGGCGACGACGAAAATTATCGTACAGATTCGTATGATGAAGATCGTAAAGCGAGTGATGAATTGAGGAAATAAAAAATAAATTCCAATTTCTTAAAATTGCTTCGCCTGTTCGTTAACGCTCGGGTCCAAATTCCAAATCAAAAATTATCGACAAAGTTTGAATGTAGAGATACACAGCAGTGCATCTAACACTAAGAATTTAAAATCTTTAATCCGTGTAATCTGTGGCTAAATAATTCACAATTTATAATTCACAATTCATATGAAAGTTGTTCTTCAAAGAGTTTCTCAGGCATCAGTTACAGTTGATGAAAAAAAAGTAGCTGATATTCAAAAAGGTTTATTGGTTTTGGTGGGAATTGAAGATCTGGATACTCAGGAAGATATTGATTGGCTGGTGGGGAAAATCATTAAAATGAGAATTTTTGGCGATGAAAACGATGTCATGAACTGCTCGGTTCAGGATATCGACGGCGATATTATCGTGGTGAGTCAATTTACGCTTCACGCTTCTACAAAAAAAGGAAACCGACCGTCTTACATCAAAGCAGCAAAACCTGAATTTTCGATTCCAATGTATGAGAATTTCGTAAAATCTTTAGAAAAAGAATTCAAGAAAAAAGTACAAACCGGAATTTTTGGTGCCGATATGAAGGTTAGTCTCTTAAATGACGGGCCTGTAACGATTTTAATTGACAGCAAAAACAAAGATTAAAAAATCATTAGACGAGTGTTAAAAATTTCTAAAAATAATATATATTTGGCGAAATTACTTACTAATGAAATTTACTTTTTCGGGATTATTTTTTTTCTTATTTACCCTTATTCTTTCAGCTCAAAAGAGCGAATATGCTGTAACAGCGATTTCTGATAGTCTTAAAGAGAATGCCAATGCTGTTGTTCGTTTGGATCAAATGGACATTGCTATTGTTTCGCAGAGAAGCATGAATATCAAAGTACAGCGAGTTGTGACGGTTTTAAATGAAAAAGGCCTAAGCAATATTGGTGCTTATCAGCACTATGATAAATCAACAGGAGTAAAAAGTATCGAAGCAGTTGTTTATGATATATCGGGCAAAGAAATCAAAAAAATAAAACGAAAAGATTTTAAGGATCAAAGTGCGGTAAGCGGTAGTACTCTTTTTTCGGATAACCGTGTACTTTATTTAGATTATACTCCAATTTCATATCCTTTTACTGTTGTTTATACCAGCGAAATCGAAAGTTCAACTACTGCTTTTATACCCCGATGGTATTTTTTAAGTGATTATAATCTGAGTGTGGAGAAATGTATTTTAAATGTTTCTTTTCCAAATGATCTTGGATTTAAAAAGAAGGAGTTTTCTTTTTCTGACTTTAATATAAAGAAAACTATTGATACCGATACAAAACTAAGTTATCTTGCTCTTAATATTTTAGCCAGAAAAGTAGAAGATTACAGTCCGTCTACTGATGATCTTTTTCCGAAAGTAATGATGGGCTTAGAAAAATTTCATTTAGAAGGTGTTGATGGTACTGCCACAACATGGGAAGCATTTGGTAAATGGTATGGTGATAAAATCTTAACAGGAACAACTACTTTGCCTGAAGAAACAAAAACTAAAATAAAAGCACTAGTTGGAGATGAAAAAGATCCTATAAAAAAAGCAAAGATCATTTACGATTATGTACAAAAAAAATCAAGATATGTAAATATTGCTGTAGGTATTGGTGGTTGGAAACCAATGCTTGCCAGTGATGTAGATCGTTTAGGTTACGGAGATTGTAAGGCATTATCTAATTATACAAAAGCGCTTTTACAGGTTGTAGATGTTCCGTCGTACAATACTATTTTATTTGGAGATCGCTACAAATCAAATATTCAGTCTGATTTTGTTTCGATGCAGGGAAATCACATGATTTTGGCTGTTCCAAATGGAAATCATTATACATGGTTAGAATGTACAAGTCAGGATGATCCTTTTGGATATCAGGGAACTTTTACAGATGATCGTGATGTTTTGATTATTAAACCGGAAGGCGGAGAAATCGTGAGAACCAAAGTGTATGAAGATATTGGAAATACCCAGATAGATAAAGGAACTTATACGATAGACGAAAACGGCAATTTTTTCGGCTCGATTATAATAACTTCAGAAGGTTCTCAATACAGTTCGAAAACTAAAATCGAAACATTACAGCCAACAGAAAAGGAATCTCATTATAAAGACTATTGGAGTAATATCAATAATTTGAAATTGGGAGAAATAACTTTTAGCAATAACAAAGAAAATGTACAATTTACTGAAAATGTACAAGTAAGTGCAATAAACTATGCGTCAATTTCTGCTAATAAAATGATTTTTACGGTAGACGCTTTCAATCAAACTTCCGGGAATATAAAGAGAATCCGCAATAGAAAAAATCCATTTCAAATTCAGCGTGGATATTTAGATACAGATGAAATCGAAATTAATTTACCAGCAGGTTTTTCGATAGAATTTTTGCCTTCAAATTTTGAATTGAAAGGAAAATTTGGAGAATACAAAACCGAAATCATCAAAAAAGAAAACAATAAACTGATGTACAAACGCTCTATGTTTTTAAATAAAGGGAAATATTCTAATAAAGAATACGATGAATACCGTCTTTTTATGGAGCAGGTTTCAAGAAACGATAACGCCAAAATTATTTTAACTAAAAACTAATTAAAACCAGAACCAACCAATGAAAATTACCAAACTTTTTAGTCTTTCACTTCTATTGCTGTTTATTACGAATGTAAAAGGGCAGGAATTTAAATTAGGAAAAGTATCTATTGCAGAATTAGAGCAAAAGGTACATCCCAAAGATTCATCGGCAGTCGCCGCAATTTTGTATAAAAAGGGAAAAACCAGAATAGAATATGATGTAAATAATGGTTTTGTGACCGTAGCAGAAGTAGAGACCAGAATTAAAATTTATAAAAAGGAGGGTTACGACTGGGCAAATCAAAATGTTTGGTATTACAACCAGTCTGATTTTAAAGAGAAAGTGAATTTCTCTGATGCGGTTACTTATAATTTAGTTGATGGTAAAATTGAAAAGACAAAACTAAAGAGCGAAGGAGTTTTTGATGAAGTTGTAGATAAATTTAGAGGTCAGAAAAAAATAACAATGCCTAATGTCAAAGAAGGTTCTGTTATTGAATTTAGCTATACGATAAAAAGCCCAAATGGTCAGATGATTAGAGAGTGGAATTTTCAAACCAGTATTCCGGTGAATTATTCTGAGTTTTCAACTTATATTCCAGAATATTATGTCTTTAATGCAAGACAAAAGGGATATGCTTTTCCTAAGAAAACTGAAGTTACAAATCAAAGATCTATTGTTTTTACAAATAAAGATAGAGATAGTGAGTATATACATACCAAAACAACATTTTCTACAAGTAAAGTAGATTATAAAGAAACGCAGACTACATATCTTGCTGTAGATTTCCCGGCGATGAAAGAGGAAGCTTATGTGAATAATATTGATAATTATACCTCAAGTATTCAGCATGAATTATCACTAACAAAATTTCCACAGGCAGAGGTGAAAATGTATTCTGTAGATTGGGAGTCAGTGGTGCATACAATTTATAAGGATATTGGTTCTGAGTTGAATAAGACCGGATATTTTGAGGAGGATTTGAAAAAGAAATTAGAAGGGAAAAATACAAGCGAAGAAAGAATATTGGTGGTTTTAGATCATGTAAAAGCAAATGTAAAATGGAATGAATATTTAGGATATAGCTGTGATAATGGTGTTAAAAAAGCATACAAAGAAAAAACAGGAAACATTGCTGATATCAATCTAATGCTAACCGCTATGTTGCGTTACGCAGGCTTAACCGCAAATCCGGTTTTGGTAAGTACACGTTCTAACGGAATCTCAATTTTCCCAAACAGAACTGCTTTTAATTATGTTATTGCGGCGGTTGAAACTCCAAATGGAAGTATTTTATTAGATGCCTCTGATAAATTTTCAACGCCTAACATTTTGCCACTTAGAGCTTTAAATTGGTATGGTCGATTAATTAGAAAAGACGGAAGCTCTGAAGAGGTGGATTTGATGCCTAAAAAATCATCAAACGACGTTGTTTTTATGAGTTATAGTATTGATCCAGAGGGAAAGATAACAGGAAAAACCAGAAGGCAATGTACCGATTATAATGCTATGATCACAAGAAAAAACATTAATGGATTTAAAGAAGAAGAGTATTTAGAAAAACTAGAAAATAGTAATAACAAAATAGAAATTAGCGACTATTCAAGAACAAACGAAAAAGAATTATTGTTGCCTACAATGGAAACATACTCATTTACTGGAAATAATTTGTGCGATGTTATTGGTGGGAAAATTTATGTAAATCCTATGTTGTTTTTTACAAACGAAAAAAATCCTTTCAAGCAAGATGTGAGAGAATACCCGGTCGATTTTGGATTTCCTTTTACAGACAAATACAACATAACTCTTCAAATTCCTGAAGGTTTTACAGCAGAAGTTTTACCTGCGCCAGCGATTATTAATATGGAGGATAATTTAGGGAGTTTTAGGTTTAATATTGCTCCAGCAGGAAACTCATTGCAAATAATTATTCAGCATCAAATTAACGAGGCAATTGTATCTACTGAAAAGTATGAAATGCTTAAAGAATATTATAAAAGCATGATTGCAAAGGAAACGGAGAAAATTGTTCTAAAAAGAATCTAATATGAAGTTTCAAAGCTTATTGATAATTGTTTTTCTACTTCTGGGAATTTCAAAAAGCAGCGCTCAAAATTATGAGTTGGGAAAAGTTACTGTTGCTGAATTAAAGGAAAAAATAAACCCAAAAGATACAACTGCGCCTGCTGCCATTTTGTTTAAAAAAGGAAAAACATTTTTTACGTTTACTAAAGACAAAGGTTTTTCTGCCAATCATGTTTATGAATTTAAAATTAAAATTTATAAAAAGGAAGGACTAAATTGGGCGGATCAAAAGGTGCGTTTTTATATTGGTTATGAAAATTTAAGCGAAGACCGATTAGAGTTTTCAAACGCAGTAACTTATAATTTAGAAAATGAAGCAATTGTTAAGACAAAACTAGGCAATCAGGGAGCTTTTACGAAAAAAGTAAATAAATTTTGGGACGAAAAAATAATAACGCTTCCTAATGTAAAAGTAGGATCGATTATAGAATACAAGTACATTTTAAAATCGGATAATATTGTAAAACTACCCGATTTTGATTTTCAATATGATATTCCGGTAAATTACTTCGAGTATAAAACAGATATTCCGGAATATTACATTTATAAACCAATTTTGGTAGGAGGTCATAAAGTTGAAACAGATTCAAAATTGACCAACGGCAGTCAAAGTTTTGAAGATGATTATAACAAGACAAAAAGCATATCCTATAAACAAATAAGCGCTTTTTATACAGGAAATGATATTCCGGCACTGGCGAAAGAGCCATATATCGATAATATTGATAATTATAAAGGATCTATTCAGCACGAATTAGAGAGAGTACGTTATCCGGATCAGCCTGTAAAAGACTATACGATAACCTGGGAAGGTGTTGCAAATACTATTTTTAAAGATAAAAGTTTTGGAAAAGAACTTAATGACAGGGATTTTTTACTCGAAGATGTTAAAAAATTATTGACTAATGTTGAATCACAAAAAGAGCGATTGAACATCATTTTTAAATTCGTTCAGAACAAAATGAACTGGAATGAAGAGAATGATTATTATACTCAGAAAGGGGTAAAAAAAGCTTACGCAGATCAAACCGGGAATGTGGCAGAGATTAATTTTATATTAATCAGTATGCTAAAATTGGCAGGAATAGAAGCGAACCCAGTATTGGTCAGTACTACACAAAATGGAATTCCGGTTTATCCCACAAGAACAGGTTTTAACTATGTAGTAGCTGCTGCTCAAATTGAAGACAAACAAATTTTACTAGACGCAACACATAAATTTACATCGCCCGGAATTTTGCCTTTAAATGTTTTGAACTGGAAAGGAAGATTAATAAAAGATGATGGAACTTCAGCAGAAATTGATTTAGTACCCAGCACAATGTCAAAAGAATACTCCAGTTTGATGGTCAAAATAGATAATCTTGGGAAAATAGAAGGTAAGATCAGAATTCAAAGAACAGATTATGATGCCTATCTTTTCAGAGTTGAAAATGCCAATAAGAATCAGGAAAATTATCTTGAAAAATTAGAAGAACAATTTGGAGATTCGAAAATTTCAAATTACACCATCGATAATAAAAAAACGAATATTCAGGAACCTGTTCTTGAAACATTTTCTTTAAATGCAGACAATAGGGTAGAAATTATTGAAGGTAAAATGTTTATCAATCCATTGTTGTTTTTTACCAGATCTAAAAATCCGTTTACTCAGGAAGTTAGACAAATGCCAGTTTATTTTGGTTACCCGACTCAGGAGAAATTTAATTTGAATATCGAAATCCCTGAAGGATATGAAATAGAATCTTTGCCCACTCCTGTTAAGATTTCGTCAGAAAATAAAGAGATCGTTTATATGTTAAATACATCTGGCGAAGGAAACAAAATTCGAATAATTAGTTCAAAAGAAATTAACAATAGTATTTTTGCAGCAGATCAGTACAATGGATTAAAAGATCTTTTCCAGAAGATGATTGCCAGTCAAAATGAAAAAATTGTTCTTAAAAAAATATAACTATGGACTTGAAAAATGCACAACTTGATGTAGATACCTGGATTAAAGAACACGGTGTTCGCTACTTTAATGAACTGACAAATATGGCGCAACTTACGGAAGAAGTAGGGGAAGTAGCCAGAATTATTGCCCGTCGTTACGGGGAACAATCAGAAAAAGAAAGTGATAAAAACAAAGATCTTGGCGAAGAATTGGCAGATGTTGTTTTTGTAGTTTTATGCCTTGCCAACCAAACCGGAATAGATTTGCAAGCCGCTTTTGATAAAAAAATGGACTTAAAATCGGTTAGAGATAAAGATCGTCACAAAAACAACGATAAATTGAAATAATTGTGAAATATCACTCATAAGTTTTGAATTATGAGTTTTGAATTTTGAATTATGAGTGGGGAGTGGTAAATTGCGTGGCGAATTACGTTTCTAACCATTCATAATTCATAATTTCAATTTACCATTAAAAAAATGAATTTACTACTTCAAACAACTCAACATAATTTACAAGGACAAATTGCAGTAACAGGATCAAAAAGCGAAACCAATCGCTTATTGTTGTTAAAAGCATTGTTCCCAAATGTTACACTGGCGAATACATCAAACTCCGATGATAGCGAGGTAATGCAAAAAGCCCTGATTGGTAATGACGAAATTGTAGACATTCATCATGCAGGAACAGCAATGCGTTTTTTAACTGCGTATTTTGCGGTAAACGAAGGCCGTGAAGTGGTAATGACTGGTTCAAGCAGAATGCAGGAACGTCCGATTAAAATTTTAGTTGAAGCTTTGGGACAATTGGGAGTGGAAATCTCTTATGAAAAAGAAGAAGGTTATCCACCAATCAGAATCAAAGGAAAAAAAGTAACTGCTTCAAAAGTTACTTTGGCAGCAAATGTAAGCAGCCAGTATATTTCGGCACTTTTACTTATAGCTTCAAAATTAGAAAATGGTTTAGAGTTGACTTTAGAAGGAGAGATTACTTCGATTCCATATATCAAAATGACTTTGGCTTTGCTAAACGATTTAGATATTCAGACTAGTTTTGAAAGAAATGTGATTAAGGTTTATCCAAATGCTGAAGTAGCTTCGAAAGAAATGGTTGTAGAATCAGATTGGAGTTCAGCATCGTACTTTTTTAGTTTAGTGGCTTTGGCCGATACAGCTTCCATCACATTGAGTAGTTATAAAGAAAATAGTTTACAAGGAGATTCTGAATTGGTTTCGCTTTATGAAAAGTTAGGAGTTCAGACTACGTTTCAGGACAATAAAATGACGTTGGTAAAACAAGAGAATTTTAAATACGAAACCGTAAACTTCGAGTTAAACAATACGCCAGACATTGCACAAACCATTGTTGTAACCTGTTTAGGTCTGGGAATTGGTTGCCATTTGACTGGTCTTCATACGTTGAAAATTAAAGAAACAGACAGACTTGAAGCACTTAGAATTGAATTGACAAAATTAGGTGCCAATATCTCGGTAACGAACGATAGTCTGACTTTGGTAGCTTCAGAAAATATCAATCATAATATAAAAATAGGAACTTACAATGATCACCGTATGGCAATGGCATTTGCACCTTTAGCCTTAAAAGTGCCGATTATTATTGAAGATGCTGAAGTCGTTTCTAAATCGTATCCTGATTTCTGGAATGACCTGAAAGAATTAAACTTCGAAATTTCAGAATTGTAATAGAAAAAGATAGCCACAAATTCACGAATTATTTTTAAGTTTCATTTTCAAATTAATTCGTGAATTCGTGGCGAAAAAAATACATAGCCTCCAGTTTTAACCGGAGGTTTTTTTATGCGCAAACTTCTTGGCTTTAGCCAAATAAAAACACCAGCAATTTTTAAAGATTCCTGATTTAAATGAACTTATATCACTTATATGGTGAAATCTCATTTTTTTATGTCACCAAAACACCACTAAATCAGCGACTTTTGAAAATAAACATCAAAACACTTGACAACGCCTATCTCACAATCGTATATTTGCACACGATTAAAAATCAGGTATTCAAATAATCCTGATCGAAATCTATAACTCATAACTTTCTCAAATGAAATTATCACATTTTCAATTTAATTTACCGAAAGAACTTTTAGCAGAATTCCCGGCAGAAAACAGAGACGAATCTCGTTTAATGGTAATCGATCGTCAAAAACAAACTATAGAGCACAAAATGTTTAAAGATGTTATCAATTATTTTGATGACGGAGACGTTTTGATTCTTAACAATACAAAAGTTTTCCCTGCACGTTTGTATGGAAACAAAGAAAAAACAGGAGCAAGAATTGAAGTTTTCTTATTAAGAGAATTAAATTCTGAGCAACGTCTTTGGGATGTTTTAGTTGATCCGGCTAGAAAAATCCGTATCGGAAACAAACTTTATTTTGGTGATGACGATTCGTTAGTTGCTGAGGTAATCGACAATACAACTTCTCGTGGTAGAACTTTACGTTTTTTATATGACGGTTCTTACGAAGAATTCAGAAATAAATTGACAGAACTTGGAGAAACTCCAATTCCTAAATACATCAGTAGAGAAGTAACAGCTGAAGATGCTGAAAGATACCAAACTATTTATGCAAAAGAAGAAGGAGCTGTAGCTGCACCAACTGCTGGTTTACACTTCTCAAAACACCTTTTGAAAAAATTAGAAATCAAAGGAATCAATTTTGCTGAAGTTACACTTCACGTTGGTTTAGGAACTTTTAACCCGGTTGAGGTGGAAGATTTGTCTAAACACAAAATGGATTCTGAAGAATTGATCATCAAACAAGAGGCTTGTGATATTGTAAACGAGGCAAAAGCAAAGAAAAAACGCATTTGTGCTGTTGGAACAACTTCGATGCGTGCTATCGAAAGTTCAGTTTCATCTCAAAATACTTTGAATCCTTACGAAGGATGGACAAATAAATTTATTTTCCCTCCTCACGATTTTAGTATTGCAAACTGTATGATCACCAATTTCCACACACCAAAATCAACATTATTAATGATGATTTCTGCTTTCTGTGGACATGATTTAATGAAACGTGCATACGATGAAGCAATCAAAGAAGAATACAAATTCTATTCTTACGGAGATGCAATGTTGATTATCTAATTTTTCAGATATAGAAATAAAATATAAAACCTATCAGAAATGATGGGTTTTTTTATTTACAATTGGTTTCAAGTTTCAGGTTTGATATTAGTTGCGGCCTTTGCGGTTAAATCTCCAATTTATGTCAACACAAAACTTGAAACATGAAACAAAGCAAACAAAATTTGTTATTTTAGCAGACAAAACAAAACACAATGACTTTTCAAAATACACGCGAATTCGCACGAGAGTTTGATTCGCAAGACACATTAAATCAGTATCAGGATCAATTTATTTTTCCTAAGGTAAATGATAAAAGAGTAATTTATTTTACAGGAAACTCCCTGGGCTTACAGCCAAAACGTACCAAAGCATATATAGATGAAGTAATGAATGACTGGGCAGATCTTGCTGTCGAAGGTCATTTTTATGCTGAGAAACCGTGGTGGGATTATCAGGAAAGATTCGCAGAGCCATTAAGTAAAATTGTCGGCGCCTTACCATCAGAAGTTACGGTAATGAATACTCTGACAGTGAATCTTCATTTATTGATGGTTTCTTTCTATCAGCCAAAAGGCAAACGTTATAAAATTATCTGCGAAGAAAAAGCATTTCCATCAGATCAGTATATGTTTCAGAGCCAGGTGCATTTTCATGGATACAAAACAGAAGATGCTATTGTAGAAATAAAACGTCGCGAGGGAGAACACAATATTCGTCTGGAAGATGTTCTCGCTAAAATTCAAGAAGTTGGAGATGAGTTGGCTTTAGTTTTAATTGGTGGTGTTAATTATTATACCGGACAGGTTTTCGATATTAAAACAATTACCGAAGCCGGACAAAAAGCAGGGGCAAAGGTAGGTTGGGATTTGGCACACGCTGCCGGAAACATCAAACTGGAGCTTCATGACTGGAATGTAGATTTTGCTGCCTGGTGCAGTTATAAATATATGAACTCAGGACCAGGAAATGCATCTGGCTGTTTTGTACACGAAAAACATCATAACAACCCCGACTTGCCTAGATTTGCAGGTTGGTGGGGACACAATAAAGAACGTCGTTTTAAAATGGAACCCACTTTCGATCCGGTTCATGGAGCCGATGGTTGGCAGATTAGTAATCTACCGGTACTTTCTTTAGCGCCTTATTTAGCATCTGTAGAAATGTTTGCTGAGGTTGGAATGGATGCCTTAATTAAAAAAAGAGATCATATTACCTCATACTTAGAATTTATCTTGCATGAAATAGATAAAGAGGTAAAAGGTAATTTCGAAATCATTACGCCTTCTAATCCTGAAGAAAGAGCATCGCAATTGTCTGTCTTTTTACACGGAGAAGGAAGAAGTCTATTCGATTATTTAATGAAAAACGGAGTCATTACAGATTGGCGTGAACCTAATGTAATTCGTCTGGCGCCAGTTCCTCTGTATTGCTCTTACGAAGATATGTACGACTTTGGACAAATCCTTAAAAAAGGAATTTTAGGAAAGTAAAAGTGAATTAATCTCGCAAAGTCGACAAGTTTTTAATAAAAATAGAAATTATCGTACTGTTTGTCATTTCGACGAAAGGAGAAATCTTCGCAAGTAACTCCGCAACGAGAATCAAATCTTTGTCGAGCTTCTCGTGAAGATTTCTCCTTTCGTCGAAATGACATAAAATGAGAAAAACTTTGCGACTGCGACTTTGCGAAATTTTTTTATATACAATACTTAAAAAGAAATCCGTTCTAAATCCACGACTTGCTGTAGCAATCCGTTTCATCTGCGTCTCACTTATGAGACAATCTTTAAATTCTGTAACCATTAGCCTAAATTATGTAACTTCAACAAAACGAATGTTCTTTAATTTGTAGTGTAATAATTTTAAAAAACAAAATCATGAAAGCCTTATATATTTTATTCGCCGCTTTATCAATTGTTTCTTGTCAGAACCAAGGAAAAGAAGACATTAATAAAGCTAAACAAGCTAGCATTGATTCGATGAAAGTTGAAATTGATAAACAAAGAGTTATTGATTCAATGAAAACTGAAATGGCAGACCTTAAAGAACAGCAAAAGGTAGAGCAACAAAAAGTAGAAACTCAAAAAGTTGTAGTAGTACATCAACAACAAGCAGACGGAACTGCCACTACCACAACTACCAAAAAGAAAAAAGGATGGAGTGCTACTGCTAAAGGTGCCGTAATTGGTGCCGGAGTTGGTGCTGCAACCGGAGCAATTGTGAGTAAGAAAAAAGGCGAAGGAGCCATTATTGGTGGTCTGGCCGGTGCTGCTTTAGGAACCGGAACTGGTGCTGTTATCGATAGCAAAAATAAAAAAGAGTAGAACAATTTCTATATAAATAAAAACCCCGATTTAATTCTAAATCGGGGTTTTTGAGTTTAAGCTAATTCTAAGGTCGGTATTTTTATGTTAGATAATTCGGATTTATAAAAATCAAAATCTTTTTTAATTTTACTTAAATCCTGTTTGAAATATAAAGCAGGAGAAAGTAATGTATTATAATATTCTATTCCTTCAAGAATGTTGGTTTTAAACGTATTCAACTTTTTTAGCTGTGCATTGGTAATATCTCCGGAAATATTGTCTATTTCATTTCTAAAATAATCCACATACATTTTTAATTCCTTCACAAATAAATTCGGCCTGTTGTCGTTTCTTAGAATCGATTTATTTCCATAAATATGGCCCAACATATCAGACAAGGAAACTTCTTGGTCAAAATAGGCCATATTTGGCCCAGGACAGATTACAACTCCCTGCGCTTGCCCTTTTATTTTAATGTCATTTTCTAAATACGACGCATTTGCCAAACCAACACATAAACATGATTTTTCGGTAATCGCAAATTTTGCTTTTTCAAAAGCTTTAGATGACATGGTGTCTTTTACGTTTTCTAATTCTTCAAGCTTATGGTCCTGAAATTTTTTCGAAGCAGTACAAATTCCGTGCGGATCATATTCTTTACTTAAAGCCAGGAATTTTTTCGGGCAGGAACTTCCGGCTTTATTCTGGTCGATTCTTTTTTGTTTTAAAATCTCGTTGGTAGTTCCTCTTAAAGTATTAAACGGAACTCCCAAAGGCGAAATGTGGCTTAGATATAAATCTTCTTCTTTTGCATCCATCAATAACTCACGAGTAGCTTTATCTACAGAAGTAGCTTCCGGAACCAATAAAAATGGAGATCCCCAGCCTACAGAATCTACTTTGTAATTATCTAATAAAAATTCATGTTCTTCAGCAGTTCCTACGCCGCCCTGAACTGTAATTTTAAGCGGTAAAGGATGTTCAGGAGCGTAAATTTGTTTTTGCTGTAATACTTTTGTCATCAACTCATGTGCAGATTGAACAAGCTGATCCTTTTTTTGTTTAAATTCTTCTAATATTGGCCCTAATAAAAGACCGTCTGTAGCAAAAGCGTGTCCACCGCAATTCAATCCGGATTCGATTCTGTACTCAGAAACCCACAGTCCTTTTTTGGCTAGAAAGTTGCCCTGAATCATCGCTGATCTAAAGTCGCTTACTTTTAAGGTGATTTTCTTTTTTAGCTCATTATTTAGATTCGGCAAAAAATCTGAAAAATTCTCAAAATAGCTGAATAATCTTGGATTCATTCCGGCAGAAAGTACTACAGAAGATTCAAGATTACTTCTAGCAAAGCCTCTTAAAGCTGCGTGAGCATCATTAAATTCAATAGGAAGCTGTTCGTTTTTATCAAAATTATCCTTATCCAGTTTGGTCATGATATTCACATCGATTTCTCCGGGATAAAGATGCGATTCGATATAATTCTGAATGTTTTCTTTAAAAGAAATTCCATCATCTAATAAATTCTGAAATCCCTTTTTTATGTCTGATGTATTGGGTAACATCGCCATATAATTTTCTAAAGCAGTTTTGCTTTCGATTAATTCAGTTTTAAAATTGTCGAATTTTTCTTTTACAATTTTGTCAACTAAATTAAGGTATGACGTAATTCTTTCGGCTCTGTAGTCGTGAAACTTCTGACTTATTTCCTCATAAGGAAAATTGAATTTTGTGCTATAAAAATTACGCATCTTTTCAATTAAATCATCATCGGCTATAGAAACTACAGATGAAATTCCATATTGCGCTACTCGAATTGGGCTGTCGATTGTATAGGCGAGTCCCATTACAGGAATATGAAAAGTGTGTAAAGGTGGCTTTGTCATTTGTTTTTAAATTAAAAATAAAAGCAAATGTTGGAAAATTTATCCTTAAAAAAACTGATAATTGTCAGGTTTTAAAATGGTTGAAAATTATATGATGACTAAAAAGTTTGCCACGAATTTCACGAATTTCCACTAATTATTATTAAGCAATTAATTACGTTACTTAACATTTTTTTTATTCCGGGAATACATACTGCTTAGCTAGCTTTGTCAAAGTTTTGCACAATCCTATAGACTTCAATATTACGAGGAATTATGTATATATTAATTCGTGCTAATTCGTGAAATTCGTGGCTAAAAAAAATCGTAATATAAAAATATCAAATCAAAATCTTCTTCAAAGATTCCGCTATACTTCTCCAGAGAAAATTATAAAATGACTTTTCCTGAATTCTTTCTAGCTCAACATCGGCGGTTTTTGGTTTTTCTTCTGAGTCATCTTTAACCAATAAATTAACAATTGCTGATTTTAATTTGGCTTCTTTTTCAGGATTTTTCTTTTTGTATAATTTTACTTTTAGATCGTCATAATCCAATGAGGCATTTCCTTTAGCTATATTGTCATTTCCATAAAAATTAAAACGATACTTGTTAAATACTCCTGTAAATGAAGCATTCATGTAAGGTTTGCTAAATCTTCCCATAGCGGTAACATCAAAGTTGGATATTGTTCCCTGAATATGAAAACTGTCTTTTTTATCTAACACATTAAAACTCCAAACTACATCCAGAGGAGAATTTTTCATGAAAATACAATTTACTTTAATCTTAACATCGGCAGTTTTTTTTAATCCAAAACCACTTTTTACGTTAGTCACCTGCATATTAAAACGATCAAAGTTTAGAATACCCGGGCCTTTCTCAAATTCTTTTTCCTCTTCGTAAACTAATTTCGATTTTAAAATTTGTATAGTATCAATTTGTAGCGGAAATTTAATGTTGCGTAGTAAATGATTGTAAAGGTATTTTTTGCTCAAATCATCTTTAGGCATTTTGCCGCGATAAATATTCGCATCAAAATGATTTACTATCAAAGAATTTGCTTTGAAGTAAAAGCGGTCGTTTTTGAAGCCCCAATCCATTTTTTCGACGTGAGCCGAATCAAATTTTAGAGTGTTAATGTCTTTTTCTTTCTCCAGATGTTTTACAAATTCTTTGCGGCTAAGTTGCGGAATGTAGGAGAAATTATTAATTTTTAGAAAGCTTTTTTCAGTACTTATTTTTCCAATATTCATATGGTAAAAAGCGCTCTCACGATAAAACAAGCTGTCGATTACTAACGCGTAGCTTTTATAACGAAGGGGAATTTTTTCTTTTAATGTCACGTCAGTTAATAATATACCTTCAAGTTTCAGTATTATTTTTTTAATGCTTAAAATTGGTTTTTCACTATCCAGAGAAACGACATCTACAGTTCCGTTGTTTAAATAGATATTCGAAACCGAAATTATTTTTCTAAAAGGTTCAACGATTTCATTATTTATGCTTTTGCTGTCGTTTATAAGTTTTTCTCCTTTTTTGTATAAAATTACACGAGGTTTATTGATGATAATACTTTCGGCCTGAATAATATCATTAAAAGCCAGATCCCAAATATTAAAATGCTGGATCGTTATGGATTCTATTTTAGAGAAAATCCCGTTTTTGCTATCTTTTGGTTGATTTTTAGGGCTTACTAATAATGTCGTGGCATGAATATTTCGTGAAATTAGCGAAACTTCAATTTTTTCATAATGAATGTTGTATGCGGTTTTGTTTTTCTCGTTTACAATTATGGGTAATTGTTTTTTTATCCAATAGTTAAGACCAATATTGGCTAAAATCACAAAAAGAAACAAAGAAATTACTCCGATCGCTATTTTTTTATAGATTGACATTTATAGTATTGATTTTAAATACATAAATTTAGAGTTTTAAAAGCGATGTTTTTTACAGGATTCTGTCTTAAAGTTACATCATTACCCAATCATTTATCCTAATACTTTTTTTGAATATGAGAAAAATTAAAAAAATTCTACTGGTTTTATTCGTATTGATTGTTGTTCTTGGAATTGGTTTATGTGCTTATATTTTTCATCTGAAACCCAAATATGAAGGTGAAGTACAATTGAAAAACCTCCAGAAAGAAACCACGGTTTATTTTGATGATTTTGGAGTGCCTCATATTTATGCCAATTCTGAAAAAGATGCCATGACGGCTTTAGGATACGTTCATGCGCAGGAACGATTATGGCAAATGGAATTACTTCGCCGTATTGCTCCCGGAAGATTATCAGAAATCTTTGGATCTGTGGCGCTTAAAAATGATAAATTTTTCTCCGGAATTGGTATTGAAGAAGCTTCGGCGAAAGCCATTGCCAAATTAGATAAAAACAGTCAGAGTTATAAAATGACATTGGCTTATTTAGATGGAATCAATCAATATCTGGAAGAAGGCACAACGCCAATTGAGTTTACTTTGGTAGGCGTTAAAAAAGAAAAATTTACGATAAAAGATGTTTATAATATTTTTGGATATATGTCTTTTAGTTTTGCGATGGCGCAAAAAACAGATCCTTTGTTAACAGATATTCGAAATAAATATGGAGCAGAATATTTGAAAGATCTGGGAATTGAAGGAGAGTTTAATACCACACAAATTAAGAGTTCTAAAGAAGATATTGAAGAATATACGACAATTGCAAAATCGGTAGCGACATTGTTGGATAACTCTCCAATTCCGCCTTTTGTGGGAAGTAACAGTTGGGTGGCTGGGCCAAATAAAACCAAAAGCGGAAAGGTGATTTTTGCCAATGACCCACATATTGGTTTTTCGCAGCCGGCAACCTGGTACGAAGCGCATTTAATTACTCCGGAATTTGAATTATACGGTTGCTATCTCGCCGGAACTCCGTACCCATTATTGGCACACAATCGTGATTACGCCTACGGATTAACCATGTTCGAAAATGATGATATCGATTTTTATCAGGAAAAAAATAAAGCGGGAGATGCAAACCAATATCAGACTCCAACAGGCTTTGCAGCGTATGAAACCAGAAAAAAAACAATTAAAGTAAAAGATACATCGGATGTGGTGCTTACGTTAAAATCAAGCCGACACGGACCCATTATGAATGATTTATTGGAACGTTTAGACCGAAAAAATCCTATTGCCATGTCCTGGATTTATACCCAACAGCCTATTCAGATTCTGGATGCGGTTTATGGACTTTCTCATGCTAAAAGCAAAGAAGATTTCAGGAAAGCAGTTCAATTGGTTGCAGCGCCGGGACTGAATGTAATGTATGGTGATGCCAAAGGAAATGTGGCCTGGTGGGCAACAGGAACACTTTATAAACATGATAAAGGCGTGAATTCGTTTCTTATTTTGGATGGAGCAAGTGGGAAAGACGATATCAAAGAATATCTTGATTTTTCTAAAAATCCATCGGCCGAAAATCCAAAATGGGGTTATGTTTATTCAGCCAATAATCAGCCGGAAGCTATCGATGGTTATTTGTATCCCGGATATTATTTGCCGGAAGATCGCGCTAAAAGAATCTCCGCTTTAATGGATGCAAAATCAGATTGGGATAAAGAAGCAATCAGTAAAATGATTTTTGACAATACTTCTCCAATCGCTCCGGGAGTAGTTCAGAGTTTAATTTCGAATGTAAATATTGCTTCGCTTTCGCCAAAAGAAAAAGAAGTAATTACGGCTTTGAAATCATGGAAAGGAACGAATAATCTCGAAGATGTTGGATCGACGATTTACAATAAATGGATTTATTTATATCTAAAAAATACTTTTGAAGATGAAATGGGAGAAGATAATTTTAATCTGTTTTTAGGAACCAGTTTAGGGAAACAAATTATTGCCAGACAAATTGAGAATGAAAATTCGGTTTGGTGGGATGATATTAAAACCAAAAATGTAAAAGAAACCAGAGCCGAAATTGTTTCAAAAGCGTTTCATCAATCTGTAAAAGAACTTCAGGAACAATTAGGCGATCAGGTTGCCGACTGGAATTGGGGAAAAGTACATACGGTAGAACACGAACATCCGTTAGGAAAAATAGCTGCTTTGCGTAAACTTTTTGATGTGGGACCTTTTGCAGCTCCGGGATCAAATGAAGTCATAAACAATCAATTCTTCGGATTTAACAAAGAAGGAAAATATTATGTAAAAGGCGGGCCATCAACCCGAAGAGTCGTTGATTTCTCAGATATAGATAATAGCTGGAGTATCTTGCCAACCGGACAATCCGGAAATCCGTTCAGCAAACATTACGGCGATCAGGCTGAAATGTACAATGCAGGGAAATTCAGAAAAATGAAATTAAATAAAGAGGAGATTATAAAAACGTCGACTAAACTGGTTTTTAAACCAGCGAAGGAATAAGCTTTTTGTTTCAGGTTTCAAGTTTCAGGTTCTCGGCTTGTGTGTTTTGGCTTGTGTGGTTTTACCGCAAAGTGCGCAAAGTTTTTTTACGCAAAGATTCGCAAAGGTTTTTAACCTTTTGTGACTTTGTCATAAAGAACACAAAGCTTTATGTAAATGGTTTGACTGTAAGGATCTTTGTCAAAGTTTTAAACTTTGACAAAGATTTCGACATCTAAGAAACCTTTGTCTCTTTGAGCCTTTGCAACTTTGAACCTTCTTTAAAAAAAACTTAGAACCTTAGCAACTTAGCATCTCAGAATCTAAGAAAAAATCTTTGAGCCTTTATTTATACTTTCCCCGAACAATATCATTCGCAAATATCTCCAGATTATACCCCAGAGCATCATTAGAAATCATAACGTTTGAGGTTTGGTAAGCCGTATCTTGTTTGTATGTTTTTAAGAGTGTTTCTAATTCTATTTCGTTGTAAAACGCGAACATATTATAGACGGCATCCCTGAAATTTTTATAATTGATGGTTTCGGTTATTTCGACTGTTTTCTGATCGTTCCATTTTTCTTTAAGGGCCGCTTCGTTTATGGTTTCCAGGCAAAAATCAACAACATAGTTTTTGTAATGTGCGGCTTCAACAATTTTGTCAATGATAATTTTGTTTTGCTGAGTTGGCATTGGAACTGTTTTGGCAGCTGTTTGAGAATTACCAATGATTGGAATAAACAGGCATAGTAATGATACTAAAAGTTGCATCTTTAATTTTTTCATAGGTTAAATAAATAGTATTTACAGCTTTAAAAGTTGTAAATCAGTTTGATTTGGGTTTTTAAAATTGTTTTTTTTGGGCAGCGCTAAAATAGTTTTTTTATACTAAATACCGAATTGGAAAAACACTTTTAAAATAAAAAAACTCCAATAATTTTGGCTTAAAACCAGAATTATCGGAGTTGGTAAGATAAAGATTACCGCTATTGAGCGTTGGCTCTTTTTGGGTATTATTTTTTCAAAAGTTCTTCTAATGCTTTTTTACCGGCGTCATTGGTAGGATCAAGTTCTAAAGATTTTTTATAGTTTGTAATGGCTAATTTTTTGTTGCCGTCTTTTAGATAAGCTTCGCCCAAACTATCATAAACATTTCCTGATTTTGGATACGTTTCGGCATTTATCCTGAAAACCTCTATGGCTTCTTTAATTTTTCCGTTTTGAAGCAATTCGTATCCCACTCTATTCATTTCTCCTTCAGAAATGGCGTAAAGAGGATCATTTTTAAGTTTGTTATACGTATTTAAACCACTTGCAACTCCTTGTTCTGAGAAGCTATCCAGTAATTCAAATGCTAAAGACATTTTAGGTGCTTTAAACGACTGATTGTATAAAATAGCACGAATAGACTGGCTGATTTCATTTAAAACCGTTCCGCCTGTATTGTTTAATAAAACGATTAGATTTTTATCTCCTGGAATTCGGTAAATGATAGTATTAAATCCGTTAATTCCGCCACCGTGCTCTATAACTTTTACTTTGCCCGATGCTCCGTCAGCTTCTTCGATAAACCATCCGTAACCGTAAGATCCTTTTCCGGCTTTGATATAAGAATTAAATAAAGATTCCATTGATTTTGATGAAAGTAATTTATTGGTATAAAGCGCCTGATCCCAAAGATAAAGATCTTCGACAGTAGAATATAATGAACCCGCAGCATACGGAATACTCATGTCAAGGTAAGGAGCGTTTCTGATTTTTTTACCTCTTTTTTCGTAACCGGCAGCTCTGTTTTTCAAAATAACATCGGCATGATCGTAACCGGAGTTTACCATTTTTAATGGAGTAAGAATGGTTTCCTGTAAATATTGCTCATACGATTTTCCTGAAATTTTTTCTATAATGTATCCCAATAAAAAATAGCCTGAATTACTGTAATTGAATTTCTCACCTGGCGTAAATTCAAGTGCTAAATTCGAAAATGTTTTTACAAATTCTTCAGGAGTATAAGGATTTCGGCTATTATCTTTAAAGAAATTAGGAAGAGAAGTGTAGTTTGGAATACCTGAAGTATGGGTAAGTAAATGTTGAATCGTTATTTTATCACCCGTTGCTTTTGGATAATCAGGTAAATACGTAGTAATAGGAACATCTAATTTTATTTTGCCTTCTTCTGCTAGTTTTACAATCAGGAAAGCTGTAAATTGTTTACTGATAGAGCCTAATCTAAACTTCGTGTCGGGCTCATTAGGAATATTCCATTCCATATTGGCAGAACCAAATCCTTTTTTTAGAATTACTTTTCCATTTTCGGCCACAAGTGCTGAACCGTTAAACTGGCCGTATTGATTGTACTTGCCAATAAGTTCGTCAATTTGTTTTGCTTTGTCTTGCGCAAAAGAAACATTTAGGGCAAAAAATTGAAGCAAAATGCTAAGAACAATTAGTTTGATTGATTTTTTCATAATGATTGATTAGTTAATTATGGTTTAATGATCGATTTTGATTGATGATTGAAACTTTTTAATCACGAGTGATTAAGATGGCGTCTTTGGGTTAGACGACTAATTTTTAATTAAGTTTCAGGATAAACCATTTTTTTTCATTTTAATCAAAATAATGAAGATCAGAGCACAGACCAAAAATTACTTTTTGACAGGTCTATGCTCATAACTAACAATTCTTTTCAATTTCCAGTCCTTATCTTTTAGTTCCCAGATATGAATAAATTTTCCCGTTCCTTCCGGTTTGCCATCAACATAAAAAGTATGTTCGCCTATTTGTACGGCGCCAAAATCGCCCAGCTTGTCGATAGTACAGGAATTTAGTTTTCGGGTTAGTTTTTCGGGTCTGCTGCATTTTGCGTCCAATGATTTTATTTCATTTTCTTTCGAAACGTTCAAACCAAAACGGTCGTCATAAAATTCAACATCGTCAGCTATTATTTTTTTAAATTGTGCAGCATCACATTGGTTAAAGGCAACATCAAAAAGCAAACTGTCCATCTTAATGATTTCACTTTTTAAAAGATCCGTCTTGATAACTTCACTATTCGTTTGGGCCACTGCTTGCCTGCTTAGAAAAAATATAAAAAGCATTATTACATTTATCATCGGGTTGATCGTTGTGTCATTGTTCGTGTCCATTTTACTTCGTTTCAATTTCAATTATTTTCTTTCCGTTTTCGCCCAAATAATGATTCACTATTTTTTCGTAAACTTTGTAACCGTCATCTACATTGGTAAAAATAATTAAGCCTTGTTTTGTTTTTGGTAATAATAAAACAATGGTTTGAACGCCTTGGTCTGCACCGCCATGTGATAGCGCATAATTGTCATTTCCCAGATTATATATTTCGAAACCCAGCCCAAAATATTTGTTTTTCTTGGTTTCAACCTGATGCGATGTCATCTCATCAAACACTTTTTTACTTAACCCATCGCTGTTCATTACGCTGCATAAAAATGTTCCGTAATCTTCAATTGTAGTTAGTAAATCATCGGCGGCATTTGCCGTTTTATTCTTAGTAGGTTCGTAGGCATTTCCTTTGTTGTCGTAACCAATAGCAAATCTTGAAACATCGGTGATATCGTTCCAGACAAATTTAGTATCAGTCATTTTTAGTGGTTTAAAAATTAATTCATCTGCTAATTGTGGTAGCGTTTTGTTGAATTTCTTTTCAAGTGCTTTTCTCAAGTATTCAAATCCTTCTCCGGAATATTGATATTTTGTTCCGGGTTTAAATTTAAAGTCAAGTTTACCGGATTCGTTCATAAATCTCCAATTCGGGAAACCCGTTTGATGGCTTAGAACAATTCTTGCCGTCAATAGTTTTGTGTTGGGTTCATTTGCAATATCGGGATCCGTCCAGTATTTGTACAAAGGCTCGTCTAAATTGAGTTTTCCTGCACTTGCCAGTTTCAAAGCTAGGACTGCTGTTACAGGTTTGGTCAACGAAGCAACATTCCAGATGGTATTGTAAGGAGCTGTAATGCCTTTTTTAAGTTCGCCAAATACTTTTATTTGTTGAAGCTTTCCGTTATTGATAATGCCTATTCCAAGAGTGGGAACATTATTTTGCTTTAACCATTTTTCGGTTGCAGCT
Source organism: Flavobacterium sp. CSZ (assembly GCF_015350725.1). NCBI lineage: Bacteria > Pseudomonadati > Bacteroidota > Flavobacteriia > Flavobacteriales > Flavobacteriaceae > Flavobacterium > Flavobacterium sp. CSZ. The sequence continues at coordinate 149,488 of NZ_JADKPQ010000015.1, forward strand.
TCATTATCAAAAAGATTCGATTTATCTGCGGTAGTGCTAATCATTTTATGATCGTAACTAAGCGATCGTGATAATTTCCACTCTTTATTTTGTAACAACCAGAGATGAGTGAATTTAGCAAAACTTCCTGGTTCTTCTGGTTTACCGGGTGATTTTTCATAAAAACGATGGGATGACATTTGTATTGCACCATATAAAATTCCATTTTTATTGTACAATGGATAAATTTCGGTACTTCCTTCGATTAGTTCCCTGCGGTAATTATATTTTCTTGTTGGTGAACAGATCCCGTTTTTCAGATTGTATAAGAATTTGGTTTTGTCTGAAACACTGTCTTTATCATGATAAAACTCAAAATCGGTAGTATATAAGTCTTCAAATTGTTTTATATCGCAACTATTGAAGCCAACATTAAAAAGAAGGCTGTCTCTTGACATAATAATCTTGTAGAGTTCAGAGTTTTTTTCTTCCTGAGAAAATCCAATATGGAATTGGAGCAGTAGTATCCCAACTAAAATTGCTTTTAACTGGAAAAATGAGTTGTTGATTTTCATTTTTGATTGATTTTGATGATTGATGATTTTGCAATAGTACGGTAAACATTGCTCGTAAAATTGTACAAATGCGAAATCTTATCTTTTTTTTGAAAGAAAATAAGAATCAGAATTGAACATTTTTGGAGTTGTTTTGGTCACGTCTTTAAACTTTTTTATAAAATGTGATTGATCAAAATACTTGTTATAAAGCGCAACATCGGTCAGTTTCAATTTCTCTAAATCAGAATTCACCATTTGATCTACCGATTTTCTGAATTTCAGAATCTGAATATAATTTTTGATGGTAAGCCCGGTCGCTGTTTTAAATTTAATTTGAAGCGACCTTTGCGAAGCATTTAGATTTTTTCCTATTTCCGAAACCGTAATTTCTTCATTTTGAAGTTTGATGATTTCGCAGATCTTTTCGACTGCATTTTTATTGGGATGTGTATCACTTAATTCTTCAAAATAAGAATTAATTGTATTTAATAATACCGAAATATCACTGCTTATATCTGTTTTGATTTTAGTTTGAAAAGGTAATTCGGCAGCATCAATTGTAAAAATAGCATCTGTAAAATTGCTCAGATCGTAATGAGGAAACATCGAAAGTGTCCAGGCGTGCAATTGAATGATGGTAACTTTTGTTTTAGGCTGAATATTAACCAAAACTTTATTGGTCATTTGCGAACAAAAGTAAAAACCTTCGCTCATTGTGTATTTGTTTTTACTTGTATGAACTTCTATAGCGTTGCCGCTTACAATAGCAAGGTTAAAACAGCCATTGGGTAAAACAAGTTTGTTCTCAATCAGGCTTTCGCCGATGCTGTTATCGAGACACCAAATTTTATTGACGAACCTTTCAGTTTTTTGACTTACGTAATGTTCTGAATATAGGTTCATGTGGAGTGATTTATGTTACGTATGAGAATTGATTTACTGGGTTTTATTAAAAGTAGTTTTCTAATATCACATCTAATACGATATATTTTAAAAAGTAACATAAAAGTAGTGGAAAAATGGTTAGTATAAATTGAAACCATCCTTCAATAGAAGTTGCTTCGTCAGATTCTTCATCGTTCCAAACAGAATTATATTTTATTTTGAAATATAAATTCCTACCATTTCTTTTTAAAATGTAATTATCTAGATATTTGTATATTAAAAGAAAAATCAACAAATACAATGACAAAAAAGAAGTTTCTTTTCTATTATGTAACATTTGGTTATTAAAGGTAATTATAGCGAGAATGGGTAATAACATTGAAAAAAAGAAAAGTATTCTGTAAGTCTTTATGTCTCGTAAAATCCTATGTGCTGGAGGATAGATAAGTGTAACATACCAAATAAATGCAAATCCCATTAAAGAAGCAGTTAAGCTTATTGTTTCCATAATTAACGATTTCCTTTTAAAATTTTTAATGCGATTTTGGCTAAAATATTAATTTCTAGTTGAATTCAGAAAAATAATCTCGATTAGTATTCTCCCATTCCTCCAAAATCACACTATAATAAACATCATCTTTACTCTTTCCTTCAGAGTCTACATAATTATTTCTAAAGATTCCTTCTTTTACTGCGCCTAGTTTTTCTATAGCTCTTTGAGATTTTTTGTTTTCCAAATCAGCGCTGAATTGTATTCTTTTAAATTGAATGTTTTCGAAACCAAAATTTAGTAATTCGTATTTGCAGGCTTTGTTTAAACCTGTTCCCTGAAAATCTTTTCCGTACCAGGTCCAGCCAATTTCGCATTTCTGGCTTGCGTGATTGAGGTATCCATAACGTGTGCTTCCGGCAACTTTATTGGTTGCTTTGTCTATAATTAAAAATGGATAACATATTCCGTCTGCTTTTTGTTTTAAGGTGCTTTTGATATAATTGTCGAAATCAGCATCATTTCTAATATACATTCCCATGAATTTCCAAATTTCATCGTCGAAGATAATTTCTTTGAGTTCGATGTTTCTTTCGTTTTCAAAAGGAAGTAATGATACTTTTTCGTTTTCGAGAATGATATCAGATTGTAATAGTTCGCTGTTCATGGTATTTATTTGATTGAAGTAGTTCGTTTATTGCCCACGGATTTTACTGGTTGAACAGATGGACACGGAATTTTTTTTAGTGATGTGCTTTAGGTTTTAATAAAAAAACTGCGAAAATCCGTTCAACCCGTCAAATCTGTGGGCTTAATTTTTTTCTCATCAAGCGAAAGTAGGCTTTTTCGGATTTCTAATAAATCTATAAAAACGCAAATTTGTTATGAAAACTAATGCTGCATGAGGATAGGAGCGGTATCTCCCGATTTAGAAAAACAAGGCTTTTTAGCGGTAGTTTTGTTAATTGGGAATATAGCGGATAGCCCGACCCGCTTTTTTTCGGCAGGTCATACCTAGAATAATTATAACGAATAAGTCTAAATATTTGGTTTATTTTAAAGCTTTTTGTGTATTTATTACTTATTTTTACGATCTTATATTTAGATTTTTCTTGATGCAAACTCCACTAAAAATTGCTGTTGTAGGTTCTGGATTGGTAGGATCACTATTGGCAATTTATCTCAAAAAAGCAGGTCACACCGTTCATGTTTATGATCGCAGTCCTGATATTCGCAAAATTAATTTTTCGGGTCGTTCTATAAATCTTGCTATGTCTAACCGTGGCTGGAAAGCTCTTGATGGCGTTGGTGTTGGCGATTCGGTTCGTGAAATCGCGATTCCGATGGACAAACGTGCGATTCATTTGGTTGATAAACTCAATTTTCAGAACTACGGCCAGGAAGGCGAGTCGATTTATTCAATTTCCAGAGGAGCTTTAAACCGGAAAATGATTGATCTTGCTGAACAAGCAGGAGCCGAATTTTTGTTTGAGCAGAAAATCTGGGATGTAACGCTAAGTGATGCGACTTTGCATATTGGGGAAACCGAAAGAGGCGAGTGGGAGGAGAAAAAATACGATATGGTTTTTGGTGCCGATGGTGCTTTTTCAAGAATTCGTCATAGAATGCAACGCCAGAGCATGTTTAATTATTCGCAGGAATTTTTGAATATGGGATACAAGGAATTGAATATTCCGGCAAATGCCGATGCGACGCATAAACTGGATAAAAACTCTTTTCATATTTGGCCTCGTGGTGAATATATGCTGATTGCGCTTCCTAATCTTGACGGAAGTTTTACCTGTACGTTATTCATGCCGTTTGAAGGTGAAAATTCTTTTGCATCGCTCACAGATCGTAAAATGGTCGAGGATTTCTTTGAGAAAAACTTCCCAGATTCGATTGAAGTGATTCCGAAACTGGCAGAAGATTTCTTTAAAAATCCAACCAGTACTTTGGTAACTATGAAATGTTTTCCCTGGACATATGAAGATAAAATTGCCTTAATTGGCGATGCCTGTCATGCGATTGTTCCGTTTTACGGACAAGGAATGAATGCCGGTTTTGAAGATATTACGGTTCTAAACGAAATGATCGAAAAGTACGAAGACAACTGGAAGAAGATTTTCTCTGAATATCAAATTTCACGTAAGCCAAACGCTGATGCCATTGCAGAGCTATCTTATCGAAATTTCATGGAAATGAGTACCAAAACAGCTGATGAAAAATTCTTATTACAAAAGAAAATAGAAAAAGCATTTTCTGATAAACATCCTGATAAATGGATTCCGCTTTACAGCCGCGTAACTTTTAGTGATCGCCCATATGCCGAAGCTTTGGCCATTGGGGATTTTCAAAACGCAATTATGGAAGAAATCCTAAAACTGGATAATATTGAAAATATCTGGAACACGCCCGAAATAGACAATAAGATTTTAGAGTTACTGCAGAAGTAATATCAAAAATCAATTACAATATCAATCTCAAATTTTAAATTGATTTTTAATATTGTAATTGCTATTGATTTTTGCTATTCTAATTGAGTTTTGATATCGTAATTGAATTTACTTTTTAAACATTTTTGATAAAACTCCAAAAACACCTCTGATAAAAGTAGCGCTCGTTACCACTTTTAAAACTGATTTTGTCACTACACTTGTGGTGCTTGGTTCAGCTTTTGATGATTTTGTTGGCGATTGTTGTTCTTGTTGTGCTCTGGCCTGAGCTGCATCGGCAATTTTTTTGTTTAGTATTTCATAGGCACTTTCGCGGTCAACTTCTTCGGCATATTTTTTTACTAGCTTTGATTTGCTGTTAATGACTTCGATTTCATCAGAAGTCAGAACGTCCATTCGGCTCATTGGTGCGCGCATCATAGTAGCAACAAGCGGGGTTGGAATTCCTTTTTCGTTAAGTGCTGTAACCAGAGCCTCTCCAATTCCTAAGCTCGTTAGCAATTCATCTGTTTTATAATATTGTGAAGTAGGGTAATTGTCTGCTGTTTTTTTAATTGCCTGACGATCGTTTGCAGTAAAAGCTCTTAAAGCATGTTGGATTTTTAAACCTAATTGTGCCAAAACACCGCTAGGAACATCCATGGGGTTTTGAGTAACAAAATAAATACCAACACCTTTAGAGCGTATCAGTTTTACAATCGTTTCAATTTGTTCTAATAAAACTTTACTGGCCTCATTAAATATCAAATGCGCTTCATCAATAAATATAACCAATTCTGGCTGCGAAACATCTCCCTTCTCCGGCATTTGCTGGTAAATCTCGGCCAATAAACTCAACATAAAAGTCGAAAACAGTTTTGGTTTGTCTTGAATATCAGTCAATCGAATGATGTTTACGTATCCTTTTCCGTTTTCATCAATTCGCATTAAATCATCAATTTCAAAAGATAGTTCCCCAAAAAAGATATCGCCTCCCTGTTGTTCTAATTCTATTATTTTTCTTAAAATAGTTCCTGTTGTTGCCGTCGAAATTTTGCCATAATTGGCAGAGATTTCGTCTTTGCCTTCTTCGGTAATATAATTGATTACTTTTTTGATGTCTTTTAAGTCCAGCAACGGCATGTTGTTGTCATCGCAATATTTAAAAATAACCGCAACAACGCCCGCCTGAGTATCGTTAAGATCTAAAATTCGGGAAAATAAAACAGGGCCAAATTCGGAAACTGTAGCCCTTAAACGAACTCCGTTTTGTTTGGATAAAGACATTAATTCAACCGGAAAAGAAGCAACATTATAAGGGATATTTATTTTAGCATGTCGCTCTGTAATAAAACCTTCTTCCTTTCCTTCTTCTGCAATTCCGCTAAAATCCCCTTTTATATCCATCATTAAAACAGGAATTCCGGCATTTGACAATTGCTCAGAAAAAACCTGAATAGTCTTTGTTTTTCCGGTTCCGGTTGCGCCGGCTATAAGTCCGTGACGATTTAAAGTTTTTAGCGGGATTTTGACATGAGCTTCAGCAAGCGGTTCTCCGTCAAGAATGGCTCCGCCCAGAGTTATACTATCGCCTTTAGAGGAATAACCATTGTTTATATCTTGAATGAAATTGTCTTTTTTATTCATGTTTTATTTGTAATTTAGATGATTATAAGAGTATTGCTTGGTTTTTTAACATTTTGCATTCGTTTTTTTTAGTAAGAAAAAGCTTTTAAGGGTTGAAAATTATATAAAAAATAATTTCGCAACTTTTTAAGAAGATATCAACGGAATGTTTGAATATTTACTAAAACGTTGTAATTTTCCCATTAATAGCCCTGTTTTTTGTTTTATCAAAAAAATGACGGCGGCAATTTAATGAGATATTTTTTAAATTGACGTTAAATTTCATTCAATTAAATTAAAAAAAGTTTTTTTATTTAAACTAAACGTATAAATTTGCTCCTCTACAAGTTAAATATAACTAAAAAATAAAAATTATTTAAAACTATTAAAATTAAAAAAAATGGCAAACGTTAAAGTTAAAAAAGAAAGCACTTCAAATGGAGGAGGAATGATTACAGGAATCATTATTGTAGCGTGTATTTTAGTTGGGGTGTTTATTTGGAAAGTTATCATGGGAGATGCTGCTAACTTCGAAGGAGGTAATCCAGAAACAGGTCACCCGATCAATACATTAGGTCAAGTATATAAAGGAGGTTTTATCGTACCGGTATTATTAGGTATGTTTTTAATGGTTGTTGTGTTTTCTATTGAAAGATTTATCGTTATTGGTAAAGCTGCTGGTAAAGCTAATTTAGATACATTTATGAAAAATGTACAAGGAAACATTAAAGAAGGAAACATCGAGGCTGCAATCGCTTCATGTGACAAACAACAAGGTTCAGTTGCAAATGCAATTAAATCGGCTTTGGTAAAATACCAAGATGTTAAAAAAGAAGGTTTCAACAGTGAAGAGGCTGCAGAAGTAATCCACAAAGAAATCGAAGAGGCAACTTCATTAGAAATGCCAATGTTAGAAAAAAATATGACTATTATCTCTACTTTAGTATCATTAGGAACTTTAGGAGGATTATTAGGAACTGTATCAGGTATGATTAAAGCGTTTGGTGCTTTAGCTTCTGCTGGAACTCCAGACCAGGCTGCTCTTGCAACAGGTATCTCTGAAGCACTTATCAACACTGCAACAGGTATCTCTACTTCAATCTTAGCGATCGTTTCTTATAACTTCTTTACTGCTAAAATTGATGATTTAACTTACTCTATCGATGAGGCTGGTACTACAATTGTAAATACTTACAGAAGATTCAGAGGAAGTTTGAAACAATAATTAATTTTTGATTAGTATTAATTACAATTAATTATATCAAAATAAAATAAAAGATAATGGCTAAAATAAAAATGAAAAAAAAGTCAACATCGACAGATATGACTGCCATGTGTGATGTTGCGTTCCTTTTGCTTACGTTCTTTATTTTGACCGCTACTGCTAAAGTGCCAGAAGCACTTCCTGTAGATATGCCTTCTTCTGTTGCTCAGACTAAATTACCTGATTCAGATTTAGCTATCATTACAATAGGGAAAGGTGCAGATGGAAAAAGCAAAGTGTTTTTTGACCTTAAAGGTAGAGAGATTCGTAAAAGAACTCTTGAAGGAATGGGATCAAAATACGGTGTAACTTTTTCAGAAGACGATAAAACTAAATTTGCTTTAATGGATGACTTTGGTGTGCCATTGACAAATTTGAAGCAAATCATCGATATGAAAGCGGCTGACAGAACAAAAGCAAATCAACCTGGAATTCCAATAGATTCATTAGATAATCAATTAAAAGACTGGCTTTTGGTTTCAAGAAGAGCTTCGATTGATCTTGATGATAAAGAATTGAAAATTGCAATAAAAGGTGATGCTAAAGAACAATATCCACAAATCAAAAAGATAATGGATATTCTACAAGATCAGAAAATCAATTCCTTTAACTTAGTTACAGGTACGAGAGGAAGAGACTTTTAATTAAAAAATATACACTAAAATGGCTGAATTAAATACCGGCGACGGTGGTGGCGGAAAAGGTGGTAAAGTAAGAAGTAAAAAGCAGAATTCTAAGGTCGATTTAACGGCAATGGTGGATTTGGCATTCTTATTGATCACGTTCTTTATGTTAACCACATCGTTGTCAAAACCTCAAGCGATGGATTTGTCTCTGCCAGATAAAGATCCAGATCCTACTAAGAAAACGGAGGATACAAAAGTAGATGAAAATCGTACGATGACTGTAATGCTTGGTGCCGATAATAAAATGGTTTATTATATGGGATTGCTTGCAACTCCTAAAGTAGGTCCAAAGGATATTGCCTATGGTAAAGACGGAATTCGTAAAGAATTATTAACTCAGAAAAAAGCAGTTTTAGCTTATTCTACAGCTTTAGGGAAACCTAAAAATGGAATTATAGTTATTATCAAGCCAACTAAAAAATCAAATTACCGTAATTTGGTTGATATTTTGGATGAAATGGCTATCTCAGGTGTAGAGACTTACGCAATTGTTCCTGAGTTTAGTCCAGAAGAAACGAAATTGATAGATAAAAAATAAGAGCAATCTTGTTTTAATCCTTAATAATCAAGAAATATGAAATTAGATATAATTAAAAATCAGTGGCTTGATATCGTATTCGAAGGGCGTAATAAGATATATGGTGCATATGAGTTAAGAAAATCTAACGGTAAGACTACTGTAAAAGCTCTTATCATTGGTTCGCTTATCTTTAGCGTTGCTGTTGCAGCTCCTCTTATTGCAAGCTTTTTGCCAGATTCTGAAGAAGAAGTGGTGAACAACGATATTAAAATCGCGACAGTAAAATTACCTCCTAAAAAAGAGGAAATTAAGCCAAATCAACCACCACCACCACCACCACCACCAAAAGTGGATCAGGTTAAGTTTGTGAAACCGGTAGTTGCTAAAGCAAATGAAATTACTGAAGACCCACCAAAAATTGTGGATCTTAAAGATAAAAAAGTAGGTAACGAAACTATCAAAGGAGATCCGGATGCAGTTTTAACTGTTGATGAGCCAGTTGGTAAAGGGCCAGTTACTGAGATCATTCAGGAAGATAACAATGTTTATAATACTGCAGGTATCGAAGTAAAACCAGATTTCCCTGGAGGAATTGAGAAGTTCTACAAATTCGTAGGTAATAATTACAAGACTCCGGAAGAAGAAGGTTTAAAAGGTAAAGTTTATGTTACTTTTGTAGTTGAAAAAGACGGTTCATTAACCGACATTAAAGTTTTAAGGGATATCGGTTACGGTACAGGGGCAGAAGCAATTCGTGTTCTTAAAAAATGTCCAAAATGGACTCCCGGCGAACAAAATGGTAAAAAAGTTAGGGTACTTTACTCGCTTCCTATTACTATTCAATCTGCAGAATAATGTTAAAGGATAAGCTTAATAATATTCAGAAGAAATCGCTCAAAGAGCGATTTCTTCTTGTTTTAGGAATAATGTTTTTTTTAATATATCTTGTACTGGGTTTAATGATTATGTTCTGGAAGAAACTTCCTTTGGATATGGAACCTAAATACAGATATGCTTTTGGCGGATTATTGATTGTATATTCAGGAATTCGTTTTTTAAGATTAATCAATTCAAACGCAGAATAATTATGTTCAAATATGGTAAAATTGTAGGTTTGGTAGTTTTTGTTTTTTTGTTTGCCATGTGTAACCAAAAAAGTAAAAATGAAGCTGAGAATGAAACAATTTTAAAAGGATCAATAGATATTACTGTCGATGAAACAATAAAACCTATTGTAGAAGATATGGTGGCTGTTTTTGAAGGTACTTACTATGATGCTAAGATTTCACTAAAGCCTAAATCTGAAGCTGAGCTTATAAATGATTTGCTAAATCAAAAAGCAAAAGTTGTTGTTACCACCAGAGATTTGACTCAGGAAGAGAAAACAAGATTTGAAAAAAGCAAGATTAATCCTAGAGTAACGCCTTTTGCATCAGATGCAATTGCTTTTGTTACTAATAAAAGCAATAATGATACATTAATTGCGTTGAAAACTGTGATTGATTTTTTGCAGGGTAAATCAGATTCTGGAATTAAAGGACTTGTTTTTGATAATCCAAATTCAAGTACGGTTCGATACATGAAAGAATTGGCAAAGGTGAAAGATATTCCATCAAAAAACGTTTTTTCTTTTAAAACTAACGACGAAGTTATTAAATTCGTGTCTGAGAATGATGGTATGATTGGAGTAGTTGGAGTAAATTGGTTGTATCAGCCATCTCCAAATATGCTAGACATCGTTAAAAAGATCAATGTGATGAGTGTAAAAGGTCTGAATGGTGACGGATATTATAGTCCTACCCAAAATGATCTTGGTGAAAAGAAATATCCTTTGGCACGTGATTTGTTTATTATAAATTGTCAGGGTTATACTGGTTTAGGAATGGGGTTTGCTTCATTCATTTCAGGAGATATCGGACAACGTATTGTTTTAAAATCAGGATTATTGCCTGTGAGAACTCCGGGAAGAAATCTTAAGATTAGAAGTCAAATTATTAAAGATAAAGAATAAATTAATTACAATTAAAGATGAATAAATTTAAAATTTTTAGTCTTGCCTTAGTTGCTTCAGCTACTGTTGCAAAAGCGCAAGACATCAAAGAAGCTAAAAAGGCAATCGATGCTGAGCAATTTCAAAAAGCAAAGTCTTTGCTTAAAACAATCATCAAGGCAAAACCTTCTGACGGAGAAGCTAATTTTGTTTTAGGTAATATATATTTAAATCAAAGTATTGTTGATTCAGCGAAAATTTATTACGCAAACGGATTACAGGCATCTGATAAGAAAAATTTAAATTATATCGGATTAGGTCAGATAGATCTTGATGATAAGAATGCTGCTGCTGCTCAGGCTAACTTTGGTTTAGCGACAAAAGATATGAAACGTAAAGATGTAGAAGAGTTTATTTACATCGGTAGAGCTTATATTAACTCTAATAATCCTGATTATCCAGCTGCAATTGCTGTTTTGAAACGTGCTTTATTAATCGAGCCTCAAAATGCAAACGCTCTTTTGACAATTGGTGATGCTTATTACGGTTCAAACAATCAAAATGATGCATACAAAGCTTACCGTGATGCATTTACTGCTGATCCAACTCTTTTAAGAGCAAAAATGCAATTAGGAGTTTTATTAAAAGGAGCTAAATCATACGAAGAAGCAATTAAATCTTTTAATGAAGTTATTGCGATCAACCCTAACTACGGTCCGGTTTACAGAGAATTAGCTGAAACATATTACAAATGGGGAAGAAACAAAACATCTACCGCTAAAGTGAATATGCAAAATGCAATTACAAACTATGAGAAATACTTAAGTCTAACAGATTACTCTTTAGATTCTAAAATGCGTCACGCAGATTTCTTGATCTTAGTAAAAGATTACAAAACTTTGGAGACTGTAGCAAACAAAATGATTGCTGAGGATAAAGTAAACCCAAGAATCTACAGATATTTAGGGTATGCTGCTTATGAAAACGGAAATGTTGATGTAGCAATTAAATCTATCGAAGATTTTATCAAAGTACCTTCAAACAAAGTAATTGGTAGAGATTATTTGTATTTAGGATTATCAAAAATTAAAAAAGGAACAAATGCTGAAGGAGTTGTAGATCAAGCTGCTTTTGATGCTGGTATTGCTGATATTAAAAAAGCAATTGAATTAGAGCCTTTGGTAGTTGAAGAACTTGCTGATTTAGGGAAAGCATTGTTTGGTAAAAAACAATTTGCACAAGCTGCAACTGTTTTTGAACTAGCAGTTAATAACAAAGAATCTAAAAATTATTTAGATGACAATGTGTATTATGGTATTTCACTTTATTATGCTAACGCAAATAAAAAAGATGGTGCTCCGGATGCTGCTGCTTTAGCAAAAGCTGAAAGTGCTTTTGATAGAGTTTTAGAGGCTTCTCCAACTTATGATGAAGCATACTTATACAAAGGAAGAATCAATAACTTACTTGAGAAAGATGATTTGATTATCAAAAACTACGAAGAGTATGTAACTAAAACAACTGCAAAAGGTCCTGAGGAATTAGCAAAACCTGCTACAGTTAAAAAAGTAGTAGAAGCTTACAATAGTATTGGTGCTAGTTATGCAAATACTGATAAAGCTAAAGCAATTGAATATTTCAATAAAACTTTAGTTTTAGATCCTGCAAATGCTTACGCTGCACAATCTGTAAAAGCTTTAAAATAATATAAGATCTTTTATTGAAATATAAAACCGGTAGTTCTTTGAACTATCGGTTTTTTTTGTTCCGTATTTAATTGACTATCTTTGCACTTTAAAATGAAATAATGTTATCAAAAGAAATACAATTAGAAGTAAATAAAGGAGCTATGTTACCTTTGATGGAAGAGTTTTATACCATTCAGGGAGAAGGTTTTCATACAGGAACGGCCGCTTACTTTATACGAATTGGAGGTTGTGATGTTGGTTGTCACTGGTGTGATGTGAAGGAGAGCTGGAATGCAGAATTACATCCGCCAACTAGTGTTGATTTAATTGTAAATAATGCCGCAACTCATGCAGACACTGTTGTAATAACTGGTGGAGAACCTTTGACCTGGGATATGAGTTTGTTGACTCAGGAATTAAAAAACAGAAATTTAAAAGTTCATATCGAAACCTCAGGAGCCTATCCATTAACAGGTACTTGGGATTGGATTTGTCTTTCGCCTAAAAAAAATAAATTACCAACACAGACTGTGTATGATAATGCGCATGAATTAAAAGTGATTATCTACAATAAACACGATTTTATTTTTGCAGAAGAACAAGCAGTACTGGTAAATGACAATGCAATTTTGTTTCTTCAGCCGGAATGGAGTAAAAAAGAGGAGATGACGCCATTGATTGTAGATTATGTAATGAATAATCCAAAGTGGAGAGTTTCACTTCAAACGCATAAATATTTGAATATTCCTTAAAGAACATAAAAAAATCTCTTCAACCGAAGAGATTTTTTATTTAGGATAAATAATATACAGTGTGTAAAAATGAAACAATTATTTATTTCCAGTTTTTATCTTTTTTTAAAGTAGTAATATGTGCCAAGTGATGATTTCCGTGCCAGGCGTATGTGGCTATTAATAGTTTTATTTTATATTCCGAATTGTTTTCAGGATGAATAAAAGATTTTTCCAGATCTTCATAAGACAAATTCTTCATAATAAAAGCCAGTCTGAAATGTAAACCTTCCAACAGTGTTAATGTGGGTTCAATAGGCATCTTTAAATTATCGGGCAAGTGCGACCATAAATTTTCATCATATGGTTTTATTACCGGATTATTTTCTGTCAAAGCCCATTTTATTCTGATGTAACAATTCATATGGCTTTCGGCACAATGATGAATCACCTGTCGAATGGTCCATCCATCGGGACGATATGGCGTATCCAATTGTTCATCTGTTAAATGAATCGTTTCTTTTTTTAATCTCTCAGGAAAAGATTCGATCTCATGAATTTTATCGGAAATGTATTCAGGGCTAAATTCCGTTGGAAACTCAAATTTTCCTATCGGATATTTTAATTTTTCTAAATCTAATGCTTCCATGATCCTTAATTTTTATTTTAAATCGAAAGTTTAGCCAAATAATCATAATGTTCACCTTCTAAAATAAGCTCACAATTTAATCCATTTGCGGCAGCTGCATTTTGAAGTGTGTTGTAATCCAAATACAACCAGTCAAAAGGTTCTTCTTTTTCTCCTTTATACGAAATATTGAAAACAAGTTCTCCGTAATAATCATTATTAGACAAAATCCATTTTCCCCCGTCTTCATCTTCATCAAACATATAAATGATATCAGAGCTATCCAGTAAAATTTGTCCGCCCGGATTCAAAAGTGATTTTAGCTTAGATAAAAATGTATTGCAATTTTCCAGTTTACCAAAAATACCAACGCCATTCATCAATAAAATAATGGTATCAAATTTTTCACCTTCAAAATCTAGTATATTTTGAACTTTTGCATTCTTAACGCCGCGAAGTTTGCAAGTTTCAATAGCTTTTGCTGAAATGTCTATAGATGTCACGTCTAAATTGCGATCATTTTGCAGGGATAAACTATGGCTTCCTGCGCCGCACCCAACATCTAATACTTTACCACTTGCCAATTGCAGTGCTTTTTGCTCGAGTTTAGGCATTTGGTTATAAGAACGGAATAAATAATCTACACTCATTTCGTCTTCTTCAGAAATGGTAGTTTCTGTAATGATATCTTCAGGCGAATTATTGGTTTGAAAGTCGAACATCGCCTTCCCAAATAGATCTTTCATCGTATTTTAGTTCAAAGTTTAGGGTTTCAAGTTTAAAGTTGTTTAATTTTGCACATCAACTTTAAAAAGTAAACTTGAAACAAATTTTAAATAACTTAAATAAGTTAGCCAAAGATAAGCATATCGAAAACAAAAAGTATTTCGATAAGCTGAAAAAGAAACAACCTAAGAATTTAGATTATGTAATGCAGGATTTGCATGACGCCGAATTTAAAAAGACAGATTGTTTGCAATGCGCCAATTGTTGCAAAACAACCGGGCCATTATTTACTCTGGCAGATATCGAACGAATCTCGAAATCATTCAGGCAGAAACCACAGCAATTCATTGAGCAATATCTTCGAGTAGATGAAGACAAAGATTATGTGCTAAAAAGTGTTCCCTGTACTTTTCTGGATAGCGAGAACTATTGTATGATTTATGATGTTCGGCCAAAGGCTTGTAGAGAATTTCCGCATACAGATCGAAAAAAGTTTCATCAAATTGCGGATCTTACCTTGAAAAATGTTGCCATTTGTCCTGCGGCATTTAATATAGTAGAAGAGATGAAAAAGAAACTTCCGTTATAAGGGTTTAAAACTTTTGTAATTGTTTTTAGAAGCCATTCAATTTTACTTTTTAAAATGTATTTTTGATTCGGATCAATAAAGTCCAATGATAATTAATAAAAGACAACCAAAATTTGAGTTTAGAATATTTCATTGCCAGAAGACTTATTACTGCCAAAGACTATAAAAGCAGTATATCAGCGCCAATTATAAAAATTGCCATTTCGGCCATTGCCATTGGTATTATTATGATGATAGTTTCAGTTGCTACCGGAATCGGGTTGCAGCAAAAAATACGTGATAAAGTTTCAGCTTTCAATGGCCAGATTATAATATCAAATTTTGATAATAACAATTCTGAGGTCACTTTGACGCCAATTTCAAAAAAACAGGATTTTTATCCCAATTTCAAATCAGTTCCGGAGGTAAGCCATATTCAGGCCATCGCAAGTAAAGCCGGAATTATTAGAACCGAAAATGCTTTTGAAGGAATTGTTTTCAAAGGAGTAGGAGCAGATTACGATTGGAATAATATAAAAGAATATATTGTCGATGGTAAAGTGCCTGATTTTTCTAAAACTCTAAACGAAGAAGTTTTAATTTCCAGACTTCTCGCAGATCGTCTTAATTTAAAAGTAGGAGATAATTTCAATACTTTCTTTATTAAAGAAGAACAGGGCAAAATGCCAAACAGCCGTCGATTCAAAATTGCGGGTATTTTCAATTCGGGATTTCAGCAATTCGATGCCACCTATATAATAGGAGATATTCGTCATATTCAGCGAATCAATAAATGGACTCCGGATCAGGTGGGAGCTTTTGAAGTATTTATCAAAGACTTCGATAATATCAAAACAACAGGAATTCAGGTATACGATCAAACATCATCGAATTTAGACACAAAAACCATCATCGAAAAATACAGCTATATTTTTGATTGGCTACAATTGTTCGATTTCAATATCGTCGTTATTCTCGGGGTTATGATCTTAGTAGCTACTATAAATATGGTTGTCGCATTATTAGTGCTTATATTAGAGCGCACCCAAATGATCGGAATCCTAAAGGCAATGGGCGCAAACAACTGGACAGTTCGCAAAATATTTTTATATAACGCATTCTATCTTATTATACGAGGATTGTTTTGGGGTAACCTAATTGGCATCGCAATATTGTTGATTCAGCAGCAATTTGGAGTGGTTCAGTTAAATCCTGAAAACTACTACGTCAACCAGGCACCGGTCTATCTAAACTGGGGATATATCGCCTTGCTAAATTTACTTACCATTACAGTTTGTTTTGTTGTCCTATTAATTCCGTCCTATATAATAACGAAAATCTCACCAGTCAAAGCCATTCGTTTTGATTAGTAATTCATAAAATTCATAACCCGTCACTTTAGTTGATGGGTTTTTTATTTCATTCTATATAAGAACAAGCAATTTTGGAATTTGGAGTTTCGGATTTGTAATTTGATTTTGGTTTAGGAGCTATTTCCCGCTATCCGTTCCGATCTTTTGTGTCCGCCGCGGCGGACACAAAAGGATTTCCACTACTATCGGGGCTAGGGCAATAGTTTTCATAAGAGCATGTGGTTTAAAGGATGATAAAAATGCTCCAAAAGGAAAAACTTGGCACCTTTGCTTCCGAGCGATCGGGATTGCACGATTAAAAAAAAGGAATTCGAGCTTAGTATCTTGATGAGAACTAATAAATCTCGAAAACAAGCTTCGTGTCTTAGTGTTCTTGTGGTAATCCAACCCAAAACGGGCTTATTAAAAACAAGTCATTAAATACCCGTTAAAGCAAAGAAGTCTTTAAAAATGGGTGTTTATTGGATATGATTATTGCGAAAAGTATATCTGGTTAAGGAAAATTCCTAGAAAGCATAAAAAA